>JBEIQZ010000773.1:0-2042 GCA_040376255.1 Alphaproteobacteria bacterium
CTCGCCCTGGTTCCGAAACAGATCGCCGCGCCGTCAGGCGTGAACATCACAGAGCTTCAGCCGGACGGCTACGGAATCCCGACGATCCTCAAGGATCTGGCGGGCAACCACACGCAGGCGTTTCTGCAGCTCCAGGCGGATCTGCGCGCGGTTGTCCCCTGCTTCCGGGAATTGCGTTTTTCGAAGCAGGAGGGCGTCGGCCCGGACGGGCAGCGGGCGCCGCTGACGGGGCTGGAATTGGTGATGGTGCAGGGGCGCGTCCCGGCGGGCCGGGTGAGCGACGGGACGCTGCTGGCGCTGGCGCTGCTGACGGCGGCGCACAACCCGGACATGCCGGATCTGCTGCTGATGGACGACATCGATCACGGGCTGCACCTCGGGGCGCAGCTCGAATTGCTGAAGGCGATCCGCACGATCATGGCGCGGCGCCCGGGGCTGCAGATCGTCTGCACGACGCACTCCCCGTATTTTCTGCATGCGGTCTCGGTGGAGGAGGTGCGGGTGATGGCGCTCAATGCGGACGGGCATACGGTCGTCCGCCCGCTGGCGGCGCACCCGGACATCGCGCAGTGGCGGACGGCGATGACGGCGGGGGAGCTGTGGGCGAACCTCGGCGAGGAGTGGCTGCTGGATGGCTGAGGTGCGCGTGCGGCTGGCCGGGGAGGATCAGGTCCACCGCTCGCTGGGCCGGGAGGTGGTGGCGCGGGCAGCGGAGCAGGAGGGAGCTGCGCCGGTTTTTGAGGGCATCGACGGCGGGGACTTCTTTGTCAACAAGAACGTGCGCGAGCGGCTGCGGGCGCGCATGAAGCTCCCGCCAAACAAGCCGCTGTTCCTGGATGATGCCGGCGCGTTGCGGGGAAAGCCGGAGGCGGTGTGTCTCGCGGATCTCGTGCGGCTGTCGGAGCGGGATGCGGGCGGCGGCTATGCGCTCGTGGTGCTGGAGGACACGGACGGGAAGGATGAGCGGATAGACGCGGCTGACGCTGCCCGCGCGTGGTTCGCGGAGAAGGAGCGGAAGGCGGCGGCGCTGGTGATCGGGACGCCGCACCGCGACGCGGAGGCGTGGATCGTCGCCGGGCTGGAGAGCGACGGGGAGATCCAGCCGCAGCGCCGGAAGGCCGCCCGCCTGCTGCGCTTCGACCCGTGTTTACATCCAGAGAAGCTGACCTCCGCGCCCAACATCGCGGACACCGACGCCAAGCGCGTCCTCGGCTTTCTACTAAGCGATGAGGAGCAATTGCAGGCGCTGGAGTCAAAACCGCCCCCGCCGGATCAGCATGAGGAGCTGTTCGCCCGCGCCTTCAGCGACTTCCCGGCGCTGCTCGCCGCTCCGGCGGCCCGCGAGACGCTGCTGGCGCAATTCCACCGGGAAGTTCTGGCTGCCATCCGGACGCTTGTCCAGCCACGAGGCCGGTGATACCCGGCTCCATGCCCGCTTCTGCACACCACCGCGTCGACTTCTTCGAGATCCCCGTCACCGATCTGGAGGCCGCCAAAGCCTTCTATGGCCGCGCCTTCGGCTGGACATTCAAGGACTACGGCCCGCACTATGCGGACATCCTCGGCGCCGGGCTCTCCGGCGGCCTGCACCCGGTCGATGCTCCGGCCCCGCGCGGCGGCTGCCTCGTGATCCTGTACTCGGATGATCTCGCCGCGAGCGAAGCGGCGGTCACTGCTGCGGGCGGCGTGATCACCGCCCGGCACGACTTCCCCGGCGGCAGCCGCTTCCACTTCCTCGACCCGTCCGGCAACGAGCTGGCGATCTGGACAAAGTCCGCCGACCCGCGCTGACCGCTCACGGACAGCCCGCCCCGCCGTCCAGCACCCACAGCGCCATCTCTGCGTCCTCGCGCGCCGGCTCGCCGAGCTCGGTGATCAGCAGCCGCCGCGCCCTCGGCCAGTCTGAGACCTCTGCTGCCTGCCCCCGGCGGCTCCCCGGGCGGCTGAACTTGCCGATCTGCACCAGCACATAGCGGTAGCCGAGCCCCGTGAGCGCTGCCCGATCCCGCCCCCCCCGCTCTCCCTCCTCTCCCGCCTGCTCC
>JBEIQZ010000219.1:0-9118 GCA_040376255.1 Alphaproteobacteria bacterium
CTCCCGTGGCCGGTCGATCCGCTCCGCGAAGGTGTCCAGCCCCCGCTCCGGCACCAGACCCTTGCGTAAGGACTCAAAGATGTGATCAACCTCTCTCTGTGTCGGCAACGCCATCGTGAAGCTCCGTCGCGCGATCTGTAACCGATCATCAGCAGATAGCATATCTGCAATGTCCACAATACGGGCGGCTTGTGGACACTATCTGTGGACAGAGGGCGTCAGACAGGAACCTGGGACAAAAGCGCAGCCCGGTGTCCGATCTGCTGTCCGATCCGCAGCAGCCGGGCGTCTCAGCATCAGGCGGCTGCGCGACAGGGGGTGTTCACGGACATCGTGAACGCTTTGTTCTGCCGCGACGACACGCGCCTCTCTTTGCCTGATAGCCTCCCCTCGCCGTTGACGCTCCCGTCGCCCTCCATTTCCGCCCCGCTCAGGAGAACCAGATGCACACCACAGGCTCGATGCTGCTGATCAGCCTCGGGCCGATCCAGGACTTCATCCGCAGCGCGCGGCGCTGTCAGGATCTCTGGTTCGGCTCCTGGCTGCTCTCCGACCTCGCCCGTGCGGTCGGGGAGGCCGTCGCGAAGATGGGCGCCGCTGTGATCTTCCCGGCGGGCCTCGCCGCCTCGGGCGCGGTGGGCGGTCAGCCCGGGGAGCGGCCCGGCGTCGCCAACCTGATCTTTGTAACGCTCCCTGCCGGGATCTCTCCTGCGACGGTGGCGGCAGCGGCGGAAAAGAAGCTGCACGAAGAGCTCACCAGGATTACCGGCGAGGCGTTCAAGAAGATCGCCAACTACCCGCAGGCGGAGGGCCTGTTTCACCGCAGCGTCGCCCGCAAGCAGATCGATGAGCTGATGGAGTTCATGTGGGTCGCTGTGCCATACGACAACACGCGGGAGAGGTACGCTGACACCCGCAAGGAGCTGTACCGCCGCATCGCCGCCCTGAAGAACACGCGCCAGTGGCAGCAGCCGGGCTGGACGAATGACGCAGGCGCGGGCGTCCCCAAGAGCTCGCTCGACGGCGAGCGCGAGAGTGTCATCGACGAGTCCGCCTATGACCTGAAGGGCGGCGTCACGCCCCGCTTCCGGCGCCGCTGGTTCGGCCTGAAGGGCGCGGAGCGGCTGTGCGGGGTGGGGCTGCTGAAGCGGCTCGGGCATGAGCTGGGCGACAGCGTCTTCCGGGGCGGGAAGCCTGCCTTCCACAGCGCTTCTCATATCGCGGCGATCCCGACCATCCAACAGATCAACGCGCATCCGGCGGTGGGTGCGTACCTCCGCACATTGGCTGCGCTCGGGCTGGATCTGAGCCGTTTCCATGTGGAAAAACCGGGGGAGTACGGTGGCCCGCCGACGCTCAACGGCCATGACGGTGCGCTGCTGTTCCCCAGCCGGATGGAGGATCATTTCTCGGAGAACCTGATCGGAGATACCGGCGAGCCGGTCGATGGGAAGGTGAAGGAGGCCATGAAGGCGCTCCGGGATCTGCAGGAGGCGGTCGGCCTGCCTGCTGAGCCGAACCCCTACTACGTGTACCTGCTCGCGGACGGCGACAACATGGGCGCCGCCATCGACGCGATCACGGAGGCGAAGGGGCATCACAAGCTGGCGGCGGCGCTGAACGGCTTCGCTGACGGGTGCCGTGCCATCGTCGGGAGGCACAAAGGGACGCTGATCTTCTCCGGTGGGGACGACGTGCTGGCGCTGCTGCCGATGCACACGGCGCTTGCGTGCGCGCGGGAGCTGGCGGCGTCCTTCCATGCGAAGATGAGCGACTACAAGACCACGATAGGGCTGTCCCCGAGCCTCTCGGTCGGCCTGGCGATCTCGCACTGCCGAGAGCCGATGTCGGAGGCGCGGGGCCTCGCTGAGCGCGCCGAGAAGGAGGCGAAGGCGCACCCCGGCAAGAACGCGCTGTGCGTGCTGGTGTCGAAGCGCAGCGGCGGCGACCTGATCGTGACGGACAAATGGGGCGATCATGCGGCGCCTGCGGCTTCTGCGGCGGCGCAGCCGCTGGATCGGCGGCTGGCGCACTGGATCGCCGTGCTGGAGGAGGGCGGCCTCTCGACGCGGACGGCCTACGATCTGGAGGAGATCGCGGCCCACTACGGGATGTTGAAGCCTGAGGAGCAGCATCTGCGCCGCGACGAGATCCGGGCGCTCTGTACGCAGATCCTGGCCCGGAAGCGGAAGACCGGCGGGGATGGGATGGCCGACAACGCCCACATCCAGACGATCCTCTCCCTGCTGGACGCGGCGGAGCAGTCGGACAAAGAGCTGAAAAACGCTCCGGCAGACCGGGTGCGCCGGATGTCTGAGGAGCTCCAGATCGCGCGGGCGTTCCACCGGGCGCAGGGTGCGTCATCGCAGAAGGGGGAGTCATCATGAGCTGGCACGTCATAGAGCCGCGCGACCCGCTGATGGTGCGGGATGGGCGACCGTTCGGATCGGAGGGCGCCGACGCCTACGCGCTCGACTTCCCGCCGCCCTCAGTCACCGCCGGGACGCTGCGGACGCGGATCTGGCACGCGAAGGGCGGCTGGAACGCAGACGAGGCGAAGCGGCTCCCCGTGCGTGGGCCGATCCTCGCTGAGTTCAGCGCAGAGAAGGAGGCATGGCAGCCGTTCCTGCATGCGCCCCGCGACTGCGTCTTTTTTGACGCTGAGTCCGGTGACAATGACAAGCGTCTCCGCCGGTTCACGCTCAGCCCGGAGGATGCGGTGTGGCCCGACGGCACGAGCAGCCTCCAGCCGGGGCTGCTGCCGGTGGGCGCATCCCTTCCGGACAGCAAGCCCGCGAAGGAGGTTCCGGCGTTCTGGTCGGCGGAGACGCTGAAGGCATGGCTGCAGAAGGCGCCGGCCGCGTCCGACCGCTTCGATAAAACAGCCGGACGGAAGGCGCTCCAGCACGAGCGGCGCACCCACGTCGCCATCGAACCCGACACCGGCACCGGCGCGGACGGCAAGCTGTTCCAGACGGACGGGCTGCGGTTCGCGGAGTTCAGCGCCGGGACTCCTGGGAAGGCCGGAGCCTCGCACCGCCTCGGCCTGCTCGTCGAGTGCCAGCACGGCGATCTGAGGCCGGGCGTGATGACGCTCGGCGGGGAGCGGCGGGTCTCGCTGTTCGGGCCGCTGGGCGGCGCGGCGCCGGTCTGGGCGGCGCCCGATCTGCGCGGCAAAAACGGGGCGCGCGTCGTGCTGCTCACCCCGGCGCTCTTCAGGGGCGGCGGCGTCCCGTCGCATATCGGCGGCGCGAGAGTGGTCGCGGCGGCGGTCGGTCGCCCGCAGGCGATCTCGGGCTGGGACATGACCTGGCGCAGCCAGAGCGGATCGGTCGGCGGCCCCAAGCGGGTGCGCCGGATGGCCCCGGCGGGCAGCGTCTACTGGGTGGATCTCGCGGGACAGGACCCGCAGGCATGGGCGGGAAAGGTTCATTTTCAGTCTGTCTCAGAAGAAACGCAGGATCAGCTCGATGGCTTCGGCCTCGCGGCGGTGGGGGTGTGGCGATGAGCCAGCGCAGAGAGAGTGTCCGCAAGAAGATAGCGAAGGTCGATCTCAGCGTCCGTGAGCAGTCTGGCCGCCGGATCGACGCGAAGCTGAAATTCATCACGCCGACGTTCGGGGGCGGGGTGCGGCTGAACCCGGACGCGCCCCACCAGAAGGAGCACGATGAGGTCACGCCCGTCCGGGGCGCGGCGCTCCGGGGGCAATTACGGGAGTGGTGGCGGCGGACGTGCGCGGCCGGGCTGGGACTGGAGCAGACGCGGGAGCGGGAGCGGGTGCTGTGGGGCTGGGCCAGCACGAAGGAGCGCCCGGCGCGCGGGCTGGTGAGCCTGTCTGTACAGGGGAAGATGGTGGCTGAGAAGGTGGAGGTCTATGACCGGAACAACGTTAAAAAACCGCTGGACGGGTTTGGCTCGCCGCTCTCCTACGCTGCCTTCCCGCTGCAACCTTCCAACGGCTTTGAGCGCTTCCCTCCTGGAACGTTGACCAGGTGGAAGGGCGAATTCCAGGTGGCGCTCGCGCTCCAGCCGCTCACCTCCTCAGAGGCTTACGAGAAGTCGGCGCAGCAGGCGTGGCGCGATGTTCCGCCGGAGAAGCTCGAAGCGAAGCTGTGGGACGAGGTGGAGCGCGCGTGGCTGGCGTTCGTGACGTTCGGCGGCCTCGGCGGGCGCACCCGGCGCGGCTTCGGCGCAGTGCAGGTTGTCGGGGAGGGCGCTGTCCCGATGAAGACGGTGGCGGAGCGGCTGGGCTGGACGGCGCGGGTGAGCGCGCTGAAGCAGCCGCAGGTTGACGCTGAGGCGGCGCAGAAGGTCGGGATCGCGAAGCTCCAGAGCTTCAGGCAGGGGGTGGGCAAGGGCCGGAACCCTGGCGTTCAAGGTGGAAACAAGCCCGGTCGCAGCCGGTGGCCGGAGCCTGACGAGATCCGGCGCCTGAGCAGGCAGTCCGATCCCGAACACCGGAAGCCGATCCACGACCCGGCGATCCGGAAGTTTCCCCGCGCCGCCTTCGGGATGCCGATCATCTTCCACTTTCAGAGCCGCACCGATCCCGGCGATCACTCCCTCCAGCCCGCCGGGAAGGAGCGGATGGCCTCCCCGATCATCCTCCGCCCGGTGGTCGATCCGGATCGCAAGGTGCACGGCGTCGCGCTGCTGCTGCCGGTGGAGCGGGAGATCGGGCGCATCCTCAACGATCTCCATCTCAAGGTAAAGAGCGGCGATCACTCCAGCCTCTCCGGCGCGCTGACGACGCCAGAGGTCAACGCCATCAAGCCGCTCCAGGAGCACCTCCCGCCCGGCCCTGCAGGGATCGGCCTCTCCGGCGCCCGCGCGGTGTTCGAGCCCTTCCTCCAGTTCTTCAAGAGCTGATCTGCCTGCTGCGCCGTCCGATCTGTCGGCTGTCCGATCCCTGCCCTGTTGAACGTCTCTTCCCTGACTGAACCTCCCATCGAGAGAATGATGTCCACTACCCGGATCCTCATCGTCCACGCCCGATCTCCGCTCCACGCCGGCACCGGCCAGGCGACGGCTGCGGTGGATCTCCCCATCGCCCGCGACCGCGCCACCCGCTTCCCGCTGCTCCCCGGCAGCTCGCTCACGGGGGCGCTCCGCGCCCGCGCCCGCGATCTGATCCCGAACAGCTACCTGACGATCTTCGGCCCGGAGACCGAGAACGCCAGCGATCACGCCGGTGCCATCGCCATCTCGGACGCGCGGCTGCTGCTGCTGCCGGTGCGCTCGGTGGCGGGGACGTTCGCCTGGGTGACCTCGCCGCTGCTTCTGGCCGGGTTCGCGCGGGAGGCGAAGCTGGCGGGCTGGGACAGCTTCCCGGTGCCGAAGGTCGAGAAGCAGCAGGCCGCCCTGGTGGGCGCGGACACGCTGCTCGGCGTCGAGATTGAGGAGGGGAATCAGAAGAAGAAGAAGGTCGTCCTGGAGGAGTTCGATCTGGATCGGGAGGACGGGGGCGCCATCGAGGTGGCGAAGGCGCTCGCGCCGATGATCTTCCAGGATCAGGCGTGGCAGAAGATGCTGATGCAGCGCCTCTGCATCGTCCACGACGACACGATGAGCTTCCTCGCCCAGCACGCCACCGAGATCGTCACCCGCGTCTCGATCAACCCCGACACCGGCACCGCGAAGGACGGCCAGCTCTGGACAGAGGAGAACCTCCCCGCCGAGACCGTGCTGGCGAGCATCGTCGAGGAGCTGCCGACGAAGAAGGCGAAGGACAACACACCGGGCTGGAAGCCTGGCGCCTGGCTCAACCAGGTGCGGGACGGGCTGTTCCGCTCCCCGATCCAGCTCGGTGGTAAGGCGACCGTGGGTCGTGGCCGCTGCAACCTCCACTTTGCGACGAAGGGGGCGTAAAATGAAGACCCGCGCACAGGAATGGAGCGCCCGCGCCTATGAGCGCGTCCGCAAAGATTCGGCGAAGAACGGCGGCGTCCGCAAGGGGGCGACGCGCGATGACGGCAAGTACAAGACCTCCTGCATGAAGATGCCGAGCCTGATCCACCAGAGCGGGCTGCTGCAGGCCCTTGTGTTCCAGGTGGCGCGCGACGACTCCGGGGAGATCTACGTCGATCACCTCGCACAGACGATCTCCGGGGACGAGAAAAAAGACCATCGGTGGCTGATCGAGCACGCCCAGAAGCAGGAGTTGAAGCCGTACATGGCGCTGACGCACGACATCGCTGAGATCGCGCAGTGGTTCCGGCGCTTCGCCCAGATCGAGCTCACCGACAAAAAGGGGGAATGATCATGGCGCTGCACGACGGCCTCCGCCCCGCGCTCCTGCCGCTCGCCAGGCGCGGCCCGCCCGCAGACTGCCACCCCGGCGTCTGGCTGGATCATTTCCTGCCGCAACAGACGTTCGCTGAGGATCGGCAGAAGCTGTCTCCGGGCTACAACAAGGATCATGCGCGGGAGCACAAGGCCGCACTGATGCGCCAGATCGCCGCGCTCCACGCCTCCCCGGACTACCAGCAGGCGCTGAACCTGTGGCGCGACGGGCTGGCCGCCGACCCGGCGCGGATCGCCTTCGCGGACGGGAAGGCTGAGGGGCGCGTCATCATCGGCATCGGCCAGAAGGGCCCGGCGGAGTGCGGGATCACCCTGCACCACACATGGGGCGTGCCGGTGCTGCCCGGATCTTCGCTGAAGGGCATCGCAGCGCTCGGGGCGGATCGGTGGCTCACGGGGCCGGAGTGGCGGCGGCGGGACAACCACGCCGAGGCGCGGAAAGACAATCCGAACGCCTATGACGCGCTGTTCGGGGATGTGGAGGAGCAGGGCGCGGTAATCTTCCACGACGCATGGTTCAAGCCGGAGGCCGGGAAACAGCAACAGAACGGCATCCACCACGACGTCGTGACTGTCCACCACCCGGACTACTACCAGGAGCGCGGGCAGGACGGCCCCTCCGACACCGACAGCCCGATCCCGATCCCCTTCCTGAGCGTCAGCGGGACGTTTGTCATCGCCCTGGAGCTGAACCCGGCGCTCGACCCGGTACAGCACGGTCACTGGCTGGAGGCGGCGTGGACCGCGCTCCAGGCGGGGCTGCGGCACCACGGGATCGGGGCCAAGACCAACGCGGGGTACGGCAGGATCGCGCTCGGTGACTTCGACGCGACAAGCACCGGCAAGGCGATCTCTGAGGCGCGCAAGCAGCGTGAGGCCGCCGAGGCTGCAGAGCGCGAGGCGCAGCGCCGGCAGGATCTGCTCCAGCGCCGGGGCGCGCTCCCCGACGCCGCCGCGCGGATAACCGATGTCCTCTCCGCCGAGGGCCGCCCGGGCCTGGTCGGCTGGCTCAGGGGCAACGGCTCCCCGGAATTGGCCGGCGTCCCCTTCGATCGCGAGCATGTCAGCGCCGCCGCTGCGCTGCTCTCCCCCCTGCCGGACGGGGCGGCCACCGGGGCGGCCCTCACCGGCAACGCGAAGACCTGGTGGCAGGCGTTCCTCAGCCGCCCCGGGAGGCTGTCGGATGGAGAGCTCGTAGCCATCCTTCAGCCATTTTTATCGAAGAAGGACTGGGACGGCGCCGCCGAGAAGTTCAGCAAGTCCCGCCTCGACAGCGACAGCCTGGAGCGTGCGATCCGGCTGCTGGAGGCGCAGGACGGGATCAGGCCGGGGCATCTGAAGAAGCTCCGGGAGGAGCTGGAGCGGTCGCGCGCTTCTCTGTGAGGAGCGGTGGGTGATATCAAGTCAATAACTGTACAGTGGGGGGAAATATGTCTGGACTGTTTGTTTTTCTTGAAATGACGACGGAAGATTTTGATCGTACTGCGCTGGAGATCCAGGCCGAGCTTGAAAAGCTCCCCAGCAGAGAGGCGGTTCAGGCGTACTACCGGGAGACGGTCTATCCCTTCGAGCGCGCGCGCATCCGCCGCGCCGCCGGTGAGCCGGTGGATCTGCTGATGGTGACCTGCGGGGCGCAGGCGGACTCGGTGACGCTCTCGGTGGACGCGACTCCGGCGCGGTTCGTCGCCCTCCTGCACACGCCGGACAGCGCCCGATCCGCGCAGGAGACGATCCGGCGCACCGGACTCCTGGCGGATCAGGCCGCGCTCGTCCCGGTGGGGGACGGCAAGAACCAGCTCGATCTCTACCAGGCGATCCTGCGCGTCTGGAAGGAGCGGGGAGAGCCTGCGCGCGTCGTGGTGGACATGACCGGCGGCTTCAAGTCAATGAGCGCCGCCGCCACGATGGCCGGTGGTGCGATCCCGGGCTGCAGAACAGCCTATGTCGACTCTGAGCAGCGGCGCCTTCATGGTGAGCCGATCTGGGTGAACCAGCGCCGCATCTTCATGGAGAACCCGCTTGTCGTGTTCGGGGAGGTGGAGCGGCAGGCGATCCGGCAGCTCCTCCGGGACGGGCAGTACGAGGGGGCGGCCACCCGGCTCCGGGTGCTGGTGCAGGAGATGGAGCGGCCAGAGGATGTGCTGCATCTGGCAGTCGTAGAGGGCTATGCCGCGCTGGAGAAGATGGACTTCGCGGTCGCCGCTGAGAAGCTGCTCGGAGCCTGCGATCGCGCGGATCGCTGTGACCGCCAGAACCCTGAGCTGAGGGCCTTGCCGATTGTTCAGGCGCGCGCACAGATCCGGGCGCAGGCAGATCGGCTGAAGGAGATCGCGGCGTTGTTGGAGGCTGCCGGGCGGGGTGTCGATCCCCTGAATGAAGTGGGCGCGCTGTGCAAACCGGCAATGCTGGATCTCCTCCCGACGCTGTGGCTGTTGGCAGAGCGGATGCAGGCGCGCGGACAGATGGATCTTGCGGCCCTTCTGGGGTACCGGGTCGCTGAGGCGGCGCTGCAGCGGCGGCTGGCGATCCTCGGCATCGATCCTCAGGCGCCGGGCGCGGGTCTTGTCAGGTGGGCCGGGGAGCAACAGATGTCGCCTGACGAACTGTGTCAGAAAATATCTCTCATGAATCCAGCAAAAGATAAAAGTTATGTCTTTGATCTGGATCGGTCTGTTGCCCGCCTTGAAGCACTGCTGGTTCTCAGCGTGCTGGATCCGACAGTCAGGCGCGTCGTCTCCGTCAAAGATTTTCAGGATACTGGCGCGGCGCGCAACCGGAGCGTCCTCGCGCATGGGCTTCGGACGATGAACAAGAA
>JBEIQZ010000668.1:0-2894 GCA_040376255.1 Alphaproteobacteria bacterium
GCCGCCCGCTACTACCAGTGGTAGGTGGAGATCCCCGCGACGACGACGGCCGAGGGCTACCTGCTGCTCGGCAAGGTGCTGATCGGCAGCATCTACTGGCTGGCCCGTCGCCCATCACCGGGGCGGTCGGTCGAAGTGGCGCCGCAGATCGAGGTAGCCGAGCAGCCGGGCGGGGTGTCGCGGGTGCGCCGGATCGGGCCGCCCATCCGGCAGGTACGGCTGCCGCTCGACGAGCAGATGGCGAGCTCGCAGATCTGGCAGGACAGCCCCAGCCCGGACTACCAGATCCTCGCGACCGGCGCCAGCCCCGTCGCTGCCCGGCACGCCGCGCCGACGTCGCTGGCGGGGCTGGTGGCTGAATTGGCGGGCGCCCCTGTGGTGTTCTTCAACCGGCTCAAGAAGGGCAGCAGCGCCACCAGCGGCGTCAGCTATACCGACCCCGCCGCGATGGTTTACGGGCGGTTCACTGACCCGATCACGCTGACCGTCAGCCGGGGCAACGAGGGGCAGAACGGCGTCTATACGGCCTCCGGGCTGCTCCTGCGGGAGATCCCATGAGCGCCCGCTGGTCTGCGGTCGATCTGCGGGGTGTGCCGCTCTATTGGGTGGCGACGGTCACGCTGGCGGGACGCCCCCGGTACTACGCGACTGAGGCGCTCTCGATCACCTCCTCGGTCGTCGCCGGCGGCAGCGTTGCCACCGAGGCCACCCTCCAGCCCGTCTCCCTCCGCAAGCAGGGCGCGAGCTTCGGCGGCACCCCGGAGGCCCGCACCGCGCGGATCACCGTCCTCCCTGTCGAGTCGCCGGGGGTCTGGATCGCCGAGGGGCATGTCCTGGAAGGCCAGCCCTGCGAGATCGCCCTCTGGCGCGCGGGCGACACCTGGGAGCAGCGCCGTGTTCAGCTCCGGGGCGTGATCCGGGGCGCGAGCTGGGGCGCGGCTGGGAGCCGCTGGAGCTGGAAGTCGAGGAGAGCCTCGTCGCAGACCGGCTGCTCTACCCCTCGCCGGGGATGGTCGTCAGCACCACCACCTGGCCCGACGCCGCTGCCTCTGCGGTCGGCCTGCCCTACCCGGTGATCATCGGCCAGCCGGGTCGCACCGGGATCGCCGCCGCCCCGGCGCTCTACGTCGAGAGCGTGCTGGCGGGCGGGGCGCGCGATCTGCTGATGGTCGCCGGTCACCCGGTCGTCGCCGACAGCGTGACGATCTACGACGACAGCGGCGCGAGCGAGAGCTTCCCCGTCGAGCTGCTCGACGACGGATCAGGGCAGCGTGTGGCGGTCGTCGATCTCGGCCTCGCTGGCACCGTCGCTGTCGATCCGGAGGGCAGCTACAGCAGCTCCTGGGAGAGCGGCGCGGGGCTGCTGGGCGTCACCGGCACGGGCGGGGCAGTCGGCGCCGGAGACGTGATTCTCGCCCTGCTGGCCCGCTCCGGCCTGTTGGTCGATCTTGGTCAGGCCGCGTCCGCCCGCGACGCGCTCAACGGCTACCTGATCGACGCCGTGATCGACACGCCGACCGCGCCGTCAGCGTGGATCGCCGCCGCGCTGCTGCCGATCCTGCCTGCGGCGATGGTCGCGGGGGCAGATGGCTGGTGGGTGCGCCCGCTGTCGGTGCGACCGGTGCTGGCGGACTGCATCGCGCAGCTCGTGCCGGGCGTCGGCATCACGCGCGACGGGCAGGTCACAGGCGAGGGGGAGAGCGAGATCGCCAATGACCTCAGCCTGCGCCTCGCCATCGGCACCGAGACCGACGACCCCACGATCGAGGCCCGCCTCGGCCCGACCACCGACGGGGGCAGCCACAGCAGCGCCGACGCCGTCCGCAGCGCCAGCCGCTACGGGGTGCGGACCGCGAGCGAGGAGACCGTCGCGCTGCACGATCTCGCCACCGCCTACCGGGTGCTGCGCTGGTGGGCGCAGGTACGCGCATGGCCCCGGTGGCGCATGCGCTACGTCGTCGGGCCTGAGTGGGCGTGGCTGGAGCCGGGCGACGTGCTGCGGCTCACCGACAGCGACCTGTCGATAGACGGGCCGGTGCTGCTCGACGCCGTGGAATTCGGGGACGCCGGGACGCTGCTGCTGGAGGTGATCCAGTGGCGCCGCTGACCCTGCTACTCCTCGTGCTGCAGCAGCAGGTCGATCACCAGGTCGGCGTCGGCGTAGCACCGGGCCATCAGGCGGCTGCCGGTGAGCTGCCAGTCGGTCACGCCGTTGTTCTCACACATCCCGTTGTAGTCGCACCGGTAGATCGACCTCATCACCGCCGCCGCGATCCGGTCGTCCTCGATCTCGGCGTCTCCGCTGTTCTCACAGGGCGTGGTGAGCCTCACCACCATCAGCCCCGGCAGGGTGGGCGCGGCGGTCGTGTCGTCGGTGGCGGGGGCGCAGGCGAGGGCGAGGAGCAGGGAGGTCAGCATGCCACCCAGTAGACAGCGGGTCGCTTTCGTCGTCAAGCAGGGATCGGCCCGGGTTGTGAGCCGAGTGATGAAGTTCGTCGGCGCGACGCTGACCGAGGTAGCGGGCGAGGCGGTCGTCACCATCTCCGGCGGGGGCGGCACGCTCGATCACGCCTCGCTCACCAGTGGCCTGGCGTGGCTGGCCTCGCAGCACACCATGTCTGCGGCGCGCCGCCTCGCCGGGTCGGGGGCGACGTCGGCAGCAGCCGAGGTCACCTACACCGCCTACACCGAGACCCTGCTCGACGATGCCAACGCCGCCGCAGCCCGCACGACGCTGGGCGTGGTGATCGGCACCGACGTCTGTGCCCAGGGCGATGCCCGCCTCAGCGACAGCCGCGCCCCGAACGGCAGCGCGGGCGGGGATCTGGGCGGGACGTACCCGAACCCGACGGTGAGCCAGGCGCGGGGGCTGCGCGAGAGCGGCGGGACAACGC
>JBEIQZ010000408.1:0-5763 GCA_040376255.1 Alphaproteobacteria bacterium
CCCCCCCCCCCCGCCCGGCGCGCCCGCCCGCGCCCCGCTCCACATCTTCACCCTCGCCCACCTCTCCGAGCATGAGCGCCACTTCTTCGTCGGCCTGCTGCTCGACCGGATCGCCCTGTGGACCCGCAGCCTGTCCGGGAGCCAGAAGCTCAGGGGCGTGGTCTTCTTCGATGAGATCTGGGGCTTCCTCCCGCCCCACCCGCGCAACCCGCCCTCCAAGCGCCCGCTGCTCACGCTGCTCAAGCAGGCCCGCGCCGTCGGCATCAGCGCCGTCCTCACCACCCAGAACCCCGTCGACATCGACTACAAGGCGCTCTCCAACACCGGCACCTGGCTGATCGGGCGCCTCCAGACCCGCAACGACCGCGACCGCGTCGCCGAGGGGCTGTCGATGGCCGGGCTCGACCGGAGCGCTACAGAAAAACTGCTCGACGGCGTCCAGCCGCGCCGCTTCATCCTGCACCAGACCGGGCGCGAGCCGCGCTACCTCGACACCCGCTGGACGCGGAGCTGGCTGGCCGGGCCGCTCACCCGCGCCCAATTGCGCGAGATCGGCGCCGCAGGCGATCCCGCCGACGCTGCGCCTGCAAGGCCCGCCGCGCCTGCCACGCCCCCACCTGCGACGAGACCCCCCGACAGCGCGCCCGTCAAAAACGCCGCCCGCGACAGCCGGGGTTTTGTGAAGGGGCTGCGGAGCCAGTGGCTGCTCGATCCGCGCGTGGTGTTCTCGGCCCGGTTTGAGCATTTTTGTCCTGCCGAGGAGCCTGCGGGCGGGCGGCGGGTGCGCCCGGCGCTGCTGGTGGAGGTGCTGCTGAAGTTCCGCGAGCGATCCGCCGGGTTCTCCGAGGATCGGCCCCACTGCCGGGTCTACTTCCCGCTGGAGGCGGAGGCCGACGGCGGGGGCGATCTGCCGCTCGCGCCGCACTTCCTGCCGCTGGAGCCGGGCGATCTGCTGGACGCGATGCCCGCCGATCTGGAGCCGGAGCCGCTCCCGGCCTGGATCGACGAGCAGCGCGAGGTGGCGGCGCTGCAGGAGCGCGTGATCGCGGAGATCCTGGCCACCGAGTCCGCCGGAACCTGGACGAACCCCGACCTGAAGCTGAACGGGCTGGCCGGGGAGGACGGGGAGGCGTTCCGGGCGCGCTGCCGGGCCGCCGTCCAGGCCCGCGTCGATGAGGGGGCGGCGAAGCTGCACGACGGCGTACAGAAGAAGGTCGACGCGCTGGAGGAGCGCGTCCGCAAGCTGGAGTCGGAGCGCGCGAAGCAGGAGAGCGCCCGATCCAGCCACCAGACCGCCGAATTGCTCAACGCCGGTCAGACCGTCCTCTCCTGGTTCACCGGGCGCAGCCGCAGCCTCGGCGCGCTGGCCGATCACCGCCGCAAGGTCTCGGAGGCGGGCGCGAAGGTCGAGGAGGCCGACCGGGAGATCAGCGTGCTGCGCCGCGAATTGTACGAGCTGGAGGCGGGCGTGGAGGATCAGGTGCGGGCGCTGCAGGTGCGCGAGGAGCAGAAGCTGCTGGCGATCCGCCCGCTGGAGATCGCGCTCCAGCCCAGGGATGTCGTCGTTCAGCGGGTCGGCATCCTGTGGGTGCCGGTGTGCCGGAGGCTCTGAGCGTTACAGCGCCGCGAACGGCTACAGCACCGTCCCCAGCAATTCCGCCTCCGGGTAGTGGGCGCGCTGCTCCTCCCACTGGATCACCATCCGATCCAGCACGGGGTGGACGAGCTTCGCGGTGAGCGTCGGGCTGTCGATCCGGTCATAGACCTCGATGTAGACGGTCTTGCAGCCGAACAGCAGCTTGCCGATCCAGAAGAACGGGACGGCGATCCCGGCGCCGTTGCTGATGAGGATGTCGGGGCGCTCTCTGGCCAGGATCTTCACTGCGAGCAGGCTGTTTTTGAGGAGGTTCTTCAGGTTGCGGTTGGTCGGGTGGTGGCCGTAGTAGACGCGCTCATCTGCGAGCAGCGAGGTGGCGTCAGGCTTGTCGAAGGTTACCCAGAACCGCTCCTGGCCGGCCCACCAGGCGTCGAGGCAGTGGAGCTGAGCGAGGTGTCCCCCGGAGGAGCAGACGATGCAGACGCGCGCCATGCGGCAGGGTAACCGGTTAACCACCGCGATGTCCGGGATTGCCACGGTGCTGCTCCTCTCCCTGCTGTCCGCCTGTGAGCCGACTGCCAAAGAGCCGGAACCTGCCGCGACCGCCGCGCTTACCGAGTCCGGCGGGCGGCTCCGCGACGCGGACGGGCGCGAGGTGCTGCTGCGCGGGGTCAACGCGCGGGTGGAGGGCCTGTTCGATGTCAGCTTCGACGACGGGCGCGCCGCGCTGGAGGACATCCCTCCGTTCACCGCCGATGACTGCCGGTTCATCAGCGAAGACCTGGGGATGAACCTGCTGCGCCTGCCGATCAACTGGTCGGCCATCGAGCCGGAGCGCGATCAGTACGATGACAGCTACCTGCTGCGGGTGCGGGAGCTGGCCGCCGCCTGCGCCCTGCACGGGGTCTACACGCTCGCCGATCTGCACCAGGACGCCTACTCGAAGGAGATCGGCGAGGACGGCGCGCCGCTCTGGGCGATCCAGCCGCCGCCGGAGGAATTGCTGGAGGGGCCGCTGACCGATCTCGCGGATCGCCGCACCAGCCCGCAGGTGCTCGCGGCGTTCGGCTCGCTCTACACGGACGACGGGCTGATCGCGGACTACGCGGAGATGGCGGCGCGAGTGGCCGGGGCGCTCGCCGGGGAGCCGTCGATCATCGGGCTGGAATTGCACAACGAGCCCGTGCCGCTCGGCCGCCTCGCTGAGCTGGACGCCTTCCACGCCGAGGTGGCCGCCGCCGTGCGCGCCGCCGCCCCTGCCCTGCCGCTGTGGTTTGAACCCGACTCCTTCCGCAACCTCACCGACGCCGCCCCGGTCACCACCCCCTTCCCCTTCGAAAACACCGTCTACACGCCTCACCTGTACGTGGACGTCTTTGAGAGCAGCCCCGGCGACGCCGACGCCATCGCCGCGAGCCTCGCCGGGATGGTCGCGGAGGCGGAGGCCCACGGGGCAGCGCTGGTCCCAGGCGAGTTCGGCGCCGACCCCTCGACGCCGGAGGGGCAGCGCTACATCCTCGACGCGCTGGAGGCGATGGACGCGGCGCGCACCGGCTACGCCTTCTGGGTCTACGAGGAGTGGGGGCAGGGCCAGTGGGGGTTTTACACCAGCCCTGACGGGACGGCGCGCGGAGAGCTGCGCCCCGACACCGCCGATCTGCTCGCCCGCCCCTTCCCGGAGGCCATCGACGGCGACATCACCGCGATCCGGTGGGACAGCGGCGCGGGCCTGCTCACGGTCGGGATCGCAGGGGCAGGCAGCGGCGTCCACCGGATCAGCCTCCCTGCCCGGCACTTCAGCGCCGCCGACGCCGCCTGTGACGGCGCGCCCGTCGATATCACGCTGATCGCGGGGCGCGGAGAATTGCGCTGTGAGGGCGCTGAGATCACGGTTCAGGCGCGATAAGGCTCAGATGAGGAGATCCGGATGAAGTGGGCGCTCGATCTCGGCACGACCAACAGCGCGCTCGCCCGCTGGTCAGAGGAGCTGGGCCGCGCTGAATTGCTGCCGCTGCCGGAGCTCTGCCGCCGCGCGGAGGGCGCGTCGGTGCTGGAGGCGCCGCGCATGGTGCCGTCGGCGCTGCACATGCTGGAGCCGGACGTGTGGGCGAAGATCGGGCGGCTGCCGGGGGTGCGCGACTGGTTCCTGCTGGGGGCGGAGGCGATCATCGGGCGGCCCGCGCTGGATCGCAACACCGGGATGCCCTCCCCCGCCTTCATCCCCGGCTTCAAGCACGCGCTCTGCTGGGAGCCGACCCGCCCCCTCGCCCGCCTCGGCGCCGCCCGCTACACCGCCCGCGACGCCGCCCGCGTCTTTCTAAGGGAGCTGTCCGCCGCCGCCGCCCGCGCCACCGGCAGCCGCATCCGGGATCTCACCGTCACTGTCCCGGTCGACACCTACGACACCTACCGCGCCGAATTGCGCGATCTCGCCGCCCTCACCGGCGTCTCCCGCCTGCGCTTCGTCGATGAGCCGGTCGCCGCCGCTGTCGGGTACGGCCTCGGCGTCGAGCGCGCCCGCGAGATCCTTGTCTTCGACATGGGCGGCGGCACGATGCACACCGTCCGCGTGCAGCTCGAACCCCGGCAGACCGAGGCCGGGCGCTGCGAGGTGCGCGCCAAGGTAGGGCGGCACGTCGGCGGGAACGTCGTCGATTCCTGGCTGCTGGAGGCGTTCTGCGCGCGGCTCGGCCACCGGCTGCCTGAGGCCGGGGACGAGGGCGAGTCGCTGTGGCTGGCGATGATGCTGAGCGAGGCGCGGCGGGTGAAGGAGCGGCTTCACTTCGAGGAGCAGGCGACCTTCCTGCTCACCGCGCCGGAGGAGCTGCGCGGCCTCGCCGCCCGCCTCCCGCGCGGAGAGAGCGCCCTCCCCGTCCACCGGCACGATCTCGTCCAGATCCTCTCCGATCACGGCCTCTACCAGACCATCGACGCCTCCATCACCGAGGTCGGCGGCAGCCCCGACGAGGTGCTGCTGGTCGGCGGCTCCACGCTGCTCCCCGGCGTCCACGCGCTGTTCGAGGAGCGGTTCGGGCGCGACCGCGTGCGCGCCTGGCAGCCCTTCGAGTCCGTCGTCCTCGGCGCCGCCGCCCACGCATCAGGCCGCTTCGTCCAGTCCGATCTGATCGTCCACGACTACGCGCTGCTCACCCACGACGCGCGCACCAACGCGAAGCAGTACACCGTCATCATCCCGCGCGGCACCCGCTTCCCCACCGCCCCCGACCTCTGGCGCCGCCCGATGGTGCCGACCTGCGCGCTCGGCGAGCCGGAGAGCGTGTTCAAGCTGGAGGTCTTCGAGATCGGGCAGGGCAGCCGCGACGCAAAACGCTTCATGTGGGACGCAGGCGGGAACCTGAAGGTGCTGGACGGCTCAGAGCAGGTCGTCGTCCCGCTCAACACCGCCAACCCCGTCATCGGGACGCTCGACCCGCCCCACCCCCCCGGCGAGCGCGCCCCCCGGCTGGACGTCTGCTTCGGGGTGAACGCCGACCGCTGGCTGATCGCCACGGTCAAGGATCTGAAGACCGGGCGCTTCCTGCTGAAGGAGGCGGCGGTGGCCCGGCTGATGTGAGCGGGGGCGGGTTAGGTTGCGGCAGAGGTGAGGATGCCGCGCTTCTTCAACACGACCGGGCCGTGCGATCCGTCCGATCATTACATGCTGCCGCCAGAGCAGCGGATGCCCGCGCTGCTGCCGTTTGTGGAGCAGAAGCTCTACTTCGTCGCCCACGCCGCCCGGCAGACCGGCAAGACCACCGCCATGCGAGCCTTCGCAGAGCGCCTGCGCGGCCTCGGCTACGCCGCCGTCTGGGCAACGCTGGAGGAGGGGCAGGGCGTCACTGCCACTATGGACGCCGAACCCATCTGGCTCCGGGCGCTCGCGCGGGCAGGTTGGGTGCTGCCCGCCGCTCAAAAGCCCCCCGATCCGGTGCCGTTCATCGCGTCAGAGCCGGGGACACGGCTCGCCCGCTACCTGGAGGTGTGGGCGGCAAAGGTGCCTTCCACCTCCATCGTCCTCCTGCTCGACGAGGCGGACACGGTGAGCGGTGCGGCGCTGATCTCGCTGCTGCGGCAATTGCGGGCGGGCTTCATGGATCGGGGCGTGGGAAAGTTCCCGGTGTCGGTCGGCCTCATCGGCATGCGCGACCTGCGGGACTATCTGACAG
>JBEIQZ010000047.1:0-18871 GCA_040376255.1 Alphaproteobacteria bacterium
CATGAAGATCGCCAAGGAGCCGATCTCCCTTGAGACCCCCATCGGCGAAGAAGAGGACAGCCACCTCGGCGACTTCCTCGAAGACAAGAGCGTCTCCTCCCCCGGCGAGACCGTCAGCACCAACGCCCTCGTCGAGCAGATGCGGAAGGTGCTCGCCACGCTCACACCGCGCGAAGAGCGGGTGCTGCGCATGCGGTTCGGGATCGGGGAGCGCTCAGATCACACGCTGGAGGAGGTCGGGCACGACTTCGATGTCACCCGCGAGCGCATCCGGCAGATCGAGGCGAAGGCGCTCAGGAAGCTCAGGCACTCCAGTCGGGCAAGGCGGTTGCGGGCGTTTATGGAGAATTGAGGGGGAGAAACCGGGGACGCTTCTCTTCTACGCTCATGTGGTGTTAGACGAAATCCCTTCGCCCCGGTACGGGGAGAAGGTGGCGGCGAAGCCGACGGATGAGGGGAAAGCCGTGCTGGAACGCCCCTCATCCGGCCCTCCGGGCCACCTTCTCCCCACAGGGGCGAAGGGATAGGAAGGCCCATCCATCTGACACCACATGAGCGCTCTTCTATCCTACCTGGGGTGATGCTTCCTCTGATAGTGGACATAGAACCCCCACCCGTACTCCGCCCCGCTCACCACAGACATCAGGATCGACACATACAACAATAGAATCCCGACCGTATGGCAGTCAACACCCAGATAGTCATAATGCAACAGCAGAAAACTGATCGAGGTGCTCTGGTAAGCCGTCTTCATTTTGCCGAGGCTGGACGCCTTGATCATGAGCCCTTCGCTGGCGGCGAGGGAGCGGAGGCCGGTGATGGCGAGCTCGCGGGACTCCAGCACGATGACCATCCACGCCGGTACGAGGCCGAGGGGGATGAGCATGATGAGGGCGGAGACGTGCATGAGCTTGTCGGCGAGCGGGTCGAGGAAGGCGCCCATGACGCTCTGCAGATCCCACTTGCGGGCGAGCCAGCCATCGACGAGGTCGAGGAGCATGGCGACGATGAAGACGGCGCAGGCGAGGAGCGCCTGGATCTGGGTGGGGCGATCCCAGAGCAGGTACATCACCACCGGCACGAAGAGCGTGCGGAGGATGGTGATGAGGTTCGGCAGGTTGAGGAACCGCTTCTGACGGTACCAGGGCATGAGCGTCTCGTTTGCCCGGTTCAGATGGGGCGGACGGTGCGGAAGTGGTCGTACAGGCTCATCACCCGGTCGACGTAGGTGAGGGTCTCCCGGTAGGGCGGGACGCCGTTGTGGGCGCGGACGGCGCCCGGCCCGGCGTTGTAGGCGGCGAGGGCCAGCTCCCAGGTGCCGAAGTCGGCGCGCATCTTCGCCAGGAAGCGGGCGCCGCCGTCGACGGACTGCTCAGGATCGAAGGCGTTGGTGACGCCGAGGTTGCGGGCGGTGCCAGGCATGAGCTGCATGAGGCCCTGGGCTCCGGCGTGGGAGATCGCCCAGGGGTTCATCCGGCTCTCGGCCACGCACACCGCCTTCAGCATCGCGGCGGGGACGCCGGTCTGATCGGAGACCTGCAGGAAGAGGCCGTCATAGCGGTCGAGGTTGCTGACCTGGCTGAGATCGGGGAGGTGGGTGCGGGGATCGACGTCGCGCCACCAGAGCTCGATCTCGTCGTCAGGGCCGACCTGCGGGGAGTCGGTAAAGGTCGGGTTGGCGTTGTCGTCGAGCTGGACGACATAGTAGCCGCGAGCCATCGACAGCGGGGAGAGCAGCGCGCAGATCAGGAGCAGCATCCATAGCGTTCTACCACAGGCACCTGTACAGGACAACCCGCCGACGGGTCAGCGGGCGCCATGCCGCTGTCCCCCGACGGGTTAGCGGGCAGCCATGCCGCTGTCCCCCGAAGAAGCCTCTGAGCTCGACGCCCTCCGGTCAAACCCTGTCCCCACCCTCCGCCCGACCGTGCCGGAGGCCGAGGCGCTGCTCGGCGTGCCGCTGCCCTGCCTCGATCACGGCTTCGTGCGGCTGGTGGACTACATGGGCGACGACGGGGCGGTGGTGCAGGCGGCGCGGGTCAGCTACGGGCGCGGGACGAAGAAGCGCTCAGACGACCGGGGGCTGATCCGCTACCTGATGCGGCACCGGCACACAACCCCGTTAGAGATGTGTGAGATCAAGCTCCATGTAAAGCTCCCGATCTTCGTCGCCCGCCAGTGGGTTCGGCACCGCACAGCAAACATAAACGAAATCTCCGCCCGCTACTCGATCCTCGACAACGAATTCTACGTCCCCGACGCGGCGCACCTCGCCGTCCAGAGCGTCGACAACAAGCAGGGGCGCGGCGGGACGCTGGACGCGGCGCAGGCGGCGGAGGTGCTGGAATTGCTGCGGCGGGAGGGGGAGCGATCCTACGCGGGCTACGAGTCGCTGCTGGGGCAGCACGGGCTGGCGCGGGAGCTGGCGCGGATGAACCTGCCGGTGAGCTGGTACACTCAGTGGTACTGGAAGATCGACCTCCACAACCTGCTCCACTTCCTCTCCCTGCGGATCGACCCGCACGCGCAGTACGAGATCCGCGTGTACGCTGAGGCCATCGCGCAGATCCTGCGGGCCTGGGTGCCGGTGTGCTGGGAGGCGTTTACGGACTACCGCCTGGGGGCGGCGACGCTGTCGCGGCAGATGCTGGAGGTGATCCGGCGGCGGCTGGCGGGCGAGGAGGTACACTACGAAAACAGCGGGATGTCGCGCCGGGAGTGGGAGGAGCTGAGCGCGCTGCTCGACCCGCGCGCATGAAGATTATGATAGAAGATCAGCGCAGGACAGGTGCGATGAAGCGGCCACTGGCAGAGGACGAGATCAGGCTGATCCGGGAAGTCGCCGGCGCGAAGCATTTCTATGATGCGCTCGGGATCCCTGCCGACAGCGACCGGAACGCGATCGAGAACGCCTACCGCGTCTATGTGCGGGAGTGGCACCCGGATCGGTTTTATAGCCGCGACACCGGAGACCTGACGACCATCATCGAGGCCAACTTCATCGAGGTCACCCGCGCCTACGACACGCTGCGCGACGAACGGAAGCGGCACCAGTACGATCAGGAATTGCTGCAGTCCGGCGCCTTCCCCGCCCGCGCCGCGTCCAGCGTCCCGCCGCGCCCCGCGCCACGCCCGGCCCAGCCCGGCCCCTCAGGGCAGCGCAACACCCTCCCGCCGGAGGTGGAGTCCGGCGCCTACGAGGTCTCGATCAAGCCCGGCGGCACCGCCGTCCGCATGCCCGGCATGAACACGCTCCCGCCGGTGCCCCCCGCCGGATCGGCCGCCCAGCCCGCCGGTGCCGCCCCCATCCCCGACGCCTACCGCGCCGCCTCCCCGATGGCCGCCGCCATCGCCCGCATGAAGCAGCAGGCCGCCGATCAGCAGGGCAAGGCCACCACCTTCTACCAGCAGGGGAAGGCCGATCTGGAGGCAGGCCGCTTCTCCAAGGCCGAGAGCAGCCTCTACCTCGCGCTGAAGATCGTTCCCAACAACAAGGAGATCCAGGATCTCCACCAGCGCGCCGTCGCGGGCGCCCGCCAGCAGCGCGCCGTCGTCCTCATCGCCCAGGCCGAGCAGGAGGAGCAGTACGGACGCCCCAAGGAGGCCCTCGTCCTCTACGAAAAGGCTGTCGAGCTCGATCCGATGGACGGAAAACCGTTCTACAGTCTCGCCCGGCTCCGCAAGGCTGCCGGGGAGCACGACTCCCCCAAGGAGCTGATGCAGCTCTATAAAAAAGCCGCCGCCCGCTCCCCGAAGGTCGCCGCCTTCCGCCTGGCCCTCGCCGAGATGTACGCCGTCCTCGACATGACCGCCAACGCCCACCGCGAGGCGCAGGCGGCGCTGGAATTGGAGCCGAAGAACGAGGCCGCGCGGGCGCTGTCTTGGAAAACCAGATCGTGAGCGCAGGCGGTTATCGCCCCGGCGGACGCATCCCCTCCGGCGCCGTCCCCTCCGGCGCGCCATCGGGCGGCGCCATCCCCTCCGGCGGCCGGTGGCCGCGCTCCCGGTGCATCTCCGCGACGATCCGCCACTGATCTGCGCTCATGGTCTTGCGGATCGCGATCATCGTCTGGAGCCGATCCTCACCGATCGCCTTCTCGGCGGTCGAGAGCTGATCGAACGCCTTCCAGGCGGCCTTCTCATCCACCTGATCGGCCTCCAGGATGCGGCGCAGCGCCAGCTTCCCCTTCTCGATCTCTGCGCGCCCGTCGATCTGGGCCTCCATGTGATCGAGCCACAGCGCCTCCACCTGATCGCGCTGGCTCTCTGAGAGCCCTGCGGCCTCTGCGACCTCCTGCAGCCGATCCCGGCCCTCCGAACCGCCCGGCCCGCCGCCTGCGAACGCCGCCGGGGCCAGGACCAGCACTGCGCCGCCGATCAGCCCGAACACCATCGAACGAACGTCCATCTTCATGTCCTCTCCTGTCTGCTCTGTTGAGGTTGTGCCGGTTAGACCCGTGAGCGGCGGAAACGGGGGACAGTTTTTCTCAGACGCGCTACGTTCCGCACTTCGCTGTCCTGTCCTCTGCTGTGGAGCCCCGATGTTGCCTCTGGTCTTCTTCCTCTCTGCCGCTCAGGCCGCCTGCGAGGCGCCCGTCGACATCTCTCAGCTGAGCATGATGCTCTCCGACGCGGAGGCGGCGTTCAACAACATGGATGACAGCTACGCGGCGACGAGCCAGAAGGTGATCGACGCGCTGCCCTGCGTGGACGACGTGATCTCGCGCGAGCTGGCGGCGCGCATCCATCGGGAGATCGGCGTGCTGCAATTGCAGACGGGGAAGAAGGATCGGGCGCTGCTGTCCTTCGGGGCGGCGCACGTGCTGGAGAGCTGGTACAAGTTCCCTGAGGGCCACGCGGCCCGCGAGCTGTACGACGGCGCGAGCATGGACGCCAGCCCCTCCTCGCTGCTCCCGACGCCGGCTGAGGGCAACATCCGCATCGACGGCGACATCAGCCTCCAGCGCCCCACCGCTGTCCCGACGCTCTTTCAGCTCGTCACGCCGACCGGGCAGGTGCTCCAGACCGCCTATCTGTGGCCGGGCGAGCCCGATCCGTCCTACGAGGCTGCCGGCGCCTCGGCCCGCTCCGGCGGGGGCGGGGGCGGCCTCCGCACGGTCGGCACGGTGGGCGCCGTCCTCTCGACGGGGCTGCTCGGCGCGGGGGCTGCGCTGTGGGTGAGCGGCGGGGCGGACTACAGCTCCGACATCTGCGACGACACGCTCAGCCCCAACCCCCACTACTACGGCGAGTGGTGCAACGAGTCCGCCGTCCCCCGCCTCGGTATCGGGCGCATCCTGACAATCGTGGGCGGCGTCGGGCTGATCGGGAGCGGCGTGACGCTGATCCTGAGCCCGACATCGGTCGAGGTGGGGGGGACGTTCTGATCCACCATCACGGCGGACACACCATCCGCTGCATCACCTCCCCTCCCCTCAGCTCCTCCAACAGCGCGTCCTCCTCCACCCCTGGATGGAGCAGCCCCCGGTAGCGGCGGATGACCTCTCCGACGGTGATGCGATCCGGCGGCACGTTCGGCACCCAGCCATCCCCGACCTGCTGGAGCAGCCCGACCTGGGCGAGCCCCTCCAGCACGGGCAGGATCTCGTCGGGTTCCACGCGGATCTCCACCGACAGCGCTCCGGTGGTCGTCGGCCCCTTTTTGTCCAAAAACTGGCGTCCGATCTCGTGGAACAGCTTCAGCGCAAAGAAAGCGTCCGGCTGGAGCGGCGTCTCACCGCGCAACCGGCGCTCCTCCTGGACGTGGAGCAGGCGGCGGTTTTGCAAAACAAACGCCAGCTTCGCTCCTGACAGCACGATCAACCACACGAGGTTCACCCACAGCAGGAAGATCGGCAACAGCCCGAGCGACCCATAGAGCCGCGTCGACGACTCCTCCGTCCCGAGCAGCCGCAGGTAGCTGCCGAAGCCCGCCTTCGCGGTCTCGAACAGGAACCCTGACGCCAGCCCGCCCCCGAGCGCCGGGCCCCACTTCACATGCCGGTCGGGCAGCAGCCGGATCGCCCCGACGAACAGCCCGGTCGACAGCAGCGTCGGCTGGAGCCGCGCCGTAAACGACGGATCGACCGGCAGCGACTCGGTCAGGTGAAAGCTCCAGCTCAGCAGCAGCGGCGTCAGCGTCACCCCCGCATAGAACAGCAGCAGCCGCCCCACCAGCCCCCGCCGGATCTCCGACCGCCACAGGTGATTGTACGCCTGCTCCGCCTGAAAAAAGATCCTCGACCCCGTCCACAGCACGCCGAACAGCCCGAGCGCCCCCAGCCCCCCGAAGTCCAGCGCCTCGATCCACTGATCGATCGTCCGCCCGACCTCCGCCACCTCCCCCGCCAGCAGCGTCCGGATCAACAGCTCCCGGATCGGCGTCGCCTCCAGCCCCATCGCCCGCATGATGACCGCCGCCAGGATCAACACCGGCACAATCGCCACGATCGTCCAATACGACAGCCCCGCCGCCCGCTCCTGCACCTGATCCCGGCGCAATTCCTGCACCAGCATCGCCATCCCGAGCAGCACCGTCCGCAGCCTCTCCGGAATTGGCCTCGCCAACAAAACCCGGTACCACTTATCCAAAAATTTCAGCATCCCTGCCTCCCCTCTCCCCCTTCCCCCCCCCTCCCCCTACCCCACCCCTCCCATCAGCTCCTCCCCCTCCGCCATCAGCATCCGGTACCCCCCACCCTGCACCCTCCCCATCGCCCGCCCGAGCGCCCGCCTCGCCCCTTCGCGATCCCTGGCCCTGAGCAGCAACCGCGCCGCGTCCAATTCCAGCCGCGCCTGCGCCGCCGCCACCGGCCCGTCCGGTCTCCTGAGCAGGAGGTTCGCCGCCTCCCACGCGTCCCCGGCGGATCGGCTGGATATGCCGAAGAGCGCGAGCCGGAGCGCCTCTCCATCGTAGGGGGGATCCATCGGCCAGCCGGGCGTCTCCAGGGCATCCCCGACCTCGGCGGCCTCATTGACGGTAGCGAGGACCCGGATCGCGGGCGCCCAGAGGCCCAGCACGCGGCAGCGTCCGGCGCGGAGGAGGGCGAGGCCATCGCGGGCCTGGCGGACGGCGGTGCCGCGCTCGCCCATGGCCCAGAGGGCGGCGACGCGGATGCTGCCGGCGGCCATGGGGCCGAGCGGGAGGGGGAAGCGCTCCCCGATCTCGCTGATGCGCTCGGAGAGCTGCATGGCGGGCTCGGACTCTCCGGCCCACAGGTGGATCTCGGCGCGCTGGCGGACGAGGCGGAGCCACACGTCGGCGCTGACGGCGTCGCCGGGTTCGGGGATGGGGTCTTCCGGGGGGAGGCTGCGGGCGCGGCGGAGGAGCATGGCGCCCCAGGCGGCCTCCATGGCGGCGATCTTGACCCCGGCCTCGCCCAGCTCGCGCATCTGGGCGAACAGTTTTGTCGCGCTGGCAAAGTCACCGCTCTGGAAGCGGAGGGTAGCGAGGCCGGAGGCGACCTCGGGCCACATGGACTCGCCCTGGGGCAGCAGGCCGATGGCCTGTTCCAGCGACCCCTGCGCCTCGGGGGTGCGCCCGCAGGCCATGGCGACGAGGCCCATCCCGCCGAGGGCGCGGCCCTGGGCGCCCCGATCCCCCTCGGTGCGGGCGGCGAGGAGGGCCTGCGCGTAGGCGTCTCCGGCCATCTCGACGCGGTCAGAGGAGCGGAGGGCGTCGCCCTGGATGAGGAAGAGCTGGCGGCGCAAGCGGGAGGCGTCGGGCGGGGCGAGCCTGCCCTCTGCGGCAGGCTGGGCGTCGAGGGCGCGCTGGCAGAGCTGGCGGGCGGCGGGGAGGCTGTTCTGGCGGAGGGCGCGGGCGGCGCCCTGGATGAGCAGCGGGTAGGCGCTGGCGGCGTCATCGGCCTGGAGCAGGTGCCACGCGGCGATCTCGGCGATGGCGCCGAGGCGGCGGCGGTAGAGGAGCTGGAGGGACTCGGCGGCCTGCCGGTGGAGGCGCTTGCGGAGCGCGGGATCGATGCTCTCGAAGATGACCTGGGCGCGGCGGGGGGCGGGGATGCGGTACAGCTCCTCGATCTCCTCTTCTTCCACGGCGATGTAGCCCTGCCGGATCAGCTCCGGCAGCGCGTCCTTCAGCGCCAGCGCAGAGAGCCCGGAGAGCGCCTGGAGCAGGGCGATGGAGGAGGGGCTGCGGAGGACGGCGAGGGCCTCCAGCACCTGCCGGTGGGCGGCGGGCAGGCGCTCCAGGAATCGGGCCTCGGCGACGCGGAGCCGGTCGGGGAGGGGGAGCGGCTCGGTGCGGAAGGGCTCGACGGGGCGGCAGGCGCGGAGCTGGCCGTCGGGGCTGCGCTGGAGCCAGCCCGACTGGACGAGCGCCTCGATCTGTTCGAGGATCAGGCCGGGGAACCCCTGGAGCTCCTCCTGCAGCCGTCTGCCGAGGATCGCGCCGACGCCGCCGCCGAGCCCGCAATCGCGGAGGATGGCGCGGATGGCCTCCCGATCCAGGCCGGAGATCGTCAGCTCGGTGGTGGCGAGCCCGGTGTCGACGCCGCTGAGGAAGCCCTGGAGCACCGTCGGTCGGGCGCGGGGGGTCTGGGGCAGGGGGGCGGTGGCGACGACGCAGAGCAGCGGGCCGCCCTCGACCGCGACGACCTCGCGCACCAGCCCGGCGACCACCTCGACGAAGGTGGTGGAGGCGCGATCCAGATCGTCCACCACCACCACCCACGGCGCCGCGCCCATGCGGACGCGGAGGCTGTGGACCGCGTCGCCGCCGGTCGGGCCGGGCGGCATCTCGGAGAACCACTGCTGGAGCGGGTCGGGCTGGCTGCCGACGGCGCGCACCGCGCTCGCGCCGACCTCGCGGGCGCGCTCGACGATCTCCTGCAGCAGGCGGCTGCGCCCGCTCCCGGGCGGCCCGTGGATCCAGATCACGCCGCCCACGCCGAGCGAGACGAGGCTGGAGGTGCGTTCGAGGATCACGTCCACCTCCGGCTGGCGCCCGTGGAGCGGCAGGAGCGATGCGGGCGCCTGCGTGAGCCCGGCGAGCACCTGCCGCGCCGAGGCGTAGCGGCGCGCCGGATCCTTCTCCAGCAGCTTCATGCACACGCGCTCCAGCGCGCGCGGCACGCGCGGATCGTGGTCGGAGGGGAGCTTCGGGGTCTCGGAGAGGTGGCGGGCGAGGTATCCGGCGATGGAGTCGGCGGTGATCGGGCGCTTGAAGGTGAGGAGGTTGTAGAGGATCGCGCCGAGGCTGTAGAGGTCGGCGCGGGCGTCGACCGGATCGCCGGTGATCTGCT
The DNA here is from genome assembly GCA_040376255.1 of Alphaproteobacteria bacterium. Lineage (GTDB taxonomy): Bacteria > Myxococcota_A > UBA796 > UBA796 > SXON01 > JBEIQZ01. The sequence goes on from JBEIQZ010000047.1 coordinate 9,261, forward strand.
CGGGCGCCATGAAGGCGACGGTGCCGACGAGCCGCCCGACGACGGTGAGGTTGGTGGTGAAGTGGTCGGTGTCCTTGACCACGCCGAAGTCCATCAGGCGCGGGACGCCGTCGGGGCAGATCAGGATGTTGCTCGGCTTCAGATCGCGGTGGACGATGCCCTGCTCGTGGATGTAGGCCAGCCCCTCGCAGAGGGCGCGGAAGATGCGCTCGATCTGTTCAAAGCGGTCGGGGGGCGGGTTGGCCTGCCACTGCTCCAGCAGGCTCCCGAGATCGCTGCCGTCAACGACCTCCATCGCCATCCACGGGTGGCTCCCCTCGCGGCCGGTGGCGAAGACCCGGATGACATTCGGGTGATCGAGCCGCTGGAGGGTGAGGAATTCCCGCTGGAAGCGCTTGAGCTCCTCGGTGGTGATCCGGCTCGGGTGGAGGATCTTGACCGCGACCTCGCCCTCCGGCCCGGTGGCCCGGTAGACGGTGGCCATCCCGCCGATGCCGAGGCTGTCTCCGAGCAGGTACGGACCCACACGGTCTCCCGGCATCGGCGGCATCCCCGACCTCATCGGCACGACAACATCCGGACTTGTATCACGTCTGATCCGGCTTCAGCCATCGCGCAAGGAACCGCTCTGCGTCCTCGCGGGCGAGGGAGGCGGCGAGCGAGCGGGCCAGCCCCTCAGCGATGCGGCGGTGCCGGGAGGAGGCCGCCTCGTCGCTGCCCCGCAGGGCGAGCCAGTGGCCGCGCAGCGAGTAGAGCCGGAAGCCCGAGGCGTCGGCGCGCCGGATCGCCGCCTCGGCGCGGCGGTTGGACTCCTCCAACTCCCCGATCTGCGCGTAGCCGCGCGCCAGCACCAGATCGAGGCGGCACTCCTGGTAGGGCCAGAGCTGCCCCGACGACCCCGCCGCCTCCGCCAGCAGGCGGCGCGCCCGATCCGGCTCCGCCTCCCCGATCATGCGCGCCCGCCACGCCAGCAGCAGCGGCAGGAAGTTCTCGGTGTCGGACTCCGGCGACAATTGCGCGCAGGCGTCCAATTCTGCGATCACGCGCTCCCGGTCGCGCACCGCCCACGCCGTCCGGATGCGGATCGCGCGGGCGAACCAGAGATCCGAGGGATCGCCGTGCTGCAGGACCATCCGGAGCCCCTCCCCGGCGGTCATGATCGCCTCCTCGGTGCGCTCCAGATCGGAGAGGATCAGCGCCTTGTAGCAGAGGCTCCGGGCGACGCCCGGCAGGTGGTGGGTCTCCTGGGCCTGCGCGCGGGCGCGCTCAGCCAATTCCAGGCCGCGCTTCAGGTTCCCGCTGAAGTGGTGGATCTCAGTGAGGTTCCCGCGCGCCAGCGCCAGCGGCGCGGAGAGGCCGAGCTGCTCGAAGATCATCGCGCTCTGCTCAAAATTCCGGCGGGCCTCGGCGGTCTGTCCCTTGCAGAGCGCCGCGAGGCCGAGGCCGTTGTAGCCGAAGGCCGAGGTCTTCAGATCGCGCGACGGCTCTCCGGTCGCGAGCTCGGTCCAGTGCTTGCGGGCCTCGTCGAGGTTCCCGCGCGCCCACGCCACCCCGGCGAGGATCTGGAGCGGCGTGGACTTCAGGGCAGCGTCCTCCAGGTTCGCGTTCGCGCCTGCGCCCGCGCCTGCGCCCCGATCCGCCTCCCGGATGGCCTCCAGCGCCAGCGCCAGCGCCTCCTCCTGGTGCCCCTGCTGCCGCGCGAGCTGCCCCAGCTCTCCGAGCGCCCGCGAGAGCAGCCGGGGCTCCTGCAGCTCCCGCGCCAGCGCCTGCGCCCGCTCCAGATCCTCGCGCGCCTCCCGGTGTCGCCCGAGGTGTCCGAGCGCCTGCGCCCGCGCCAGCAGCAGCCCGCAGAGCCGGTGATCGGCCTCAGCCAGCGGCAGGTGCGGGCGCGCCTCCGGCTCCAGCGCCAGCGCGCGGGTGAACAGCCCCTCGGCGTCGACCATGAAGGCGCGCTCCAGCCGGGACATCCCGGCGCGGACGAGGTAGGCGCAGCCCTTCCCCGCCTGCCGCCCCTGCTCGAAGTGCCACGCCAGCGCGTCCAGCACCGCCGGGAGCCGGTGGCGGTTGCGGCGCTCCAGCACCTCCCCGACCTGCCGATGGATCGCGGCCTGCGCCTCAGGCGCCACGCCGGAGAGCAGCAATTCCCGCAGCCGCACCTGCGCCAGCCCCCAGCTCGGCCCGTCGCCGCCGCTGCCGAGGCGCCGCAGGATGCCCTGATCGGTGAGATCCTCCAGCACCGGCTCCAGCACCGACACCGCCCGCCCGCAGACCTCCGCCAGCACCGGGAGCGGCTGCTCCTGCGCCGCCACCGCCAGCACCTCCGCCACCTGCCGCGCCTCCGGGCCGAGCTGCCGGATGCGCCCGATCAGCGCCTCGCGCACCGTCCGCGGGATCGGCAGCGCGCCCCGGACGACCTGCCGCTCCGTCCAGCCGAGCCGCCACCGACCCTGCGTCGGCACCAGCACGCCCTCATCGGCCAGGCCGCGCAGGATCTCCTGGATGAAGCTGTGGTTCCCCTCTGACTCCTCATAGATGCGCCGCGCCAGCTCCAGCGCCGCCGGGGTCCGCCCGCCCAGCAGCCAGGCGACGAGCTCCTCCACCGCCGCGAGGCCCAGCGGCGGCACGGCGAGCCGGGTCGGCTGGAACTGCGCCTCGATGGAGGCGAACCAGTCCTGGCGCACAGTCTCTTCCGCCTGATCCTCTGCCCCGTCCCTCCCCGCAGGGCTCCCGGCCTCCGGCGGCTCCGCCGGGACCCCGGCCAGCACCCAGAGGACGGGCTGGGCCGCGAGCTTCACCGTGTTGCGGATCAGGTAGCAGAGCAGCTCCCAGGAGCTCGGGTCGAGCGCCTGCATGTCCTCCAGCACCAGCACCATCGGCCCGCCCGCCGCTCCGGCGGTCAGCAATTCCCGGTAGGACTGGAACGTGGCGTGGCGATCCGCGCCGCTCCCCCGGAAGGAGGCGGCGAGGCTGCGGGGCGCCTCCAGCCCGGCGGAGGCCAGCGCGTCGAACAGCCGCCCGAACGCCCCGAGCGGCAGATCCGATGGTGAGGCGTGCGTCCGGAGCGCGAGGATGTTGTTGCGCCGCGCGACGTCCACCACCATCCGGCACAGCCGCGCCTTCCCCGCCCCTGCCGGGCCGCAGAGCATCAGCACCCCGCCCCGCCCCGCCCGCGCCCGGTGGACGCGCTCCACCAGCAATTGCACCTCGGCGTCCCGCCCCGCCAGCGGCACCGGCCCCATCGGCCCCCGGTCATCGAGCAGCGCGAGCATGTGCGTGGCGCTGGCGAAGCGGTCGGACGGCTCCTTCTGGAGCAGCCGCAGGCAGATGTCCTCCAGCAGCGCCGGGATCTGCGGGTTCCACGACGAGGGCGGGCGCGGCGGGTGGTGGAGCTGCCGATCGAGGAAGCCCGCCAGCGTGCGCGCCTGGAAGGGCTTATGCCCGGTCAGCAGCCTGTAGAGCACCGCGCCGAGGCTGTAGAGATCGGTGCGGTTGTCGATGCGCTGGCCGAGCAATTGCTCAGGGGCGACGTAGGCGGCGGTCCCCAGGAATTCGCCGTGGCTGGTGATGTCGCCGCCGGTGTCCTTCACCACCCCGAAGTCCATCAGCTTGACCGTCCCGTCCGGCAGCAGCATCAGGTTCCCCGGCGTCAGATCCCGGTGGATCAGCCCCTCGCTGTGGAGGTACTCCAGGGCCGAGGCCACCTGCCCCAGCACCGACGCCGCGACGGCGAGGCCCCTGCCCTCCTCCACCACCCGCCGCAGATCCTCCCCCTTCACCAATTGCATCGTGAACCAGGGCTGCCCCCGGTAGCCGCCCCCGTCATACACGCCGCTGTCATAGACGCGGACGAGGTTGGGGTGGGACAGCCGCGAGAGCAGCGAGAATTCACGCCCGAAGCGGATCAGCGCCTCCTGATCGTGAAGCCCCGCGTGCAGCAGCTTCAATGCAGCGATCTTCCCGGTCTCAGCGTGCTCCACCGCGTACACCGTCGCCATACCGCCGCGACCGAGCAGGGACCGCACCCGCCAGGGACCGATCTGTTCAGGAGACGAGGGAGGTAGCTGATCCGGCGCTGTGGGTTCCATTCCGCTCAGAGACACGCTCAGTGGCCCAAGGTATCCTGTGTTGCGACACTGGCACAGTCCTCTCCGGTTCTATACGTTAGATGGATGCGCCTGGAAGCCTACGTCTGCACCGATACCGGTCCCGTCCGCGACAACAACGAAGATAATTTCTTCGTCGAAGAGGAGAGCGGCCTGTTCGTCGTCGCGGACGGCATGGGCGGACACGCCGCCGGGGAGGTCGCCTCCCGCATCGCCGTGGACACCCTCCGCCTGCTGCTCCGGGGCGATCAGGACCCGGACGAGACGCGGCTGGATCGGACGGTGCAGGATCCGGCGGACGCCCTGCGCGAGCGGCTCCGCTACGCGATGAACCAGGCCAGCGCCCGCATCCGGAAGGAGGCCCTCTCCAACGCCGCCTGGCACGGGATGGGGACGACGCTCTGCGTGCTGCTGATCGAGGCCGATCAGGCCCACGTCGCCCACGTCGGCGACTCCCGCATCTACCTGGTGCGCGACGGGCAGATCCAGCGACTGACGCGCGACCACACCGTCGTCCAGCAGGAGATCGACGCTGGGCGCCTCACCGCTGAGATGGCCCGCCTCGTCCCCCACCGCAACCTGCTCACCCAGTCGGTCGGCTACCACGGCCCGGTCGAGCCTGACACCTCCACCCGCGCCCTCGAACCCGGCGACATCTTCATCCTCTGCTCCGACGGGATGACCGACCCCTTCGAGGATCAGCAGATCGCCGAGATCGTCGCCCGCACCGACCTCTCCGACCTCGCCAACACCCTCGTCGCCGAGGCCATCCAGCACGGGAGCGAGGACAACGTCACGGTGGTCGTGGTCGGGGTGTCTGAGTAGCCTGCTGGATCGGGGCTGTCGGATCTCCGACACCCGGTGTCGGAATCCTGACAGGCGCAGGTCAGAAAATAGCGCAAAATCGGCATTGCTCCAAAGCGCGGACGCGATCTGACGTGGCACCACCCCTGCTGAGGCTGCGGCATGCCTGTCCATCTGCCGCGCCTGCCCGCCCCGCCCCGCCCGATGCCCCTCCTCGCCGCCGCCGTCCTGATCGGGCTGTGGCTCTATCCGGAGGTGCAGCCGGAGCCTGCCCAGTGCCTCGCCGGGATCGCGGCGCTGGCGCTGCTGGCGCTGCTGGCGCTGCTGCCGGGCCTGCGGAGCGGGCGGGCGGCGCTCCTCGCGCTGGGCGGGATCGGGCTGCTGCTGGGGCTGCTGCTCCCGGCGCGCCTGCCGGATCCGCCCCGGCTGCGCGGGGAGTGGGGGCTGGCGGGGGAGGTGGCGAGCGCGGGCGGGCGGGAGGCGATCCTGTCGCTGGAGGCCGCCGCGCCGCACGGCGCCGGGTGGGGGCCGGTGCGGGGGCGGGTGCTGGTGCGGTTCCCTGAGCAGGCGCCGCCGATGGGGTCGGCGGTGCTGGTGCGGGGGAGGGCGGCGCCGGTCGATCCGACGTTCCTGCCGGGCGCCCCCGATCCGGCGCGCCGCGCGCTCCGCGCCGGATACCGCACCCGGCTCACCGCCCGCGAGGTCTCTGCGCCCGGCGACCGCCCGCTCTCCCTGGATCTGGCGGGCGCAGCGCATGCGGGGCTGCTGCGCGCGCTGATCGACGGCGACCGCAGCGGCATCCCGCCGGAGGTGCTGGCCCGGATGCAGCGCACCGGCACCACGCACCTGCTCTCCATCTCAGGGCTGCACATCGGGCTGGCGGCGCTCTGCTGCGGGGGGATCGGCTGGCTGATCGGGCGCCCGCTGGCGCTGATCTGGCCCTGGGGTGGGCTGCGGTGGCTGGCGGCGGCGGCGGCGGTGGCGGGGGCCGGGATGTACGCGGAGATCGCGGGCTGGCCGGTCCCGGCGATCCGCGCGGTGTGGGTCAGCGCGGCGGCGGCGGGGCTGGGGGCGCTCCACCTCCGGCCCGATCCGGCGGCGCTGCTGTCGCTGGCGATGATCGGCGTGCTGACCGGCGATCCGGACGCGATCCACTCCGTCTCGTTCCAGCTCTCCTTCGGGGCGATGATCGGGATGCTGCTGGTGCCGCAGCGGCTCACGCGCTGGCTCCCGCCCGACGCGCCGCGCTGGCTCCGCTGGCCGGCGGAGGCGCTCGCCGCCGGGATCGGCGCGACCGCCGGGACCTTCCCCGTCACCAGCTACCACTTCCAGGACTTCCCGCCGCTCTCCACGCTGGCGAACCTCTGGGCGGTGCCGCTGATCGGCTCCTTCGCCACCCCGGCGCTGCTGCTGAGCCAATTGCTGCCCGCGCCGTTCGGGCCGCTGCTGCTCAGGCTGGCAGACGGCGCCTGCGGGATCGGGCTGTGGGGGCTGCAATTCTTCGACGTCGCGCCCTGGCACCCTGCGGTCTCCTTCCCGATGGCGCTGCTGCTCGGCCTCGCGGTCTGGATGCGGCGCCGCCTGCTGCCCGCGCTGGCGCTGACGGCGTACGCGCTCTGGCCCGCTCAGCCGCCCGAGCCGGATCGGCTCCAGATCGTGTTCTTCTCCATCGGGCAGGGCGACGCCGCGCTGGTGCGCTGGCCGGACGGGCGCGACTGGCTGATCGACGGCGGGCCGCCGGGGCGCGATCTGCTGCTGGAATTGCGCCGCCGGGGCGTCCGGGCGCTCGACATGATCCTGCTCTCCCACCCCCACCCCGATCACCTCGGCGGGCTGCTCCCCGTCGCTGAGGCGCTGCCCGTCCGCCGCCTGCGCGCGCCGCTGCCGCCGGATCCTGCGCCGGATGATGCGCCGGATGATGCGCCGGACGCAGACGACTTCGCCCGCCTCGCCGCCCTCATCCCCGACGCCCGCTACGGCATCGGTGACCCTGAACCCGGCGCCGAATGGCTCCACCCCGCCCCCGGCTTCACCGGCCCCCGCGACCCGGTCAACGATCAGAGCCTCGTCGTCCGCCTCACCTGGGGCGCCCGCCGGTTCCTGTTCGCCGGGGACATCGAGGCCGCCGGGGAGGCCGCGCTGCTCGCCTCCGGGCAGGATCTCCGCGCCGATCTGCTGAAGGTGCCGCACCACGGCAGCCGCACCTCGTCCTCGGCGACGCTGCTGTCAGCGGTGCAGCCGGGCTGGGCGCTGATCTCCTGCGGGTTTGAGAACCGCTACCGCCACCCCTCGCCGGAGGTGCTGGGCCGCTACCAGGGGGTGACGGTGCTGCGGACGGATCGGATGGGGACGGTCATCGTCAGCAGCGACGGCGCGGATCTGAGGGTGGAGGCGGAGGGAGCGCCGTGGCCGGGTGACCTCTGATCACAGGCGCCTCCTGATCAGACAAGATCCGCGAACTGCCGCCGGTTGTGCGCGAACACGCTCGCCCCCATCAGCAGCACCCCGACCGCGACGATGGCCGGGAACAGCATCTGGTTCAGCACCGGCAGGTGCCGGTTGAGGATCAGCCCCTGGAAGATCCCGACGAGCTGCGCCATCGGGTTCGGGTAGAGCAGCAGCAGCAGGTGCCGGGGCCAGGCGGAGGCGGGGTAGAACACCGGGGTCAGGAACAGCCCGGCGAACAGCGCCGAGGCGATCCAGTGGGCGGTGTCGCGGTAGTAGAGCTGGAGCGTGGCGGCGAGCATCCCGAGGCCGAGGGTCAGCATGGCCTGGACGGCGACGAACACCGGGACGAGCAGCACGTGGGGCGAGAGGCCGTCCCCGAAGAACAGCGCCCCGATGAGCAGGATGCCGATGCCGATGAGCTGGTTGATGCTGGCGGTGATCACCGCCTTCGCGGGCAGGACGATGGCGGGGAAGTTCATCTTCCGCAGCAGGTGGCTGTGCTCGGTGAGCGAGGTCGTGGCGCGGGTCAGACCCTCAGAGAAGGCGTTCCACGAGATCATCGCGCAGAACAGGAACAGCGCGTAGTGGGCGGTGCCGCCCTGCGGGTGGAAGCGGACGCCGATCAGGACGTGGAACACGAAGGTGTAGGTCAGGAGCTGGAGCAGCGGGTGGATGACCGTCCAGTAGATCCCGACCGAGCTGCCGAGGTAGCGCGACTGCAATTCGTGCTGCACAAAGGAGCGCAGGAGCGGCTGCGCGCGCCAGAGCGTCCGCAATTCCTCGACGGCGCGGACGGGCGGATCGGCGCGGAGCTGGAGCCCCGGCGGCTCCGGGGCGGCCTCAGGGCGCGGGTTCGGGGGCGGGGCCAAAGTACACAGAGGCGCCGACGGCGAGGAAGGTCAGCCGCGAGGTGAACTGCCCGTTGCCGACGACCAGCCCCTCATCGACGACGGTGTCCTCGGTGTTGAACGGGTCGGTCTGGAGCGTGATCTGGCGCAATTCGGAGTCGGTGATCGTGCGGTCGGCGAGGAACTGCTGGCCGAAGGAGAAGTCGAGCGTGAGGCGCTGCTTGACGTCGAAGCTGGCCCCGGCGCCGAGGCCCCACTTCGGCGAGTCGACGACCGAGACGCCCTGCCGCGCGGGCTCGACGGCGCTGCTCTCGTAGTAGCCGCCGAGGCTGACGCGCGCCCAGGGCTTCAGCGCGTAGTCGCCGCCGAGGCGCACGCTCCAGGCGTCGACGAAGCCGGTGGGGATGGCGACATCGTCGGTGATCTCGATGTCTTCGAGGTTCAGCACGCTGTCCTTGGTCTTCAGCAGCAGGTTGACCTCGGTGATGTCCAGCGCCGTCGTCTCGCTCCAGTCCGTCCAGGTGAACGCGGCCTCGACCCGGAGCGCCTGAACCGGGCGCACCTGCACGCCGCCGCGCAGGATCCACGGCACCTTCACCGCGAGGTTGATCTCGGGGTCGGTGGCGGTGGGGCTCTCGATGAAGTCGTTGAAGAGGTGATCCTTGTTGAACTCCACCGAGAGCGTCCCAGGGGCGTTGTACTGGATCGCGGGCTGGACGGAGGCGCCGATCTCCAGCCACTTGACCGGCTGGATCAGCAGCCCGGCGTTCCAGCTAAGCTGGAACTTGTCCCAGCTCCGCACCGTGAGCTGCACGTCGCCGTCCTGAGTGTCCTTGTAGAGCGGGGCGTTCGGCCCGTCCGATCCGTCGGTGTCGATGATGGCGGAGACGGTGAGGCTCTCATCGGCGCGGAGGAAGGTGTACTGGAGCCCGGCCCCGATGGTGAGCCACGGGATCTTCGGCGTGCGGAGCGCGACGCTCGGCCCGGCGTAGATCTGCCACACCAGCGAGTCGACCAGCGCGTAGCGTTGCGCGCCGTCCGGGTTGAACGCCATCATCGGGGAGGTCGGGACGTACATCCCGATGGCGAAGGTGCTGCCCTCCAGCGCCGGGATCAGCTTCCCGAGCGGGGCGGCGAAGCCCAATTGCGGCTCCAGCATCGGCCCGCTCTCGTTCTTCACCGTCTCGCAGCCGTCCAGACAGGAGCCGTTCTCGGCATCGTCGACGTCCAGGCGGGTGAAGGCGACGTACTGGTTCAACCCCCAGAAGTTCGCGTTCAACGTCGGGCGCGTGATGTGCGTCAGCGCGGCGGGGTTGTAGTACTGCGCCGAGAGGTCGTCCGCGCCCGCGATGAACGCGCCGCCGCGACCGATGGAGCGGGTGCCGGAGTCGAGGAAGTAGTAGGAGGC
>JBEIQZ010000100.1:0-14131 GCA_040376255.1 Alphaproteobacteria bacterium
ACGGGATGGATCTGAGCCGCTACAACATGGGGATGCTCGCGGCAGGCTGCCAGCAGGATCAGAGCTGCTATGCAGAATTCCTGGATCAGCTCTCGATATACGCAGACCAGCTGGAGGCGGCGGACGGGGCGGCACAGGTGCGGGAATTGGACGCGCTGATCGGAGACGCGGTGCGGAGCGATCCACGGAGATACTGGTCAGACGCCGAGTATGCGGATCATGTGGAGTGTCTGCAGCGGTTCTTTGAGGAGCGGCCGGGGCAGATCAGGGAGTGGATCGCGGGGCAGTGAGCTTCTCCTGCGACACCTCCACCTGATCAAACCTCCGCGCGTCCGCCTCCAACCGCCCGTCCGGCAGCGTCCGCATCAGATCCACCATCCTGTACCCCTCCCGGATCTGCGCCGTCTCCCATTTCTGGCGCCCGTGGATCAGCTGGAGCGAGATGTCATCGGTGCCGGAGATGGAGGCGTTCAGCTCGATCTCGCGCGCCTCGCGCTCAGCGGCATCGAGTCCATACAGGGGCGATCCGGGGGTGATGGGGTGCATGAGCGTCCAGGAGCGCGTGAAGGTGATGGAGCGGTCGCGGGCGAGGGGGAGGTCGACGGTGTTGTAGAAGATGCCGCCCTCGGCGGTCTTCATGAGGCTGGTCAGGGTGAGGCGCGCCTGGGCGTCGATGATGAGGTTGCCGCGCTCATTGCCGACGCGGAACATGAGGGTGGGGACGCCGTTGAAGGGGGTGATGACGATGTTGGAGGTGAACCGGATGGTGGGCCGGGTCATGGAGAACTTTGTGAACAGCAGCCCGGTGGAGAGGGCGGTGGCGATCAGGCCGGTGAGCGCCTCGACGTCGCTGATGATCTTGGCTGCGTCGCTCTGCGGGTACATCGCGCCGTAGCCGATGGTGGCGAGGGTCTGCATGCTGAAGGAGAAGGCGTCGAGGAAGGAGGCGGGATCGGCGTTCGCGATCCCGCCGATCCACCAGTAGAGCAGGGCGAACACGGTGTTGATCCCGGTGAGCGCGGCGGCGATGGTGAGGAGGGCGGCGGGGAAGGAGAGCAGCAGGAAGCGGTGGTAGAGGTCGCGGAAGAAGGCTGGTTCTTCACCGACGAGGACGATATCAGCGGGAGGGGGGCGGAGCGCAGGCAGCATGGTGACCGGATCGGTAACCCGGCGGCCTGATCGGTTCCGGTGTGACCGCCGCCCGGTACTCAGGATAGAGGGCGGCAACGATCCGGAACACCGGCAGGAGAGGCCCATGGAGAACCGTCGCTATGTACCCACCAACAAGATCCGTGTGGTCACTGCCGCCGCCCTGTTCGACGGGCATGACGCCTCGATCAACATCTTCCGGCGGCTGATCCAGGCGGGCGGCGCGGAGGTCATCCACCTCGGGCACAACCGGTCGGTCGGGCAGGTGGTGGAGGCGATCCTGCAGGAGGACGCGCAGGCGGTGGCGATCAGCTCCTACCAGGGCGGCCACACGGAGTACTTCCGCTACCTGAAGGATCTGCTGGTCGCGGCAGGCGCGGGCCATGTGAAGATCTTCGGCGGCGGCGGCGGCGTCATCGTGCCGGAGGAGATCCGGGCGCTCCACGACCACGGCATCGACCGCGTCTACTCGCCGGAGGACGGGCGGCGGCTGGGCCTGCAGGGGATCATCAACGACCTGCTGCAGCGCTCGGACATGGACGTGGCGGAGCTGCCGGCGCCGGACGTCGCGGCGATCCGGGCGGGCGACCTGCGGGCGCTGGCGCGGGCGATCAGCCATGTCGAGGCTGAGCGGACGAAGCCTGGGCGGCTGTCGACAGAATTACAGAGCTTGCTCAAAGAGGAGCCGGCGCGCATGGCACCGGTGGTCGGCGTCACCGGCACCGGCGGCGCGGGCAAGTCGTCGTTTGTTGACGAGTGGGTGCTGCGCTTCCGCCTGGACTTCCCGGAGCGGCGCGCGGCGATCCTCTCGGTCGATCCGACCCGGCGCAAGACCGGCGGCGCGCTGCTCGGCGACCGCATCCGGATGAACGCCATCTACGGCGACGGAGCGGCCAGCCCGGTGTTCATGCGCTCCCTCGCCACCCGCGAGAGCAACGCCGAGATCTCGGCCGCGCTCGCCGACGCCATCCGGCTCTGCCAGCATGCGGGCTTCGATCTGATCCTGCTCGAGACCTCCGGCATCGGCCAGGCCGACAGCCGCATCCTCGACGTCTGCGACATCCCGGTCTACGTCATGACCCCGGAGTACGGCGCGCCGACGCAGCTGGAGAAGATCGACATGCTCGACAACGCCGCCGTCGTCATCCTGAACAAGTTCGAGCGCCGGGGCGCCGAGGACGCGCTGCGCGACGTGCGGCGGCAGGTGCGGCGCAACCGCGAGGTGTTCCATGTCGCAGACGAGGAATTGCCCGTCTTCGGCACCATCGCCTCGCAGTTCAACGACGCGGGCGTGACCGCCTCATGGCGGTTCTTATGCAGCCTGCTCAAAGAGAAGTCCGGGCGCGATTGGACCTCCAGCCACCCCGACCCTGGCACCCGCGCCTCCCCGCCGCGCCGCCGCATCCTGCCGCCTGACCGCACCGGCTACCTCGGCGAGGTCGCCCGCACCGTCCGCACCTACCACCGCCACGTCGACGCGCAGATCGGCCTCGCCCGCCGCCGCGACGCCCTGGAGCGCGCCGGGGCGGAGGCGCCGGAGGTCGCAGAATTACTGAAGGCGAAGGCGCAGCAGCTTGAGCTGGCCCCGGACGCCCGCCGGTTCCTCGACGGCTGGCCCGCGATCAAGGCCCGCTACCAGCAGCCCGAGTACGTCTACACCGTGCGCGGCAGGGAGATCCGCCAGCCGCTCACCACCGAGAGCCTCACCGGCCTCCAGATCCCGCGTGTCGCCCTGCCCCGCGCCGAAGATCCGGGCGAATTGCTCCGCTTCGGCCTCCGCGAGAACCTGCCCGGCTTCTTCCCGTTCACCGCCGGGGTCTTCCCGCTGAAGCGCACCGGCGAGGATCCCCGCCGCATGTTCGCCGGGGAGGGCGGCCCCGCGCGCACCAACGCCCGGTTCCACTACCTCTGCAAGGGCGAGCCGGCCCGCCTCTCCACCGCCTTCGACTCCGTCACGCTCTACGGCGAGGACCCCGCCGCCCGCCCCGACATCTTCGGCAAGATCGGCGAGTCCGGCGTCTCCGTCCCGACCCTCGCCGACATGCAGGTGCTCTACAGCGGCTTCGACCTCTGCGATCCCTCCACCAGCGTCAGCATGACGATCAACGGCCCCGCCCCGATCCTGCTCGCCATGTTCTTCAACACCGCTATCGAGCAGCAGGCGGCGAAGTTCGCGGAGAAGCACGGGCGCGCGCCCGACGGGGCCGAGCGCGACGCGATCCAGGCGTGGGTGCTGAAAAACGTTCGCGGCACCGTCCAGGCCGACATCCTGAAAGAAGATCAGGCCCAGAACACCTGTATTTTTTCGACCGAATTCGCCCTCCGCATGATGGGCGACATCCAGCAGTACTTCGTCGATAACGACGTCCGCAACTACTACTCAGTCAGCATCTCCGGCTACCACATCGCCGAGGCCGGGGCGAACCCCGTCTCTCAGCTCGCGTTCACGCTCGCCAACGGCCTCACCTTCGTCGAGTACTACCGCGCCCGGGGCATGGCCATCGACGACTACGCCCCCAACCTCTCCTTCTTCTTCAGCAACGGCATGGACCCGGAGTACACCGTGATCGGGCGCGTCGCCCGCCGCATCTGGGCCGTCGCCATGCAGCGGCTCTACGGTGCCAGCGAGCGCAGCCAGATGCTGAAGTACCACATCCAGACCTCGGGCCGCTCCCTCCACGCCCGCGAGATCCAGTTCAACGACATCCGCACCACCCTCCAGGCGCTCCTCGCCCTGTTCGACAACTGCAACAGCCTCCACACCAACGCCTATGACGAGGCCGTCACCACCCCCACCGAGGAGTCCGTCCGGCGCGCCATGGCGATCCAGATGATCATCTCCAAGGAGATGGGCTGGGCGAAGAACGAGAACCCGCTCCAGGGCAGCTACATCATCGAGGAGCTCACCGATCTCGTCGAGGAGGCGGTGCTGAAGGAGTTTGAGCGGATCGACGCGCGCGGCGGGGTGCTCGGCGCGATGGAGACGATGTATCAGCGCGGGAAGATCCAGGAAGAGTCCTTGTATTATGAGCAGAAGAAGCACGACGGCTCGCTCCCCATCGTCGGGATCAACACCTTCCAGGACCCCGCGACCCTCGGCGACGACTGGGAGCCGCCGCCCGTCGAGCTGCGGCGGGCCAGCTACGACGAGAAGAACGCCCAGATCGCGGCGCTGAAGGCGTTCCAGGATCTGCACCGGGCAGAGGCGCCGGAGGCGCTGGCGCTGCTGCAGCAGGTCGCGCGCGGGGGCGGCAACGTGTTCGCGGAGCTCATGCGGACGGTGCGGGTGGCGAGCCTGGGGCAGATCACGGGGGCGCTGTACGCGGTGGGCGGGGAGTACCGGAGGAACATGTGACCCCCTCGCTCCTCCTCTCGCCGCGCTACACCGACGACGCCCGCCTCGTCCGTCAGGCGGCGCTTGAAGCGGGCTGGCGCGTCGTGCGGCCCGGGAAGTGGGGGCTGCCCGATCCGCTGCCTCCGGCGCCGCATGTCGTCTACGGCGAGACGCTGCTGGGGCGGCTGCTGGCGGACGCGCTGGGGCTGGCGATGCCCGACCCCGATCCGGGCTGGCTCCCCGGTCTGCCGCTGGAGTGGCGGCGACGGATCATTCACCAGATGACCCTCGGCGAAGCGAGGAGGCTGACCGGCAGCTTCTTCCTGAAGCCCGTCGAGGACAAGACCTTCCGCGCGGGCGTCGTCCCCTCCGGCGCCGACATCCCCGCTGACATCGCCGACACCGAGCAGGTGTTCATCGCTGAGCCGGTGGAGTGGCTGTGGGAGTGCCGCTGCTTCCTGAAGGACGGCGTCGTGCGCGCCACCTCCCGCTACGAAGGCGAAGACGCCCCCCACCAGCAGGAGATGGCCGCCGAATTGGCCGCTGTCGTCGCCGCCGCCTCCGACCTCCCGCGCGGCATCGTCATCGACGTCGGCTGGATTAAAGATCGCGGCCTCGCCGTCGTCGAGAGCAACCCCGCCTGGGCCTCCGGCATCTACGGCTGCCACCCGCCCGATGTCCTCCCGGTCATCGCCGCCGCCTGCGGCCTCGACTGGGAGCCCGCCCGCTCTGCCTCCGGCTAGTCCGCCCCCAGCATCCGCTCCAGCAATTCCGCCCGCCGGTACAGCTCCTCCGACTGCTCCCGCAGCATCAGCATCTTCTCCATCCGCCCTGCCGCCTGCACCGCCGCCGCCGTATCGCGCAGCGCCGCCGCCGCCTGCTTCACGTTGATCGCCGCGTTCTCCGCCTGAGCCGCCCACTTCAGCAGATCCTGCTCCGGATCACCGGCCAGCGTCACCCAGCACAGCCAGAGCATCAGTCGCAGTTGACGTAGGAGCTGTAGGTGATGTCGATCAGATCGCCCTCAGTCGGGACATTGTTGTCGAAGATGACGGAGTGCGTGTTGCTGTCGTAATGCCAGCCGCTGGTCCGTGCGCTCCCGTTGACCTCGACCTGGATGGTGGGCTCGACAGCGTCGGCGGTGAGGGTGAACACCTCCTGCTCGACGGAGGCGTTGGCGAGGATGCCGACGTTGCTGCTCCACTGCGAGCAGATGGAGAGGAACTCGCCGCCGGTGTACTGGACGGCGTCGTAGTAGCCGGTGCCTGCGTCGGCGGTGGCGCAGCCGCCCGGGACGTCCCCGGCGACGGCGCTGTACTTGACCAGCCCGGCGTTGCCCTTCTTGGCGATGACATCGTCGACGTAATTGTTCCAGCTCCCCGGGCTCTGCTCCGGCTCATCGGAGACCATGATGATGTGGAGCAGGGCGGAATTCCGCATGAAGCCGGCGTTGCACTCGCCGGGGTCGGTGCTCTCGACGGCCTTGCCGGTCATGTACAGCCCGGCCTCGGTGTAGCTGTCGCTGGTGTCGCTGCCCTCGACGACGGCGTCGGCGAACTTCGTCTCGTAGTCGGCGGTGGCGGAGGTGAGGATGCCGTTGTTGTTGCAGCCGTCGTCGTGGGTGACGACCATCACGCGCCAGTCGGATGTGTAGTTGGAGAGCTGGCCGATGAAGGAGCTGAAGTTGCTGGCGAGCTCACGGGCGTTGTCGTCCATGGAGCAGGACTGATCGACGAAGAACAGGATGTCTGCGGGCGGATCGACCGGGATCTCGTAGTGGTCGGTGAGGGTGGGGCCCATGCGACCGGCGCCGAGGTGGGGGGAGCGGTAGGGGCTGGCGGGCTCGTTGCTCCAGACGGTGATGCCGCCCTCGTAGTCGCCCTCCTCGAAGGGGACGAAGATGACATCGACGGTGGTGGACTCGCCGGGTTCGAGGCTCAGCGGGAGGGCGGGGCGGCCCACCAGCGAGAAGGCGTCGCCGTCCTCCTCCATCTCGTCGATGGTGAGGGTGGTGCTGCCGACGTTGGTGAGGGTGAGGGTGTTCTGCTTGTCGCACTCCAGGTAGGCGTCGCCCATGTCGAGCGGGTCGGGGTCGATCTGGAGATCCGGCACGGAGGAGGAGCCGGTCAGCACGACCTCGGCGACCGGCTCGTCGGGATCATCGGAGCTGATCAGCGCGCGGCCCTCGTTCTCGGCGCCGAGCGGGCTGTAGGCGACCTCCACCTCGATCTCCTGGCCCGCCTCCAGCGACACCTGCCAGTCCGCCCCGTCGGTCAACAGCGTGTAGCTGGCGTTGCCGCCCTCGATCGTGATGTCCTGGATGTCCAGCACGGTGCCGTCGGCGCCTGCGTTCTGGATCGTGAAGGACTCCGTTGCCTGATCGCCGGTGCCGAGCGTCCCGAAGTCGATCCGGCCGGGCGCCACCTCGATGTCGGGATCGCCCGCGCCGGGGGGGTTCTGATCCTTGGTAACACCGTACTCACTGCAGGCCAGCAACATCAGGAACACAGGCACCTCTCCTGAGAGGATAGTCTATCCGGCGACGAAAATACAGCGATCCGGCGCAACTACCGGATCACGACGCGCCCGTGGCCGCCCGCTGTCGACGGCACGTTCGGCCAGGTGCCGGGGGTGCCGCCCTGTCCCGCGCCTGCGGCGTGATCGGGGTCGGCGTTGTTGCCGGCCTGATCGCCCAGTCCGGAGATCAGGCTGCCACCGGAGGTGTAGCTGCTGCCGCCGCCGCCCCCGCCGCCGAAGTAGGTCCAGAGCGAGCCGCCGCCGCCGCCGCCGTACCAGCCGGAGCCGCCCCCGCCGCCCGCGCCGTTGGAAGAGGCGGTGCCGGAGGCGTCCTCCACCGCCATCGTCGAGAGCGAGCAGGAGCCGCTCCCGTATGCGCCGCCGCCGCCGGTCAGGGAGCTGCCGGAGCCGCCGTAGCAGGGGACGCCGGAGCCGGTGTAGAGGACGCCTTCGCCGCCGATCCCGCCGCTGCCGCTGCCGCCGCCTGCGCCGCCGGTCGCGTAGCCCCAGTAGGTGTCGATCTGGGAGAGGCCGTCGAGGCCGGTGGCGCCGCCGCCTGCGCCGCCGCTGCCGCCGTTGCCGGTGATGCAGCTCCCGCCGTCCGTGCCGCCCCCGCCGCCGCCCCCGGCGACGAGCAGGAACGAGCCGTCTGCGCGCCGGATGATGCTCGCGCCCGCGCCGCCGCCCGGCACGCCGCCGCCCTGGCCAGGCTGGATCGTGAGGATCTCGCCCGGCGTGACCGTCGCCGTGGCCTCCGCGTAGCCGCCGCCGCCGCCCGCTGAGGGGCAGCCGCCGGTCTCCTGGCCCGCGCCGCCGCCGCCGCCCCACGCCTTGAGGAGCACGCTGCTGACGCCCGCCGGGACGGTGTACTGCTGCGGGCTGCCCGTCCAGGTGAATTCGGTGGGCGAGGCGGGGAGCGCGCCGGCGCCGGTGAGCGGCACGACCAGATCGGGCAGCGCGTCGAGGCCGACGTACAGATCGCTCCCGAGCGCCCCGGCGCTCCCCGGCGTGAACGCCAGCTCCAGTAGCACCTCGTCCCCCGGATCGAGCCGGTACGGGAGCCCCGGATCGGCCACGCCGAAGGCCGTGTCTCCTGTGCTGAGCTGCATCAGCGTGTCGGCAGATCCGCCGACGTTCCGCAGCCGCAGGGTGGCGATGCCGGTGCCGCCGATCACCACCGTCCCGAAGTCCACCGACAGCGGATCGACCTCCAGCAGCGGCGGGTCGGGATCGCCGGAGTCGCCCGTGTCGCCGGAGTCGCCCGTGTCGCCCGTGTCGCCCGTGTCGCCCGTGTCGCCCGGCTCCCCGGACAGGGTGACAGTGGCGAGCGGGAGGCTGGCGTCGTTGCTGGCGATCTCCAGCGTGTCGGTCGCGGCGGCGCCGGGGGAGGCCCAGGTGAGGATCAGATCGGCCTCGCTGCCGCCGGGCAGCGTGCCGGGCAGCGCGCCGTCCGGCGAGGTGAAGGCGAAGCCGCCGGTGCCGCCGCTGAGCCGGAGGTCGTCGATGATCAGCGGCCCGTCCCCCGCGCTCTGGACGGTGAGGGTCTGCGGGGCGCCGCCGGAGGAGCCGAAGGAGAAGGAGGTGGCGCTCAGGCGGAGGACGGCGACCGCGTCGTCCTTGTCGATGAGCGAGGTGGAGGACTGGCAGGCGAGGAGCAGGATCAGCATAATCACAAGATATCTGATAGAGTCCGACCGTGTATGCACTGACAACGCACCTGCTCTCCCTGCTCTCCCTGCTCTCCCTGCTCTCCTGCGCCGACCCACAGCCGCTCCCTGCCGCCGCCGGTGCGCTCGCCGGGGCCGATGTCGAGGCCGGGGTGGATCGCGCCGCCCTGCCGCCGCTCTACCGGCAGCTCTACGACTATGCCTTCCTGCCGGAGATCCAGGAGAAGGAGCAGCGCGTCCGGCTGCTCATCTGGCTGAAGTACATGGAGTTCAGCCGCTACCAGCTCGGCCTGCTCTCCGATCTGCGCGACCGCTCCGAGCGCGAGCGGCGCGCCGTCGAGGAGCGGCAGCGCGCCATCGTCACCGGCTATGAGCCGAAGGTCGGCGCGGTCTATGACCGCCTCTGGGAGAAGATCCAGCAGGGCGCCACTGAGGAGGAGCTGGCGCCCTTCGCCGCAGAGCTGGCATCGGTGCGCGCCCGCGAGGCAGAATTGCTCGAATTGCGCGCCCGCTCCGTCCGCGCCCTGTTCGACGCCCAGGCGCCGTTCCTGAAGACCCTCAGCCCGCAGCAGGAGACCCGGTTCGCGGACTCCGTGTTCCTGCTCCGCCACCGGCTCGATCCCTACGCCAACCCCGGCGACTTCAATTCCCTCGTCGGCACCGTCTATGTGGCCGGAGCCTTCGGCGCGCTGAGCCGCCCGACGTTTGATCCCGGAGAGGATCACCTCAACATCGGCGGCCTGTGGTCGGACAACCCTGAGGCCCTCACCGGCCCCTACTTCCCCGACGCCCGCCGCGAGGTCATCCTCTACATGCTCCTGCTGGAGCCCGCGCTGCTGGATGCCCTGACCGCTGCCCGCGAATTGCGCCCGGCGACTCCGGAGGCCCCGACCCCGCCCCCGCCGGGCGCGCCTGCACCGCCCCCGCCCGGTGTCCCGACCCCGCCCCCGCCGGGCGCGCCGACCCCGCCCGACCCCGGCGCTCCGGTTGCCCCGGCGCTTTGAGGCGACCAAACACCGGCTCACTTATGTTGAGAGTCAGTCGTTTTGATTGCCGATGGCGGTGTCAAGGATGTCGTCAAAATCGTGTAAATCACGATGGAGACAGCATTCTGGTGCTACCATGAGGACATGGTATACACGTGGTTCTCGATTCAAATCGCGACTTTATTTTCTTGCCAATATACCACAAAAACCATAGACACAGAAGTATTGCCTGACAGTCCTGCTCCTACCTTTATTTTCCCGCAGAATTGCCAGCCGTTGAAGACCGGCGCTTGCTTTTGATCGTCGTCGATGGGATCCGCACCGACGAGTCCACGCTGACCTCCACGTCGGAGGCCACCGGCCACAGCGGCGCAGAGACGTTCAAAGGTGTCTGGAGCCGCTTCGGCGTCAACAGCCGCGCCGTCCGCAGCCTGCTCAACATCGATCAGACCGACACCTTCCCGGCGCATGTCACCCTGTTCACCGGTCGCTCCGCTACCCAGTGGAACATGCCGGTCGACGCGCACCACACCAGCCTCTACCGCCCGGAGGTGCCGGGCCTCTTCCAGTCGGTCGCGGCCCGGTGCGGCGCGGACCGCGTCCGCTTCTTCAGCAACGCGAACCTCCTGCTCGACGCCAGCGGCTCGCTGTACCCCGGCGAGGTCTCTGAGGGGTTCTACCTGCCCGATGAAGAGAACAGCGTCACAGATACCGCGCTCATCGAGGACATCAAGGCGGCTATTCTCGAAGATCCATGCATGATCGTCGTGAACCTCCACGATGTCGACAGCAGCGGCCACACTGCGCCGCTGGACGGCTATCCAGCCTCCATCGCAACCGTCGACGCGCAGCTCGCCGCCCTCTGGGACTGGATGGCGGCTGAGTAGCCGGATCGGCTCCGCGACACCCTCACCCTGCTCACCAGCGATCACGGGCGGCACCGCACCAGCGTCGATGAGCCTGCCTGGAGCGAGCACAGCGACAGCTGCGGCGGCTGCCGGGAGGTGCCGCTGTTCATCTCCGGGCCGGGCGTCACCCCCGGGATCGAGGACTCCGTCCCGTGGTCGCAGGAGGACGTCAACCGGCTCATGGGCGCGTGGATGGGCGTGGAGCAGCCCTTCTCCCTCGGCCTGCTGCCGGACTGGGTGACCGGTCTTGGCGGTGCCGGTCCCTCCGGCCAGACCGGGGTGGCGGTCGCGGACGGGCATGTCGCGGCGGTCTCCTGGGGCAGCGATCCGGTCAGCCGGAGCGCCGTCACCGTGGACGGGGAGGTGGTCTCCAGCGCCGCCGCCTGGGCCGCTCAGGATCCGGTGATCGCCTCCAGCGGCGACAGCGTGCTGGCCTGCTGGCGCGAGCTCCTCCGGGATGAAGCTACAGATCGCTGGCCGTGGGTGCCGGTCTGCCGCCTCCGTAAAGGCAACATCTGGAGCGATCTCGGCTTCCCCATCTCCGAGATCGACGCGCTCCCCATCCTCGCCGCCGCGCTCGACGGCACGACCCCCGTGGTCTCCTGGATCGGCAACAAGGTGCTCGGCTTCGACAGCAGCGTCGGCACCGCCCGGTGGATCGACGGCGCCTGGGAGCAGATCGGTCGGAACGTCATCAACTACGGCTCCAGCATCCGGCTCCACGCCGCCAACGACGAGTGGATGCTGAGCGCCGGCGGCGCCGCCGTCGATGTCTATGGCCGCGAAGATCGCCGCGCCTTCCTCCTGAGCTTCAACCGCGAGACCCGGCTCGACGCAGGCCCGCTCTATGAGAACGCCTCCTTCCGCATCGACCACACCGCGATCCGCCGCGCCATGCCCGCCACCGATGTCGCCGCCCTCGCCATCACCGACGCCGGGACGCAGATCCTCCTCTGGCAGATGACCGACAACAGCGCCGCGCACCTGCCCGTCCGGCTCGGCGCAGAGACCGTCCCCCTCCCCAACATCTCCCCCCAGTGGCAGGGAACCGTCCTCTACTGGGCCGCCCTCGCCGACACCGTGGAGATCTGCGCCCTGCCCGTCGACCCCGCCGAGGACGGCAGCACGCCGCCCGTCTGCACCGAAACCGGCATGCGCTGGCTCGACTCCTTCGGCGTCCAGCCCGATGGCACCGTCGTCTTCTCCGGCGCCACCCTGCCGGGCCAGTGGATCCTCTCCTCCCTCTGACCCGCCGCCGTCACTCCAGGTACGTGTACCCCTCCATCCCCTGCTGGTAGGCGTCCATCAGCGCCCGCGCGTCCTCCATGCTCATGCGGCCCTCCTTCAGCGCCTTCTCCGACGCCCGCCGCACCAGCTTGACAAGATCCGCCTTGCTGTACTGCACATACCGCAGCACATCGCTCACCGTGTCGCCCTCGATCACGTGGTCGATGCTCGGGTTCCCATCCTCATCCAGCGACACATGCACCGCGTTCGTGTCCCCGAACAGGTTGTGAAGATCGCCCAGGATCTCCTGGTACGCCCCCACCAGGAACACCCCCAGATAATAGTCCTGCCCGTTCGGCTCGTGCAGCGCCAGCACGTCCTTCACGTCCCGCAGATCGATGAAGTGATCGATCTTCCCGTCGCTGTCGCAGGTGATGTCCGCCAGGATCGCCTGCCGCTGCGGCTCTTCGTTGAGCCGGTGGATCGGGAGGATCGGGAACAACTGCTCGATGGCCCAGGAGTCCGGCACCGACTGGAACACCGAGAAGTTGCAGAAGTAGCAGTCCGCCAGCGCCTTCTCCAGCCCCCCGAGCTCCTCCGGCACATACCCCTTCCGGTTCCGTACGATGTGCAGGATGCGCTGCGAGATCTCCCAGAACAATTGCTCGCCCCGCGCCCGCTGCGCCAGATCCAGCAGCCCCAGGTTGAACCGGCTCAGCACCTCCTCCTTCGCCGCCAGCGCGTCGTGATACGCCTCCTGGAAGTTCTTGCGCGTGATCCCGTCCAGGATCTCCTTCAGCTCCAGCAATACGTCCGGATCGTCGTCCGTCACCACCGCCGGCGTCTCCACCCGGAAGTCCGTCGTCCCCAGCACGTTCACGATCAGGATCGAGTGGTGCGCCGCCGTCGCGCGCCCCGACTCGGTGATCAGCGTCGGGTGCGGCACGTCCGCGTTCGTACACGCCTCCCCGACAAAACTCACCACGTCCGCCGCGTACTCGTCCACCGTGTAGTTGATCGATGACTCGAACGTCGTCCGGCTCCCGTCATAGTCCACGCCCAGCCCGCCGCCGACATCAAAATACCGCATCGGCGCGCCCATCTTGTACAATTCCGTGTAGATGCGCGTCGCCTCCTTCAGCGCGTTCTTCATCGACCGGATCGCGTTAATCTGCGATCCAATATGAAAATGCATCATCTGCAGGCAGTCCAGCATCCCCTGCTGCTTCAAAAACGCCACCCCGTCTACCATCTCCCCCACCGTCAGCCCGAACTTCGCCCGGTCGCCCGCGCTCGACTCCCACTTCCCTGACCCCTTCGATGCCAGCTTCGCCCGCACCCCGATGGTCGGCCGGATGTTGTGCTTCTGCGACAGCTCCACCAGCAGCTTGAACTCAGTGAACTTCTCCACCACAATGATCGGCTTCCGCCCCAGCTTCTGCGCCAGCCGCGCCGTCTCGATGAACTCCGCGTCCGTGTCGCCGTTGCAGATGATCCGCGCGTCCGGATCGTCCAGCATCGCCAGCACGATCAGCAAGTCCGGCTTCGACCCCGCCTCCAGCCCCATGTGATACTCAGAGGCGAACCGTACGTACTCCTCCACCATGTGCCGCTGCTGGTTCACCTTGATCGGGTACACCCCCCGGTACACCCCCTGGTAATCATACGCGTCGATCGCCTTCCCGAACGCGTTCGCGATGCTCCGCACCCGGTACTCCAGAATGTCCGGGAACCGCAGCAGGATCGGCGGCTGGATTCCCCTCCGCACAAGATCGTCCACCAGCACCTTCAGATCCACCGCGCCGTTCCTCGGCCCCGACGGCGTCACCTCCACGTTCCCCTTGTCGTTGATCCGGAAAAAGTCCCGGCCCCAGTTCCTCACATTGTACAGCTCAATGCTGTCCTGGATCGTCCACCCGCGCATGACTTCCTCCCGTAGCACCATCGGTGGGTGTGCGCTGCGCTTCCACCCACCGATGGTGCTACGGGAGGAAGTCATGCAATGTTTGTCAGATTTGAGGGGCTGTGGGTATCAGTCGGGGCGCTGGATGGGCGTGCCGCTGGGATTTTAGAGGGGAAGGGGGAGGGAGACGGAGTGAGTTGAGCGTCTCTGTGGGAGACAGGGCAGCCCGCTTAACCTGTTGAGCGGGGGGCTGGCTACCAGCGGCCTGATGCGATGGGGACGAGTACCGGAGGGAGCGAGGTCGGGGCGGGTTGCTGCGCGTTCTGGGCGAGCTGGACGGCGCCGAAGACAGTGGCGAGGCCCCAGCAGGCGACGGCCCCGGCGGTCGTGAGGCGGAGCTGCGGCTCCTCCCAATCAGCGCCTGCCCCGTAGAGGCTCGC
>JBEIQZ010000345.1:0-6771 GCA_040376255.1 Alphaproteobacteria bacterium
CCACGACATGCGCCACAGCTTTGCCAGCCAGCTCGTGATGAAGAGCGTCCCGATCCTGGCGGTTCAGCAGCTCCTCGGCCACGCCTCGCTGGAGATGACCATGCGCTACGCCCACCTCGCCCCCGGCGCCAACCAGCAGTTCGTGGCGCTGCTGGACGGGGGAGGGGAGGCGGGTGGAAAAAAGACAGCAGAGGATCCCTGATGGAACCCTCTGCTGTCCGTCGCAACCGCTGCTGCATTTTCAGGCGGCATCTGACACAAATCTGGCACACCCTTTGGAGGCGAGTCAGAAAGTGCCAGAGAAGAGCCTGTTTTTTGATACGGAGGCGGTGAGATTCGAACTCACGGTCCGGTTCCCCGGACTGCAGTTTTCAAGACTGCTGCCTTCAACCGCTCGGCCACACCTCCAGACATTCAATCTGGCACCTTCAATGTAGCCGGTTGTTCCTGCCCCGTCAACCTGGCCTTACATGCCTTTGCGGAGGGCATCGAGGCCGCCCATATAGGGGCGGAGGGCGGTGGGGATGGTGACTGAGCCATCGGCATGCTGGAAGTTTTCGAGGATAGCGGCGATGGTGCGACCGACGGCGAGGCCGGAGCCGTTGAGGGTATGGAGGATGAGGGTCTTCTTGTTCTTGCCTTCACCGCGCCGGGTGCGGAGCTGGAGGCGGCGGGCCTGGAAGTCGGTGAAGCTGGTACAGGAGCTGATCTCGCGGTAGGTGTTCTGGGCGGGGAGCCAGACTTCGAGGTCATAGCCTTTGGCGCCGCCGTTCCCGACGTCGGCGGTGCAGCGGGCGACGACCTGGTAGGGGAGGCCGAGGCGCTGGAGGCAGGTCTCGGCGTGGGCGGTGAGGGTTTCGAGGCCTTCGCTGGACTGTTCCGGGGTACAGATCCAGACGAGCTCGACCTTATGGAACTGGTGGAGGCGGATCATGCCCCGGGTGTCCTTGCCCCAGGAGCCGGCCTCTGAGCGGAAGCAGGGGGTGAAGGCGCAGTACTTGCGGGGGAGGGATTCTTCTTCGAGGATATCGCCCCGGTGGAGGTTGGTGACGGGGACCTCGGCGGTGGGGATGAGGAAGGCGTCTTCGTTGGCGAGGGGGTGGGCGAGCTTGAAGAGGTCTTCCTCGAACTTGGGGAGCTGGCCGGTGCCGGTGAGGGTGGTACGGGTGACCATATAGGGGACGACCCACTCGCGGTAGCCGTGGTGGTCGGTGTGGAGGTCGAGGAAGAACTGGACGAGGGCGCGCTCCATGCGGGCGAGGGCGCCGGAGGTGACAGCGAAGCGCGAGCCTGCGAGCTTCACGCCGGACTCGGGGTGGTACATGCCGAGGTCGGCGGCGAGGTCATCGTGGGCGCGCGGGGCGAAGGGGAAGGCGGGCAGGTCGCCGATCTGGCGGATCACCGGGTTGTCCTTGTCGCTGCGGCCGTCGGGGGTGTCATCGGCGACGAGGTTGGGGAGCGACTGGAGCAGAGGCAGCTCTTCGTCGGCGATCCGGTCGATCTGGAGCTTCAGATCCTCGGCCCGGGTGGTGGCGAGGCGGACCTGCTCTTTGAGGGCTTCGGCCTCGGGGGAGGGGCCGTTTTTGAGCATCTTCCCGATCTGCGGGGAGAGGGTGTTCCGCAGGGCGAGCTGTTGATCGATGGCGACCTGGAGGCGGCGCCGCTCGTGGATGAGATCGACGAGGCGGTCGACGGTCTCGAAGTGTTCGGGCGCGGCGTGACGGCGGCGGAGGCTGTCGCGGACGGTGTCGGGGCGGTTGGCGAGGATCTGCACGTCAAGCATGCCGCGCCATTTAACCGGTCAGCCGGACGGGGCGAAGCCGCCTGTCTGAAGATCCTGCAGAAAGAGCTTGCGCGATCAGCGGGGTGGGTTATTAGTATTGGGCTTCGGGTGGAGGTGTGGCCGAGTGGCTGAAGGCGCACGCTTGCTAAGCGTGTTTAGGGGAAACTCTGACGCGGGTTCAAATCCCGCCGCCTCCGATCCCACCTTCAAAGGTGTATGCGCTCATAGCTCAATTGGATAGAGCATCTGACTACGGATCAGAAGGTTAGGAGTTCGAGTCTCTTTGGGCGCAGTAAGTAAAGCCGACCGGCATGGTCGGCTTTATCATTTTTCCTCCCGGTCACTCCGCCGGAGCCTCCGATGTCCGACCTGCTGATCAGCATCGCTGCGCTGTCCGGCGCCCGGCGGGCGGCGACGGACGACGCCCACAAGTCTGCCTGGGGGCAGTTCTTCACCCCGCCTGAGATCGCGGCCTTCATGGCGGCGCATGTGCGGGTCGTCGCCGGGCAGCCGGTGACGATCCTCGACCCCGGCGCCGGGACGGGCATCCTCGGCGTCGCGGCGGCGCAGGCGGCGCTCAGGGCGGGGGCGGGCGCGGTGCGGCTGATCGCGGTCGAGGCGGAGCCGGGGACGGTGCCGCTGCTGAAGGAGGCGCTGAACCTGGCGCGCCAGCAGCTCGGGGGTGCCTTCTATGCGACCCTGTTGACGCGGGACTTCCTCGATCTGCAGCGCCTTCACCCCGGCTCCTCACCGCTCCCGCCGATCGACGTCGTGGTGTCGAACCCGCCGTACTTCAAGCTGTCGCCGGGGGACGGGCGCGGGGGCGACGCGCCGAACGCCTACGCGCGGTTCATGGAGGCGGCGGCGGGGCTGCTGCTGCGGGCGGGCAGTCGGTGTTTATCGTACCGCGAAGCTTCGCCTCGGGCCGCTACTTCCAGGCGTTCCGCAGGCGCTACCACGCGCAGATGTCGCTGGAGGCGGCGCACCTGTTCGGCTCGCGGCGCGACGCCTTCGCGGCGGAAGCCGTCCTGCAGGAGAGCGTCATCCTGTCCCACCGGAAGGGCGCGACAGCGGACACGACAGCAGGCGCAACAATATCAGTGAGCAGCTCCGACGGGCTGGACGACCTGCGGGCGCCCCGGCGCCACACGGTGCCGCGCGCTGCGGCGCTGCCGCCGGACGATCCGGCGGGGGTGCTGTGGCTGCCTGCAGGGCCGGAGGATCTGGCGGTGCTGGAGGCGGTGCGCGGCTGGCCGGAGCGGCTGGCGGGGCTGGGCCTCGCGATCTCGACCGGGCCGGTGGTGCCGTTCCGCACGGAGGCGCTGCGGCGGGAGGGCGGGCCGGGGACGGCGCCGATGCTGTGGATGCAGCATGTGCGGGCGGGGGAGGTTTGCTGGCCGCTGGGCGCGGGGTTCCGCAAGCCGGAGCACATCGACAGCGCGGCGGGGCGCGCGCTGCTGGTGCCGGATCGGACGTATGTGCTGCTGCGGCGGTTCTCGGCGAAGGAGGGGGCGCGGCGGCTGACGGCGGCGGTGCTGGAGGGGGGACGGCTCCCCGGCGGCGGGCCGGGGCTGGAGAACCACCTGAATTACATCCACTGTCCGGGCGGAGAGCTGGACGGGGCGCTGGCGCACGGGCTGGCGGCGCTGCTCGGCAGCGGGCTCATCGACAGCTTTTTCCGCATCCAGAGCGGCAACACCCAGGTCAGCGCCACTGAGATCCGGGCGCTGCCGCTCCCGCCGGCGGCGCAGATCCGGGAGATCGGGGCGGCGGTGCTGGCGGCGGCGCCGGGGGCGCGGCAGGAGGCGGCGGATCAGGCGATGCGCGGGCTGGGGCTGTCCGGCTGCTCTTGAGCCGCCCCCACCCAGCGATCCATCTCCAGCCACTGTCCGTGGAGCCACGCCCGGCGGCCCTCTGCGTCGGCGGGGATCTGCGCTGCCGGAACCTTCCAGAAGCGCATCTGGACGGTCTGCCCGACGAGGCGCCCGTTTATGAGATCCGCGAGGCTGCCGGCGGCCTCGTAGCCGGTGTGGCCGCAGAACCAGACGTCGGCCTCCGGCCCGACCGCCTCCAGCAGCGCGACGGGGCCGCCGGGGTGGGCGGGGAGGAGGTTCCGGAGCTCAGCGGCCCGCTCCCGCTCGGCGCCGCTCAGCCGCTCCAGCAGCCGGGCGCGCTTCCCCGGCGTGAACCGGGTGCCCTCCGGGTAGATCAGCACCCCGTCCCCCGGCCCGAGGCCGTCCGCCAGCCCGCGCACGCGCGCGAGGTTCTCTGCCGGGTCGCCGCCGCCGCGCCGGACGAAGGCGTTGGGGAGCCGCCCGCCGACGATGTCGAGGCAGGGATCCCAGCGCAATTCCTCCTTCAGCACGAAGCGCAGCCGCACCCCGTGGCGGCAGGAGAAGACGCTGACCGGCAGGACGGTGTCGGCGGTGCTGGTGTGGCGGATGAAGACGAGCACCGGGCGCGCGGCCAGCCCCGCCTCCGGGCTGTCCCACCGCTCAGCGACGCGCATCCCGTAGCAGCGCAGCCCGGCCCGGAACAGCGCGCTGTTCCACCACCACTGGAGCCGCCAGTTCCGCGCAACGAACGCCGCCGGGTTCATCGGCCAGATCCACAGCGCCGCCGCCGCCGCCACCCCGGCGCACTCGCAGGCGAGGTAGATCCCGAGGAACAGCAGCGTCCGGGTCGCCGCCAGCCGCCGGGGCCGCAGGACATCGACCAGCAGGCTTAGCGCGAGCCAGAGCGGCAGCGCGCCCCAGAGCAGCGCGGTCAGGAGCGAGAACAGCGGGAGCGAGATCAGACGGCGGCGCCACATGGCTGACCGTTATCACGGCGCTCACCGCGAGAGGATCATGCACTCCGGCAGCCGCGCCTGGAGCCGCGCCGCCTCCGCCGCCGTGACCCTGGTACAACCTGTGATGTCGAGGATGCCGAGCTGTGTCAGCCCGTCCAGCGGGCTCAGGTCGGTGATCTGCGGGCAGCCCATCAGCTCCAGCATCCCGAGCCGGGTCAGCCCGGCGAGCGGGCGCAGGTCGGTCAGGCGTGGGCAGCGGCTGATCTCCAGGGAGGTGAGCGCGGCCAGCCCGGCGAGCGGGCGCAGATCGTCGAGATCGCTCCCGCCGAGGTCGCTTCCGCCGAGGTCGAGGTAGCTGAGCTGCGTCAGCCCGGCGAGCGGGCGCAGATCGGTGACCGGGACGGCGCTCAGGTCGAGGAACGTCAGCCCGGTCAGCGCCGCGAGCGGGCCGATGTCGCGCGCCCCGGCGCAGCCGCCCAGCGACAGCCGCCGCAGCCCCGCCATCGCGGCGAGCGGCGAGAGGTCGGTGAACGCCGGAGACGTGTCGAGGTGCAGCGACGGCAGGCGGGTGAGCGCCGCCAGCGGGGACAGGTCAGCGAAGGCGCCGTCGTGGAGCAGCAGCCGCTCCAGCGTCGGGATGTCGTCGAGCGGGCGCAGATCGGGGAGCGCCACCTGCCCGCCGAGGGAGAGCGTCTCCAGCGCGGTCAGCGCGGTCAGCGGCCCCAGATCGGTCAGCGCCGGACAGAGATCCAGCCCGATCCGGGTCAGCCGGGTCAGCCCCGCCAGCGGGCGCAGGTCAGGCAGCCGCGCTGTGCCGTTCATCACCAGCGTCTCCAGCAGCTGCAGCCCCGCGAGCGGGCGCAGATCGCGCGGCGTCGCGCACCACGACAGATCCAATTCCAGCAGCCCGGCCAGCCCCGCCAGCGGGCTGAGATCCGTCAGCCCCCCGCAGCCCCCCAGCCCGAGCCGCCGCAGCCCGGTGAGCGTCCCGAGCGGCCCCGCCGCGCGCAGATCCGGGCAGGCGGAGAGCCAGAGCCGCCGCAGCCCCGCCAGCCCCGCCAGCGGCGCCAGATCGCAGATGCCGCTGGCCGCCACCCGCAGCGCCTCCACCCCCTCCAGCCGCCCCGCCCGACGCAGCGCGTGGAGCGCGACCGGCGCCTGCATCCGCGACGGGACCCCGCAGAGCGGCGCCTCCGGCGCGATCTGCAGGTCGCCGCAAGGATCGCCGCCCGGATGTATCGACAGCCCGGCGCACAGCCCCTCCCAGAACGCCGCGTCCTGCGCCGCGTCCAGACCGGCCAGCGCGTCGCGGATCTCCGGCCACGAGCCGGAGCGCAGGGAGGCGGGGAGGGAGGTCTGCGGGACAGGCATCTTCGCGGGGGCGTCTTAATCCGGCGCCCTGGTGGTGGCCCCTCCCGCCGGTTACCCTGGCCGGGATGAGCACGTTCCGTTTGACCAATGATCGGCTGCTGGAGGTGCAGCTCCAGAACACCAGCGTCTCCAGCAAGGCGGGCGCGATGGTCGCCTGCGAGGGGGATGTCCGCTTCACCAAGCTGATCCTCGGCGGGGAGGGGCTGCTCGGCAGCTTCATGCGCCGCGCGGTCGGCGGGGTCACCGGGGAGGAGCAGCTCAACCTGATGCAGTCCCAGGGGACAGGGCGCGTCTGGTTCGCCGATCAGGCGCGCGAGGTGTCGATCATCCCGCTCCGCAACGAGCGCCTGTTCGTGGAGAGCGCCTCCCTGCTGGCCCTGGAGAGCGGCCTGAAGACCGGCACCCACCTGATCGCCGCCAACAGCGGGGTGCAGGGCGCGGTGGCCGGGGCGTTCGCCACCGGGCAGGGCATCTTCACCACCTCGGTCGAGGGGACGGGCAGCGCGGCGATCGTCTCGCACGGCAGCCTGCTCCAGCTGGAGGTGGACGGCAGCGCGCCGCTGTTCGTCGATCCGGACGCCTTCATCGGCTACAAGGGCAACCTCCGCCAGGAATTCCACTTCGATGTCAACTGGCGGGTGCTGCTCGGCCAGCGCAACGGCGAGTCCTACCAGCTCAAATTCACCGGGCAGGGCACCGTCTACGTCCAGCCCAGCGAGCGGAGGTGATCGTGGGGTTCGAGCAGGTAAACGAGCTGATGGTGCGCGTCCCCCTGTCCGGCGCGCCGGTCTACGCGCGGAAGGGCGCGATGATCGCGTACAAGGGC
>JBEIQZ010000176.1:0-10305 GCA_040376255.1 Alphaproteobacteria bacterium
CCGGCGCAGATCGGAGCGGACAGCCGCTGGTCGCCCCCGCCGCACCCGCCGTCCCCGCGCCCGCTGCCCCCGCCGCACCCGCGACCGCCCCCGCCCTCCCGACCGCCGCGCCCGCCCTCACGACCGCCGCGCCCGCTCCCGCGCAGCTCTACGCCCCCGGCGTCCCCCGCGTGCAGGAGTGGACCGCCGCCGCCGCCGGACAGACCCCCGGCGCCCTCCCCGGCGTCGCCCACGGCGCCTTCACCTGGTTCACCGTCGCCGCCCTGCGGGGCGCGGCAGACGGCGCGGTCGACGGCCAATTGGACGGCGCGATCTCCATCCAGGAGCTGCAGCGCTGGGTGAACTGGAAGCTCTACGCGACCGGCCTCGACCAGACCCCGGCCCTCATCGGCGGCCCCGCCAGCTTCCCCCTCACCTCCGGCCTGCCGCTCGATGTGCGCGGCGTCGCGCCCCCTGTCACCGCTGAATCCCCTGCCGCTGTCACCGCTGGACCGCCCACTGCAGCAGAGGTGAAACCGGAGATCGCGCGCGGACACCTCGGCGGCGGCGTCGAGTTCGGCGCCCTCAACGGCTTCCGTGTAGAGGCCCACATGCGCGAGGACAGCGCCATCAGCGCCTTCGGCATCCGGGCGAGCGCAGGGCTGGGGCTGGCCTACTTCTACTCTCCCGGCCCCGCCGGCGGGGTCATGCTCTACGTCGATGGTCGGGCGAACAGCCGGTCGATGTTCCAGACGGAGGTCTCTGTCGGCTACGGGACCATCTACTCCGGGGGCCAGCTCCTCGTCGGAGCCGCCGCTCAGTACGATCCGCCCTCGGCGTTCCAGATGAACCTCGGGGTGATCGTGGGGTTCGGGAGCGGGTTCGGGATCATCCCGGATGTGTCGGCGGCGTTCGTCTGGTAGATGCTCCTCCTCGCCTGCGCTGCGCCGGTGCTGCAGGCACCACCGGCCCCCGACATCCTGCTGATCACCATCGACACGATCCGGGCCGACGCGCTCGGCAGCTACGGGAACGCTGCCGCGCACACCCCGGTGCTGGACGCGCTGGCGGCGGGCGGGACGCGGGTGGCGGAGGCGGGGAGCGTGACGCCGCTGACGCTCCCGGCGCACACCTCGATCCTCACCGGGATCTACCCGGATCGGCACGGGGTCCGCGACAACAACGGCTTCCAGGCGGCGCCTGAGCTGACGACGCTGGCGGAGATCCTCAGCGCGCAGGGCTACCAGACAGCGGCGCTGGTGAGCGCGGCGGTGCTGGATCGGCGGTTCGGGCTGGATCAGGGGTTCGACCGGTACACAGACGGCTTCGACAGCTCGGCGGCGGCGCGTTCGGCGCGCGTGCCGGATCGTCAGGCCGATCTGCAGCGGGGACTGGCGCAGGAGTGGCTGGACACGGTGGCGCCGGATCGGCCCTTCTTCGGCTGGGTCCACTTCTACGACCCGCACCTGCCGCTGGAGGCGCCGCCGGAGTGGGTGGCGCGGGCGGGGGGCGATCCGTACCTGGGCGAGATCGCGTTCACCGACCACCAGATCGGGATCATCCAGGAACACATCGCCGTTCTACACCGGAACCGCCCGCTGCTCCTCGTCGTCTCCGGCGACCACGGCGAGGATCGGGGCGATCACGGCGAAGGCACGCACGGGATCTTCCTCTACCGATCCACCATGCACATCCCGCTGATCTTCTCAGGCGCAGGCGTCCCGGCCGGGGCGGTCTACGGAGATCCCGCCTCCCTCGTCGACATCGCCCCCACCGTCCTGAGCCTGCTCGGCCTCCCCGTCCCGCCGGAGATGGACGGCCAGCCCCTGATCCAGAACGGCGCCCTCCAGCCGCACGACCGCCCGATCTACGCCGAGAGCTGGTCCCCGCGCCTCCAGTTCGGCATGAGCGAGCTCCGCAGCCTCCAGGATCGTCAGCACCGCTATATCCGCGCCCCCCGGAGCGAGGTCTACGGCTGGCCCGCCGACCCCGCCGAGCGCGCGGATCTCAGCGCCCCCGATCCCGCGCTGCTGGCGCAGTGGTCCGCGCAGATGGACGCCTTCCTCCTCAATCGCCGCCCGATCTCCGCTCCGGATGACACCACCTCCGCCCTCGTCGCCCTCGGCTATGTCGCCCCGCTCGCTGACGTGTCCGCCGACGCCCGCTGGCAGGATCTCCCCGACCCCAAGGATCACCCAGGCATCGCCGTCGAATTCTCCCTCGTCACCGCCGCCGCCCGCTCCCGCCCCCCCGCGCAGGGCGTCCCGCTGATCGAGGCGTGGCTCGCGCAGTACCCGCAGGTCGGCGCCGCGAAGCTCCTGCTCTCCAGGGGCTACATGCTGCTGGGCCGCTTTGACGAGGCCGAGGCCGCCCTCGCCCCGCTCCTGGAGCGCCGCCCCGGCAACGCGCAGCTCCTCCTCCAGCAGGGCAACATCCGGCTGGAGCGCGGGGATCTCTCCGGCGCGCAGGCCATCGCTGACCCGCTGCGGCGCGATCACCCCGACGAGGTCGAGGCGTGGGCGCTCAGCGCCGAGGCCCGCCGCCGGGGCCGGGACTGCAGCGCGGCGATCACCGTGGCTGAGGAGGGACTCCGGCTCCATCCGGGGACGGCGACGCTCCGGCTGATCCGGGCCGCCTGCATGATCGCGCGGGGGCAGCGGGAGGAGGGGCTGGTGGAGGTGCGGGAGGTGCTGGCGCGGGATCCGGGGAACGCCGACGCGAGGGAGATCCTTAGGATCGGGGAGGAATAACGCGGAATCGGGAAGAAGAATGCCGTCCCTTCCACCCGCTTCTTTGTCGAAGGTGGCAGCCGAAGGCTGACGGATGAGGCGAAAGCCGTGCCGGAACGCCCCTCATCCGGCCCTCCGGGCCACCTTCGGCTTACGCTGCCTGCGGCCCCCCCCAAGGGGGCGAAGGGACGGAGGGCACCACTCGGCAGTCTATTTCCCGGTCCGATATAACGCAGCGGGTTCATGCAGATCGGTAAGCAAGGGGTCGGGGGCGCGTAGCGCGGGGCGTCGGGGGTCGCACTGCGCCGGGGCGCCTCGCCCCGGACATGCGACCCGGGGTCCCCGCGCGTCAACAGCCCCCGATCCCCGGCGTTCTCCAGCGGTACGACTCAGAATATCTGCGTGAGGAGCCCAGGGGGGACCAGCACGCCGAAGATCCCGAGGCACATCTCGTCCAGCGTCTCCTCCCCCAGATACACGTCCTGAGGCGAGGAGAGCCCGCGCTCAGCGAGGGCGTCCATGACAAAGGGGTTGCTCTCGCTGTTGT
This sequence comes from Alphaproteobacteria bacterium, assembly GCA_040376255.1. Taxonomy (GTDB): domain Bacteria; phylum Myxococcota_A; class UBA796; order UBA796; family SXON01; genus JBEIQZ01. Next base: position 3,256 of record JBEIQZ010000176.1, read on the forward strand.
CGTAGGTGCAGCGCAGGCGCAGCCCTTCATTCATGGAGATGGTGGGGAGGTCGGCGATGTCGGCGTCGAAGTCGTAGGTGCGCTGCCAGTTGAAGTCCCAGCCGGGGGTCTGGATCAGGCACTTCTCTTCGCCGTCTTCGATCAGGTCGATCTTCATGTCGGTGCCGACGTAGTGCATGTGGGTGCCGACGGTGTAGATCGGGAAGTCAAAGTCGAATTCCTGGAAGTAGATCATCTCCTCGGTGTGGGCGGTCGATCCGGCGGGGATGAAGAAGGAGGGGGCGCCATTGTCATCGAGGCCGGGGAGCAGGCCGTAGCCGTTATCGCTCTGCTCATCGAAGTTGCCGACGAGGGCGTGGGCGGCCTCCCAGGTGGGGGTCTGGTCGGTCCAGCGCAATTGGATGGCGGACTGATCGACCTCCGGGCCGTCGGGCGAGGGGTGGTAGTGCATCTGGACGACGATGCGCGCCCCGGCGGGGACGGGGATGCCGACGCCCTCGGGGACGCGGTTGGGGACCATGCCGGGGGTCTATGTGGCGATCTGGTAGGAGTCGACGCCGGGATCGTTGAAGCAGGGGAAGACGCCGGTCTCGGAGAGGGCGGCGGAGGCGCCCATATAGTCGACGAACATCAGGCCGTGGTGGGCGACGCGGGTGTTGCCGGGGATGAGCTGCACCTCGCTGATCCACATCGGGACGGTGTTGCCGGGGTCGAGGACGAAGCACTGGAAGTCGTCGCTGGTTCCCTCGACGGTGTAGGCGACGGGGAACGGGATCTCCAGATCGGGGTCCTCGACCTCCATGCCGGGGAGGTGGGGCAGGGGCGCGGCGGCAGCGGCGTCGCCCTCCGGGGTTCCCTGGTCGATCCAGGCGCGGAACAGATCGAGATCTGCGGGGGAGAGGCGGAGATCGTTCCGGTACGCCCAGGCGGGATCGCACTCCGGGGTGTCCTGCGCCAGCCAGGGGGGCATGCGGCCCGCCTCGATGGCGGCGAGGGCAGCGGGGCCATCGCGGCGGCGGTGGCGTAGTCGTCGAGGGCGAAGGGGGCGGTGGTGCCTTCGGCGTGGCAGCCCTGACACTTCTCTGCCATCAGCGGGGCGATGTCCGCATGCCAGGTCACTGCGGTGTCCGCGCCGCTGTCTTTCTGACCGTCACAGGCGGCCAACCACAGGAACAACATTCTGCCTCCGGGCGTTTGTGGCGCGACGTCCGCGCGCCGCGCTCCATCTAACCGGTTACCCGATCATCCGACCCGCACACGCTCGCAGAGGCACAGCACATGCTCTACACACTCTCCATGCTCGCCCTGTCCGCCCCGGCCCTCGCCGTCGACTACGCCGCGTTCCGCGCTCAGCTCTCCGCTGAGAGCGGCTGGGCGGACGTCGAGCGCAAGAAGCTCCCGGACGTCGGGGAGGTGCTGGTGCGGCACAAGCAGATCCTGGGCGTCGACTGCCTGGAAGGGAGCACGGCGGCGGCGCTGCCCGCAGACGATCTGCTCGCGGCGGCCTCGGACATCCCCAACCAGCCCTCGTGGTCCTCGTGGGCGGTCAAGCGCTCGGTGAAGCTCACCGGGGGCAGCACCGGGTTCGACTACTACCAGCTCCTCGACAACCCCTACCCGATCAACGACCGCTACTGGTTCGTCCGCGCCACGATCACCCGGCGCGGCGAGGATCGGGTCTTCATGTGGGAGGGGATCGATCCGACCACCACCTACGCCAGCACCGTCGCCGACATCGTCCAGAGCTTCCCCGGCGCCGTGATCACCGGGGTGAACGTCGGGGACTGGACCTTCACGCCCGCCGGAGATCAGACGACGATCCGCTACCGCATCTGCACGGATGTCGGCGGCAGCATCCCCGCCTGGGCCGGCGAGTTCGCTGCCCGCACCACCCTCCCCACCAACCTCTCGGATCTCATCCGCGAGGTCCGCCGCCGGCTCGGCCGGTAGCCATGCCCCGCGCCGCCTCCCCTGCCCTCTCCGCCGCCTTCCTGCCGCTGACCGAGCACTTCGCCTACGAATTCGACATCGACCGGCAGGAGGATCGCGTCGCCCGCCTGAGCGGCTTCTTCAACGAGGCCAGCCCGGAATTGCACCGCCTGCTGGAGGGCGCCGGGACGGGGAGCCTGGAGGTGCAATTGCTCGACCTCCACGGGATGCGCGCCCGCGAGGCGAAGGAGGCGCTGAAGACCTGCACCGAGCCGGTCTGCGTTGTGTGGTTCGGCAAGGGCTCCGGCGTGCTGCGCGAGGTGTTCCTCGAATTCCTGGAGGCCCAGGATCGGCTCGTCCTCGTCGACCTCAGCGGGGAGACCGCCGAGCGCCCGCAGGAGGCGATGGGGCTGGTGCTGCGCGCGGATCTGTGGGAGAAGCTGGAGCAGGGGCTTAGCGGAGCCCAGGAGAAGCCGGTGAAGAAGCCGGTCAAGGAGCCAGTCAAGGAGCCGGTCAAGGAGCCGGTCACGCCTGCGCCGCCCGCGCCCGCGCCGCCCGCGCCCGATCTGTTCCGGCTGTTCCTGGCGTTCCTTGAGCAGCTCCTGCGCTGGCTGCTCCGCCGATGACGCTGCCGATGAACCGGCTGATCGCCGCGTGGCGGGCGCTCCAGCGGCGCAGCGGCCCGCCCGACCGGCTGACGCCGGGGGAATTGGCCGAGGTGCAGATCGCGCTGCGGCGCCTCACCAGCGGCTTCGGCGGGCGGCGGGCGCTCGCGGGGAAGGACTACTGGGAGGACGCGGGGCTGTCCGGCGCCTACCTGCTCTACTTCTGGCCGGTGAGCTACGCGCAGGCGCATGCCGCTGTCCGGCTGGCGGGCGGGCTGCCGCTCGGCGCGTCGGTGCTGGAATTGGGCGCCGGGCCTGCGCCGATGTCGCGGGCGCTGCTGGATCTCGGCGCCGGGCCGGTGACGGTCGCGGAGCGCAACGCGCGGGCGCTCGGGCTGGCGCGGGAGGTGCTGGAGGGGCCGGGGGCGCCGATCCGGTACCTCCAGTGGGACGCCGAGGCGGGGGCGCCGGTGCCGGAGGGACGATACGACCGTGTGATCCTGGGCCATGTCATCAACGAGCTGTGGAAGCAGGCGCCGGATCGGCTGGAGCGGCGGGCGCGGCTGCTGGAGGAGGCGGCAGGAAGGCTGGCGCCGGGAGGGAGCATCCTGGTGATCGAGCCGGCGCGGCACATGATCAACGGGGAGTTCCTGCAATTGCGCGATCTGATGCGGGATCGGCTGCCGATCCTCGGCCCCTGCTTCTACAAGGGCGCCTGCCCGGCGCTCGCGGAGGGCGCGGCCTGCCACGCTGAGACGCGCTGGCGGCCCCCGGCGGCGGTCGCGGCCCTGTGCGACGCGGCAGGGATCGAGCGGGAGAGCCTGCCGTTCTCCTGGCTCCACCTCGGTGGGGCGGGCGATCCGCCGCCGGTCCACCCGGCGGGGGCGCTGCGCGTCCTCTCAGAAAAGCGGCTGAACAAGGCCGGGCGCGAGCGGCTGCTGGCCTGCGGGCAGGAGGGCCGGATCTCGCTCTCTGCGCCCCGGACGCACGATCCGGTGTGGGGGGCGGCGTGGCGGCGGCTGGAGCGCGGGGAGGCGGTGACGGTGGAGCAGCCGGAGCGCCGGGAGAGCGGCTGGGGGCTCACGGCTGCGAGCAGGCTGATCGATTCTTTATAAGGTTACCCCCCGATCTCGATAGAATAGACCGTCCCGCGCCGATCCGCCCAGGCGTAGCTCCCCGTCCCGTCCGCCCGGTGCAGCCCGCCGCTTGTGTCGTTCTCGCCGATGACGTCGTTGAAGACGGAGGTGCTGTAGTCAGCCGCGCTGACGATCAGCACCTGCGAGTGCCAGGAGTCGTCCAGCGAGGAGATCATCAGCGCCCCTTCGTCCGGGGTGAACGCCACGCCCGCCGGGTCGCCCGCGATGAAGCTGTCCGCCACGATTGTCGCCGCGCCGTCCACCACCCGGATCAGCGCGCCCGACGCCCCCAGCCCCGCCTCCTGATCCACCACCCACACAACCCCGTCCGCCCCGACGACGACCCCGCCCGGCGCCACGAACGGCGCGCCGGTGAGGATCGCCTCCACCCCGCCCGACTCTGATATCCGGTACAGCCCCTGCTCCCCCTCCTGCGCGCCGGGCGCCGTGGCGTAGACATACGCCGTCCCGCCGAGTGTCACCGTGTCGAGCCCCTCCGGCGCCAGCAGCTCCGTCCCGGGCATCAGCGCCGGCGCCCCGCCTGCGGCCGGGACGGCGAAGAGGCCGCCCGCCGCGCTCACGAAGATCGTCGCGCCGTCGTCAGAGAAGACGAGGTTCCGCCCGCCTGCGATCTCCGCCAGCGGCGTCGAGCGATCGATCTGCCACACCCCGGAGACCCCCGCCGCTGTCCCCAGCCACCAGACCGCCTCGCCGTCCGGCCCCGGCGTCGCGTCCAGCGGATCCTCCAGCCCCGCCCCGGAGACGGTGACCGAGATGGGGCTGTCAGCGGAAGGGTCTGAGTCGTTTTTGTTCTCTGCTGCAGCGCAGCCGACTGACAAGGAAATCACTGCACAGATCAAAGACGCAGAACGGCCAGAAGACATCATGGGAGCCTCTCTATCGCCCCTGCAGGGGCGCATCGTGTTGTCTCCCCATTACGCGCGAGGCGCGAGGCCGGATCAGCGGGAGCGGAGCTTTTCTGCTCTCCGCATCACTCGGTGAAGCCGCAGACCTTGATCCAGTCGAAGTCGCCGTAGGCGTTGAGCGTGCTCATACCGGCGCTGCCCGCCTCAAAGCGGGCGTCCTGAGCGCGGGACTCCGCCACGAGGTTCTTGTCAAGATCGTAGGCCTCGCAGGTCAGCTCCTCGCCGTAGGCGAAGAAGTAGAGGAGCGCGGGATCTCCGGCAGAGACATTGAGCGAACCGTCATGATCGGCGCGGGCGAGCTGATCGAAGGTGGGGTTGGCGCAGCCGTCCCCGCACTCGCTGGCGAAGTCGTCCTCGGCCTCGTCGAGGAAGGCGCCGATCTGGACGAAGTGGCCGGGATCGAAGCAGTCCTCCTCAGAGTTCTGCGCGAGCGCGCAGCGGTAGCCGTTGAAGCCCTCGTCCTGATCGGCGTCCAGCGAGACACGCGCCAGCAGGCCCACGCGCCAGCGGTCGGTGCTGCCGCAGATGAGCTCCCCGTCATCGTTCCAGTCGTAGCCGAAGGCGGCGGCCTGCATCGACCAGGAGACCTCCATGTCCTCCCCGTCGTAGTAGCTGCCCCAGGCCGCCGGGAGCTCGACGATGTCCTGATCGACATGCAGGGTGGAGCGGATCGAGCAGCGGATGACCTCGCTGTCGATCACCGAGCAGTTGCCGCTGCAGCCATCGACGGTGAGGTTCCAGCTCAGGGTGTCCAGCCCGTCGCCGTCCGTTCCGGAAGTGTACGGCTGATCGCAGCTCACGACCTCCCAGTTGCGGGGCAGGGTGTCGGTGACGTCGGTGACCGCAGTGACCGCGCCACGGTTCTCGATCGTCAGCGTGACATCGACGGTGCCTGCGCCCGCCGATGCGAGCTTGCCGACCGTGATCGCAGCGTGGGACGCCTGGTAATTCCAGATGTTGTACTGGGTCTGGACGCCGTAACCGCCCGCCCAGTCCACATGATCTTCGACCCCGTCCCCGTCCGTGTCCGTCTCAGTGTTGAACAGCTCCGCCATGTCCTCCGGCAGCCACGCGCCGCTGGTGGTCATGGCAGAGCCGACCGCCATGTTCACGCCGAGCTGGTAGCACCACATCGCAGGGAGGTTCAGGTAGGGCTGGAACACCCCGTTGTCGGTCGTCCACGACCCGTAGTAGAGCGGCAGCGAGCCGCCCGCCGGGATGCGGTACAGCGCCGAGGACAGCACATCGTCCCCGACCGCGACGCTCTGGGAGCCGGTGCCGACCCACATCCCCGTGCCTTCCAGGCAGACGTCATAGTCGGGGCTGCTGTTCTGCATCGTCACGATGCCCGAGCCGGTCACCGTCACCGTCAGCAGGCCGAGCGCGATCGCCTGGTAGTCGGTGTAACAGTCGTCCTCGGGGACATACTCGCCGCAGGAGTCGGCGCAGTCAAAACCGCAGTCCACGTCCGTCCCGTGCGCGGCGATCTTCCCGATCACCACATAGTTCTCCCAGGCACCGGCCCCGATCTGGACCGCCTGCCCGCCGTCCGTCACCAGCGCAGACTGGCCGTCCCAGATCCACCCCGCGTCGAGCTGGGTGGTCGAGTCGAAGTAGCCGGCGTCCGCCTCCAGCCCGTCCTCGTACAGCACCGGGCCGACGCGCGGATCGGTGTCGTCGCAGTCGCTCTCCACCGAGACGCCGTCGCCGTCGCCGTCGATCCAGCCGGTGTCGCCGTCTTCCCCGTCAGCGGTGTAATCTTCCGCATCACAGTTGGAGAACGCGCCGTTCATCTGCTGCATGGCCTCCAGCAGGCCCGGCCCGGCGGCGCCGAGGAGCGCGAGGAGCTGGGAGGGGGTATGGCCCGAATACAGGCCGGAGGTCAGCTTCGCTGACGCGAAGTCCGCGTCTGCACCGAACAGACCGGTCTGATCGAGCGCGAGGTTCAGCGCCAGCGCCGTCGCCTCACGGGAGATCAGATCGCCGCGCCCGATCGCGCCCGCCAGCTCCGGCAGCGTGGTGAGCATCCGTCCGCCGACCGCCAGCGGCAGAACCTCGGCGGCGCGGGAGGCCATCAGCGCCGCTGCCTCATCCGGCCATGTGTCCGCGCTCCACGCGCAGGCCGCACCGTCGACACCTGCCGATTGGGATTGGAGGTAGATCGGAACCGCCGCTGCCGGTGGGGTGGCAGGGAGATCTGAGGAGACGGTACATGCCAGCAGAAACAGGTGCATGGCGGCGAACGTACAGAGCGGGGTCACGTCTGTCCAGCCAGATAAGCCTACATTGAACTTACATTGTTTCTATCCATTAGAAATCCAAGAATCTAAAATTTTTAGCCCTTCAGCATCGTGACCGCTGATCCGTTCTTCTGTGTTTTGCATCCAGATCCAACCGGGCAGGAGGCGGGGGGGATAGACGTCGCCCATGTCCGCCTTCCTCCGCTACCAGATC
>JBEIQZ010000191.1:0-9855 GCA_040376255.1 Alphaproteobacteria bacterium
AGGAAGGTTGGGGGGAGACCAAAAAAAGATAATATCTCTCTAAAAAATCAAGTGTCTCGACGCGGGAGCGTGCCGAGAACTCCCACCCCGCAAACAACACCCCTCTAAAAAACCCAGCGTCCCGACGCGGGGGGTGTGCGGGGGGAAGCCCCCCCGCAAACAATATTTTCAGAAGGGGTGGATTTGCGGTGAGCGGTGTCTGGACGCCCTAAGGCGGACAGACACCGATCACCGCGAATCCACCCCTTCTGAAACCGGCCAGTCACCGATCACAGCGAATCCAGCCCCTTCTGAAACCGGCCGGCGTGGGATTTTTCGGCCTTGGCGAGCGTCTCGAACCAGTCCGCCACCTCGGAGAAGCCTTCCTCGCGGGCGGTCTTGGCGAAGCCCGGGTACATGTCGGTGTACTCGTAGGTCTCACCGGCCACGGCGGCCTTGAGGTTGGCCTCGGTGTCCCCGATGGGGAGGCCGGTCGCGGGATCGCCGACCTGCTTCAGGAAGTCGAGGTGGCCGTGGGCGTGGCCGGTCTCGCCCTCTGCGGTGTCGCGGAAGAGGCCGGCCACATCGGGGTAGCCCTCGACGTCGGCCTGCTTGGCGAAGTAGAGGTAGCGGCGGTTGGCCTGGGACTCACCGGCGAAGGCGGCCTTGAGGTTGGCGTGGGTCTGGGTTCCTGCGAGCTTGGGCATGGTGACTCCTGTGTAGAGCGGGCTGACCATATTTAGACAGCGTCTAAATCGTATCCGGCTCCTCCTTCGCGTGCAAGCGCGCTCCGGTGGATCGCGGAGGCGGGGGTCGGGATAGGAGCGGGAGGGGAGGTGCGATGCTGAGGACGCTGTCGGTTGGGTCGTTGCTGGTGGCGGGGGGGCTGAGCTATCTGCTCTATGTGGATCGGCTCTCGTCGGTGGCGGTGACGGCGCTGGAGTGGCAGCTCCAACTCGGGGCGCCGCTGGTGCCGTTGATGGGGGTGCTGGGGCTGATCGGGCTGATCTGGTCGTATGAGCGGGAGATCCGGGCGTTGTTTCGACCTGCCCCGGAGCCGCAGCGCGCGCCTGGGCGGTCGGCGGGAATGGTCGGTGGGGGGCGGCCTTCGCTGCAGCAGGCGGTGCAGATGGAGGCGGGGGCGCACCTGGAGCATGACCGCGAGGGGTTCCCGATCATGCTGGTGCTGACCGGGATGCCGCCGGAGCGGGCGCGGCGCGCCATCGATCTGTTCTTCGGCGCGCTCGCCAACGAGCCGTTGCCGGGGAAGTTGCGGATCCGGTTCGTCGGCTGCCCGCCGAGCGGCCTCCCGCGCCACCATCTGGTGCAGGGGCTCGCGCGGCGTCACCTGCCGACGGTGTCGCTGCATGCGGCGCTGGCCGGGGAGGATGTGGACGTTCTTTTCCGGTGAGCAAAATCCTGCGCGTCGTCAGGGTCTGAGGCTGGCCTTCAGGATGCGGAGCGCCTCCCGCAGCCGCCGCCGCCGCCACTCCGGGTGCGGCACATCGGTCGGCCAGCGACCCGATCCGAGGTGGAGCAGCGCGATGGCGGAGAGGATCAGGGTGCTGGCCTGCACCACCCACGCCTCCGGGTCGGTGTCGGCGGGGATCGCGCCCTCGTTCTGGCGCTGGCGCAGCGAGTCGGCGGCCATCCCGAGCCACGATCCCGCCTGCACGTCGAGCTGAGTGGTGACGGAGGACGGGTTGAACGGCTCGTTGACCAGCTCCACCAGCACCACCCGCGCCGCGTCCTGCTTCTCCTCAAGCGCCTCGGAGAGCGCGCGCAGCCCCTCCTCGAAGGGCTCTCCCTCGGCGGTCAGCACGTCCAGCAGCAGCGGCAGCAGGCTGCTCCACGCCTCGGTGACCGCCTCCATCACCGACTCCATGACGGCCTCCTTGGAGGCGTAGTGGTAGAGCAGCAATTGCTTGCTGATCCCGACGGCGTCGGCCAATTCCTGCACGGACGTACCGCGATAGCCCTGACGGGCGAACTGCTGCACCGCTGTGTTGCGGATGTGTTCACGGAGCTGTTCGGTCTCTGGGCGGCGCTGGGGGGTGCGGGGGGGCATCCACGCTGCTTAACCGGGGAAGCCCCGGCGGCACGGGTGGCACAGAGCGCCTCCGGCAGGTATCCTTCCCCATGTCCATCGAGGAGCAGGATCGATCCCCCTATGCGGCCATGCTGGCCTGCCTGACACAGCGCCCGGAGACTCAGGTGGTGTGGGTGCTGCCCGGCTCGGCGTTGATCGAGCGGGAGGGCGGGTTGATCCTCCTCTGTCGCGGCGGTCCCTGGCTGGAGCGGCTGCTCAGCAGGGAGGCTGCGCAGAAGCTGCTGAAGCAGGGCGGCAGCCTGGAGATCCTCCAGATCGGCGGGGATCGGGCGCTGCTGGAGGCGCTCGCGGCGGCGATCCAGGAGGGCTACTTCCAGGCGTGGCACCAGCCGGAGGACGGCCCGCTCTGGCAGGCGCCCCGCCGTGGCGGTGTCTACGAGGGGCCGCTCTACCGCCACCTGCAGCTCCCCGCCGGGGAGCCCGACTGGGAGGCGCTCCGGGTGCTCCTCACACAGCGCCGCGAACAGCTCAGGGAGATCCAGGGCTACGCCCAGAGCGTCGGCCGGCGCCGCCCCTGGCTCGCGCCGCTGCTCTGCGGCTGGCTCGCGATCGTCTGGGTGTTGTCGCTCTGGGTGGGGGCGCCCGACTGGACGCCCGCGATGATCCGCATGGGGGCGATGGCCCCGCTGCTCCCCTCCGTGGAGACGGAATTCTGGCGCATGCTCGCCTACGCCAACCTCCACGCCGACTGGATGCACATCGGCTTCAACAGCCTCGTGCTGTACCGCATGGGCAGCTCAGTCGAGCGGCTGATCGGCCCCGCGCGCCTGCTCATCCTCTATGTGCTGGCAGCGCTCGGCGGCGGGATCGCCGTCCAGCTCTGGGGGCATGGCGTCACTGTCGGCGCCTCCGGCGCCATCTGGGGGCTGCTCGGCGCCGAGGCATCGCTCGTCCTCGGGCGGCAGGGCGTCCTCCCCGACCGGATCGCCGCGCAGGCCCGCAGCGGCGTCCTCCAGAACCTCTTCCTCAACGGCCTGATCTCCTTCCACCCCCAGGTGAGCTGGGCGGGCCACCTCGGCGGCGGGATCGCAGGGTTCCTCCTCCTCCAGAGCGGCTTCCTCACCGCCGGGCTCCCCCGCTGGAACCGGCCCGGCCCCCCCGAGGTCGCCCGCCTGCCCGCCCCCCTCCTGCCGCTGCTCCTCGCATGCGCCCTCGCCCTGCCCGGCGCCAGCCTCCTCGCCTGGCACACCCACTCCCCCTGGGAATTCCTCCAGCCCCTGCTCTACGTCAGCCGCTCCTTCCCCGCCCAGGATCTCCACGTCGAGATGCCCAGCGGCCTCGCCATCCAGCCATCTTCCGCCGCAGACACCATCCAGGCCGGCGATCCCTTCCTCGATGCCCTCTCGCTGGAGATCCGCCTCCTGCCGCCGCCGATCACGCCCGATTGCGCCGATGTGATCGTGCGGGAAGGGGTGTCGGTCTGTCTGGTAGAGGAGCGGGGAGTGCGGCAGGAGACGGTGTGGAGAGAGGTCGGAGGGAAGGTGGTGCAGGTGCGGGCGGTGTGGTTTACCGGGGGGCCGGTGTGGACGGACGGGACGGGGGGGAATGCGATGGAGGGGGTGGCGGAGACGGTGGCGGGGAGCGTGCGGGCGGCGGGGATGCGGTGATCCTTCCTCCCCTCACTCCCACCTCCTCAGCCTCTCCCCGATCATTTTAGGCTTCCCCCTCAGCTCCTCCGTCGTGCGGCTCCCGGTGAGCAGGTGCGCGATCCGGATCTCGTGGAGGATCTGCCGCACAGCGGCATCGAGCGCCTCCGGCCCCTGCGCCTGGGCCTGGAGGAGCGGGCGGGCGATCCCGGCGCAGGTGGCCCCGAGGGCGAGGGCGCGGGCGGCATCGAGGCCGTGCTGGACGCCGCCGGTGGCGCAGATCTGGAGGCCGAGCCCCTGGAGCTGGAGGACGGAGGCGGCGGTGGGGATGCCCCAGTCCCAGAAGCGCTCGCCGAGGTTGCGCTGACCCTCGCGGGCGCGGAACGCCTCGACGCCGACCCAGGAGGTGCCGCCGGCGCCTGAGGTGTCGACGTGGCGGACACCGGCGTCGTGGAGCCGCCGGCCGACGGAGCGGGAGAGGCCGCAGCCGGTCTCCTTGGCGATGACGGGGCGATCGAGCTCCTGGACGAGACGGCGGAGGGTGTCGAGGCCGCCCCGGAAGTCGCTGTCGCCTTCGGGCTGGACGACCTCCATGGCGGGGTTGAGGTGGACGCAGAGGGCGTCGGCGCCGGAGATGTCGAGCAGCTCGCGCAGGCGGGCGGTGGGGGTCTCGCGGGCCTGGACGATGCCGATGTTGCCGAGGATGAGGGTGGTGGGGGCGACATCACGGACGAGGTAGCCCTCGCGGTTGCCGCGCAGGAGCGGGCGCTGAGAGCCGAAGGCGAAGCCGATGCCGTAGCGCTCGGCCACGGCGGCGAGGTCGCGGTTGATGGCGTTGGCTTCGGCGGTGCCGCCGGTCATCGCGGCGATGATCAGGGGAGCACGGAGCGCCTTTCCGGCGAAGGAGGTGCTGAGATCGACGTCCGGGATCGCCATGTCGGGCAGCGCGTCGTGGATCAGCTCGACCTCCTCCAGGAGCGTGGTCTTCTGGCGGAAGCCGACGTTCTCCTCTATACAGAGGCGGATATGGCTGGATTTGCGCGAGGCGAGCTGCGCGACATCGGGGAGCTGGTCAGGCATTGGCAAGCGGTAGACACCGCGACCGGAATTTCAATCACAACCAGGAGGCCAGCCGCTTCATGAGCGCGTCGCCAGGGACGGCCTCCGGCGTGACACCCTCCCACTTGCGCGAGAGCAGCAGGGCGTGGGCGAGGGCCACCGGCAGGTGATCGCGGTTGCGCGCCGGGAGGCGGGCGCGGAGGATCCGGTAGGGCTTCGGGTCACCGCCGCTGAGCGCGCCGTAGGCGCCGATGCCGATGTTGTAAGAGAGGAGGGCGGCGGTCCGGTCATGGAGCTCTTTCTCCAGATCCTTCAGGATGATCGCGCCGGAGACGACCGCATGGAGCGGGTTGGAGCGGGGAGAGAAGCCGCTGCTTATGCCCAGCAGGCGCATGCTCTTCTTCAGTGAGGCAGGGTTGACCTGCTGGATCTGCATCCAGCCCCCGGAGGCATCCTTGCAGCGCGACTCCACCGACGCGACGCCCGCGATCAACGCCGCCGGGAGGCCGGAGAGCTTGTCGGCGGTCCTGAAGAGGGACTCATACGGTTCGCAGGGGTGCTGCCCGGTTTTGTAGATGGGGTAGAATTTCTTCCAGACGACGAGGATCCGCGACCACAGCAGGGTGTCGACCGCGTCGCGGGGCGCGCGCGGAGCCTGCGCAGCCTGCGGCGCGGGTGGCGCCTGCGCCGGCGGGCTGAGGTTCACCATGATCGGCAGCGACGGCTCCTCGACCGAGAGGATCATCCGCCCGTTGATCTGAAGGAGCGCATCATCGGTGAGCTGCTGCGCCGGTCGCGGCATCGTCTCCATCGCCTCTGCCCGGTAGCCGTTCACGCCGCTCAGCAGCAGCCCCAGACAGACGATCACGATCCCGATCACCCCGATGTCGGTCAGGTAGTCGAGGAAGGTGCGGTGTGAGGGGGGCATGGGGCTCCAGAGAGAGCGCGGTGCGCGCGGAGGGGTGGATGGGAGAGACCATCCGGGGGGATCGGCATGGTACCTCAGTCGTCGGCGCGGGGCCAGTGGGCGCCCGGCAGGAAGTGTATCCAATGACTGAACTCAAGTATATACATGCTGCCAGAATCAGGTCGGACAGAAGCTGTCCAGTTCAGTCTCTTGACGTCATCGCTGCGCGCGGGTAGTCCGGACCGATGCCTGTCACCGCTCCTGAGTTCCGCGCGGCCCTCAGCCGCTTCATGTCCGGGGTCACAATTGTCTCGACTGTCTCAACTGTCTCAACGCAGGCTGCCGCTGATGCCGCCACGGAGGCGGGTGAGATCCACGGGATGACTGCCAGCGCCTTTCTGTCCGTGTCCCTTGATCCGCCGCTGGTGCTGGTATCTGTATCGAAGAAGGCGAGGTTTCACGCGCACGTGTCGGCGTCAGGGCGCTACGGGGTGAGCATCCTCGCCCGCGATCAGGAGGCGCTCTCCAACCACTTCGCCGGGCGCCCGATGGCGGAGGGCGGGCCTGTGTGGGAGCGGGAGGGTTTTGTGACGCCGGTGCTGGCGGGGGCGCTCGCGCAGCTCGACTGCGCGCTGCACCAGGCGGTGGACGCCGGGGATCACACGCTGTTCATCGGGCTGGTGGAGCGCGCGGTGGTCGCAGAGGGGGAGGGGGCGCCGCTCGGCTATTACCGGGGGAAGTACGTCACGTCCGGGTGAGGACGTCCGGTGAGGTGGCGGCAGGCTGGGACAGGATCCGGGCGGTGATCCGATCGGCGAGGCGGAGGGCGGCGAGGCCGTCGTGGCCGGTGATCGGGAAGATGCCGCTGTGGACGCCGCCGATGAACGCCTCTAATTCGGCGCGCAGGGCGTCCTGTCCGGAGACAGGGATCGGCTCATCGGTGAGGGACGCGCCCCAGCGCACCCGGTGAGCGCGACGATCCTTCAGGTCAATACTCCAGTATTCACCGGGAAGGAAGGCGCGGAGCTGGCGCGCAGGGGTCCGGCTCACGCGGGAGGCGGTCAGCGTGCCGACGCGGCCCCCGACGGTGCGGATGCGGGCCTGCGCGATGTCGATCTGCCCGGAGGTGACGGCGAGGCCGTCGGCCTCCACGCTCTCCGGGGGGTCGGAGGGGTCGAGGCTCAGGAACAGGTCGATGTCGTGGATCATCAGATCGAGGATGACGTCGACGTCGCCGGATCGGCCGGTCCAGGGCGCGAGGCGCTCCGCCTGCAGGAAGCGGATGCCGGGGGGAAGGAGCCGGAACGCAGGGTTGAAGCGCTCGATGTGGCCGACCATCAGCGGGAAGCGCGCCATCTCCTCGGCCTCCGCGAGCGAGGCGGCGAGCGGCTTCTCGACGAGGCAGGGGATCCCGGCCCGCAGCAGGGGGAGGGCGATGGCGGCGTGCAGGCTGGTCGGCGCGGCGATCACGGCGGCGTCGAAGCTGCCCTCCGCGCGCAGGCCGAGCGCAGGATCCTCGATCTGGACTGAGCAGCCGAGATCGCTGAGGTGGCGGGCGTGGTGGCGCCCCATCCGTCCATGACCGTAGAGCCGGATCTTCACGCTGTCTCCGCCAGGATGAGGGTGGTGTCGCTGGTTATTCGGTCGCGCTCTCGGTTCCGGCGGAGCGGCAGACCCCGCGCGAGCTGGACTCGATGAAGGTGACGAGCTCCTGCACCTCTGAGGAGTCCGCGTAGACCTCCTTGACCTGCTCCAGCGCGAGCCGCATCGGCAGGCCCTGCAGGTAGAGCTCCCGGTAGGCGGCGCGGAGCGACTGCACCACCTCCAGCCGCAGCCCGGCGCGCCGGAGCCCGACGATGTTGAGGCCGTAGAGCCGCGCCCGGTCGCCCTGCGCCGTGCAGAACGGCGGGACGTCCTGCACCACCATCGCCCCGCCGCTGATCATCGAGCAGCGCCCGATCCGGGTGAACTGGTGGATGCCGACGAAGCCGGAGAGGATCGCGCGATCCTGCACGATCACGTGGCCGGCGACCGCCGCGCAGTTCGCGAAGATGCAGTGGTTCCCGATCCGGCAGTCGTGGGCGACGTGGCTGCCCGCCATGAACAGGTTGTCGTCCCCGATCACCGTCCGACCGCCGCCCCCGGCGGTCCCGCGCGAGATGGTGACGTGCTCGCGGATCAGGTTCCGCTCGCCGATGATCAGCTCCGTGCGTTCGCCACGGTACTTGAGATCCTGCGGGTCTGCGCCGACCGCCGCCCCGGCGTAGATGCGGGTGTGCTTCCCGATGTGCGTGGGGCCGTGGATCGACACGTGCGGTCCGATCCCGACGCCGTCGTGCAGCACCGCTCCGGCGCCGATGACGGAATAGGGGCCGATCTCGACATCTTCACCGATCTCGGCAGAGGGATCTATCAGCGCGGTCGGGTGGATGCGGCTCACGTCGTCTCCTGAAGGCGCCACCGAATACCCGGAACCGCTCCATCCTGCACCTGGTTTTTTCAGTGAGGTGTCTTCAGTGCAGGATCGCCCTGCTCCCGAAGCGGTCCCGCAGGTTGTCGTGGACGCGCTGGAGCCAGGAGAGGATGTCCTCCATGTTCGCGCGATCGGCGGTCTTGGAGAGCGTCATCTTGCCTCGCTTCAACGCCTGCTCCAGCTCCATCGTGTCCGCCCGACCCATCGACGCGCGGTTCTCGCGCCCCATCACCTCCAGCTCTGTCAGCACCTTCTCGATCTGGCGCCGGATCTCCTTCAGCTCAGACTGGAGCTGCTGCTGCTGATCGAAGGAGACCTTCGCCTCCTCGCGCATCTGCTCCAATTCCAGCTTGGAGAAGGAGGCCGGGTTCTGGATGACGACGTTGCCGGTGGTGCCGGTGCGGAGATCGCGACCGCTCACGGAGAGGATGTTGTTCGCGTCGATGAAGAAGCGGATCTCGATGCGCGGCGCCCCGCGCGGGCCAGGCTCGATGCCGGTCAGCTCGAATTCGCCGAGGCTGATGTTGTCAGCCGACATCGCCCCCTCGCCCTGCAGGATGTGGATCTTCACCGAGCGCTGGTTGTCGATGACCGTCGAGACCATGCGGGTGCGCTGAGTGGGGATGACGGTGTTCTTGGGGATGAGCGTCGCGAACCGCCGCCCCTCCACCTCGATCCCGAGCGAGAGGCTGGTGACGTCGAGCAGCGTCACCGAGCGCACCTCGCCCTCCAGGATGCCGCCCTGGATGGCCGCGCCGATGGCCACCACCTCGTCCGGGTTGAACGACTGGTTCGGCGGACGCCGGAACAGATCGCGCACCATCTCCTTCACCTTCGGGATGCGCGAAGAGCCGCCGACCAGGATCACCTCGTCGATCCCGTCGACGCCGATGCGCGCGTCCGCGAGCGCCTTCCGGCACTCCACGATGGTCTGATCCAGCAGGGGCTGGATCATCGCCTCAAATTGCGGGCGACGGAGCGTGCACTGGAGGTGCTTCGGCCCCTGCTGATCCGCCATGAGGAAGGGCAGGTGGATGTCCGTCTCCAGCGCTGTCGACAGCTCCAGCTTGGCCTTCTCGGCGGCGTCGAGCATGCGCTGCCGGGCCACCTTCTCCCCGCGCAGATCGATGTTGTGCTCCATACGGAACTGTTCCAACAGCCAATCTACAACGACCTTGTCAATATCATTCCCGCCCAGCGTGTTGTTACCACGTGTAGAGCGGACCTCACCGAGATCCCGATCTACCTGGACGATTGATATATCAAATGTGCCGCCACCGAAGTCATAAACGGCAATCGTGCTGCTCTTCTTCCGGTCGTGCAGGTAGGCGAGTGCCGCCGCCGTCGGCTCGTTGATGATCCGCAGCACGTTCAGCCCCGCGATGGTGCCCGCGTCCTTCGTCGCCTGCCGCTGCCGATCCGTGAAGTGCGCAGGCACGGTGATGATCGCCTCAGTCACAGGCTCACCGAGGAATTCTTCCGCGCTCTTTTTCAGTTTTTGCAAAACAATCGCTGATATTTCCGGGGGAGAATAAATTCTCCCATTTACACTAAATCCACACTCTCCACTTTTAGATTCTGATACATTGAAGTTAACCATGCCTGTTTCTTTGGCTGCTTCTTTGTATCTTTTCCCAATGAATCTCTTGATTGAGTGTAACGTCTGCTCTGGGTTGATCAGCGCCTGCCGCTTGGCAACATCTCCTACAAACCGTTCGCCGCTCTTAGAAAAACCGACGAC
>JBEIQZ010000624.1:0-3301 GCA_040376255.1 Alphaproteobacteria bacterium
GATGATATCGAACATACCGGACGCGCCCGGCGCTGAAATCTCCGGCGCCGAAATCTCCGGCGCTGAAATCTCCGGCGCCGAAATCTCCGGCGTTGAAATCTCCGGCGCCGAAATCTCCGGCGCCGAAATCTCCGGCGCTGAAATCTCCGGCGTTGAAATATCCCGCGCCGAAATCTCTGTATCCGTCGCAGGAGCGCTGTCCGCAGCTTCTTTTTCCGTCTCAGACAGCGTAAACCCGGACGGCGCATCCAGGGCAGGAAGCTCCGGTTCCGGTAGCCGGACGACCGGCTCGATGTCCGGCGGCAGCAGCCCGGCGCCGCGCAGGTTCCGCAGGAAGGTGGGCTCCGGCAGGGCGGCGGCGTCAGCCATCGCGCCGGCGCGCAGATCCGGCATGGCCGCCATCAGCGCCGGGGGCAGGCCCGCCATCAGCGGCTCAGGCAGCGCGGCCCCGTCCCCGCTCAGCGCGGCGGAGATGTCCGGATCTCCGGCGTCGACAACCCACGGCCCCGGCGACGGGAGGGCCTCGACGCTGGACTGGCGGCGCAGCCGGTTTATCGTGTTCTCGGCATCCACATCCTCATCATCCGGCTCAGGCAGCCTGACCGGCTTCAGCGGCTCGACCCACTGGCCGGAGAGCGCCGATGCGAGGGAGGTGATCGGCCGGGATGGCTTATCGAACAGGAATACATCGTCTGGAGGTGTATCAAGTTGAGATAGATTTGGATTATATAAATCGGAACGGATTGAATCGTTCAGGCTTATATCTGATGGATATATCTCTCCAGAAGAAGCACCGGAGGCTGCCGGGAAGCCGGGGAGAGCGGCGTCCGGCACAGGCGCGTCCGGCACAGGCGCCTCTGCTCCGGCGGAATCGGGAGGCTGCGCGGCGTCCAGTCCGGTCGCGGTCGGCTCAGTGCCGGTGCTTCCCGTGTCCCCGGGGGGCCCACGCTTGCGGCTCCGGCTGCGGGCCGGGCTCTTCGTGCTCTTCTTCATGATCATCCTCAGCGGGGATGGGCTGTGTATACCGCTGCCCGCCCACTTCCAGCGTGAATGATGTACACCCTTCGGGGACGTCGAAGCGCAGCACGGCGGGGAGGCGCCCCTCATAGGCGCGCAGCACGTTGCCCCTGTCGTCGTAGACGGTGCCGCTGTCCGCGACGGTCATCGTCTCATCGACCAGCACCGCCACCAGATCGGCCATCTCCTCCATCCGATCCGCGACCCGGTGGCACCAGAGGTGGCCGATGCCGGGGTACTCCTCGTGGCAGATCTCCTCCATCTGCTCCTCGTCCACCTTGCTGCCCACGCCCATGAACACGAAGTTCATCCGGGGCAGCCGGCCAGCGGCGATCTCCTTCGCCACCTGGGCCGAGTAGGCCTTGATGTCGGCCGGATCATAGAGCTGGGAGTCGGTGATGATCACGGCGAGCCCCTGCTTCGCCCCCTTCGCCGCCGCATCGCGCATATAGCCAACAAAGTCGCGCAGCACCGGGAGCATGATCGTACCCTTGCCATAGAACTTCGGGCCGGGGAACCGGAAGTCCTTCGCCTGCGGGCCGGTGAGATCGCCGACGACCTCCAATTGCGCGCCGTCCCCGGTCGCCCAGTAGGCGACCCGCAGCACGCCGTTCCGATCCTTGCCCGCCAGGTACTCCAGCATCCAGCGCATCTGCGGCTCGACGTTGTTGCGCGCCCCGCCGAGCTTCGCCAGCACGCCGCGCGGGCCGTACTCAGGCTCCATCGAGGCCGACCCGTCCATGTACAGGGCCACGTCCAGCCCCTCCACGTTCGGATCGTGCAGCAGTGTCGCGACCACGCTGTCCCCGGTGCGGTGGACGTCCGAGAACGGTCGCTGGATCACCTCATGATCGTGACTCATCTCAGTGGTGATCCTCCTCTTCCTCGTGCGCTTCGTCGTGGTGATCCTCAGGGAGCGGCTGGGTGTAGCGCTTGCCCGCGACCTCCAGGGTGAAGCTCTCGCAGCCCTCCGGCACCTCGAACTCCAGCACGGCGGGGAGGCGCCCCTCATAGGCGCGCAGCACGTTGCCCTTGTCGTCATAGACGGTGCCGCCCGCCGCGACGGTCATCGTCTCATCGACCAGCACCGCCACCAGCTCAGCCAGCTCCTTGATCTCCTCGGCGATCCGGTGACACCAGAGGTGGCCGACGCCCGGGTACTCGGCGTGGCAGATCTCCTCCATCTGCTCCTCCTTCACCTCGCCGCCGACGCCGACGAGGATGAAGTTGCAGCGCGGCAGCTTGCCGGAGGCGATCTCCCGCGCGATCTGCGCTGAGAGCTTCTGGATCTCCGCCATGTCGTGCAGCTCGCCGTCGGTGATGAACACCGCGCAGCCCTGCCGCGCGCCTGCCTTCACGCAGTCGCGGAAGTAGTTCAGCCAGTCCCGGATCGCCGGGGCGAGCAGCGTGCTGCGCCCGAACTGCTTCGGGCCGGGGAAGCCGTAGCGCTGGACATCCTTGCCCTCCAGCTCCCCGACCAATTCCACGCCGCGCCCGTCGCCGCCGCAGGCCCAGTAGCAGACCCGCAGCTTGCCGTCCCGATCCTTGCTCGACAGGTACTCCAGCATCCACCGCGCCTGCGGCTCCACCTCGTTGGGGTGGACGACGTCCTCGGCCGGCTTGCCGATGCCGAACCAGTCGTAGAGGAACCCGCCGCCCTTCCGCTCCACCTTGCGCTCGTACTCGTCCTGCATCGACCCCGACCCGTCGAGGTACAGGGCCATGTCCAGCCCCTCGATCGTGGGGTCGTGCAGCAGCACCGCCCGCACATGCCCCTCCTCTACATGCAGATCTGAGAACGGCTCTACCGGACGCTCATGCTCACCCATCGGCTACCTCCTCCGGGGAGAGTATCCGGCCGTGTATCAGATGCACAGGGCGCGGCTACTCAAAGTCCTTCATCCAATCCGGCGCCTCCCCGCGCGCTCCCTGACCCCGCTCAGGCTGTGTCCGCGCGGGTGCCTTTGCCGGGGCCTTTGCCGGGGCCTTTGCCGGGGCCTTTGCCGGTGCCGGCGCCCTGAGCGGGGTCAGGCGGGATCGGTGCGTGGCGTCCTCATGCCCGCTGATGAAGTCCTCCATCCACGCAGGCTGCCGGGCGCGCGGCCGGGTGAAGGCCGCTGCAGGCGGCACGGTCTCAGGGGTGCCTGCCAGGGAGCCTGCCGGGTCGCCCGCCGGGTCGCCCGCCGGGTCGCCCGCCGGGTCGCCCGCTGCCTCCGCGAGGGTGTTGGCGGGAATGCGCAGCGGGCGCGGCCCGGCCGGCGGCGCAGCGCTGATCGCTGCCATC
>JBEIQZ010000313.1:0-7312 GCA_040376255.1 Alphaproteobacteria bacterium
GCAGAGTTGATGCTTGGTCTCCGCATCCAGAATCTCACTGCAAGCGGCGAAGTTATCGTCAAGTGGCAATGGTCGCTCGACAGCTCTACTCCCCTTCTCATGAGATAGATGGAGATAGAAGAGGAATGCTGTACTCCTGAGCAGCCCGCTGAAGGTAGCGCAGAGCTGGGTGAAGGAACAAGCGTCTCAGCATGGTTATGCGCTCTGCCAAACCAGATAAAACCTCATCTACCTTCTCTTTCCAGCTTTCTCCTTTCTTCAACGGGTTCCTCTTCATCTCTTGCTTCGCCACACTCCATATCGATTCATCGGGATTCAGCATCGGGCTGTATTTCGGAAACTTCACCAACTTCATCCTTCCTCCCGTATTTTCATCCACCCATTTCTTTACAAACTTTCCAACATGCACGCTCAATCCATCCATCATCACAATGATCCGCTTCTCCGTGAATATCTTCATCAGATCCAATAGAAAATAGCAGAATGCTTCCCCATCCATTTTCCCCGTATACGTCTCTGCAAATAATTCTCCATTCCATGTTACACCAGAAATCGCGCTCACGCGGGGACGGGTTCCCGATACTTTAATTATTGGTCGTTCGTTCACGACTCCCCATGTCGTTCCTCCCGTATGTGATGCATTAAAATTTGCTTCGTCAACGAACACGACATGTGCTCCCATCGCCGCCTCTGCCTCTACGTCTCTCCATTCATTCATTAAGAATTGTTGAACTTCCTCCGGGTCTTGTTCTTGCGCTTCCCGACGAGGAACTTGGGGGGAATATCTATTTCGGAGGAGAACACGCGAAATCGTAGGGACAGAGATATTGAGTCCGCGACGATCAAATAATAAGCATTTCATGATATGAAGTGTCCAAAGAGAAGATTCATAGCCATGATCAGAGGGAGTCGATGAACGAATGACGAGAGCGAGCCAGAACTGGTCTGGTTTTTTAAATTTTTCAGGATGAACACCATAAAAATGGTGAGGAAGAAGAGAAGATTCACCGAGTTTGCGGTAAGAAGTCCACCAGCGACGGACAGTACCGACGTGAACCTGGACGAGAGCGGCCACATCAGGTGCAGCAAAGCCATCGAGGAGAAGGTTGACGGCGAGCCGATGGCGCTCCGCTTGGGCGTCACGGGTGAGAGAGCGGGCGTCTACGTGTTCCATTCCTACCCCCTATCCCATCCATGGATCTCATGAGAAGGGGAGTACGAACCATCACAAAGTGTCTCACGCAAAAGATTTGATAAAATATTTATTGATGATTTATTATTTTTTATATTTTCATTCCAAAGCTCCTGCTCCACATATTGTTTTTCCAACCCCCACCGCTCCACTTCCTCCATCCCCACCATCCCCACCGCCTGCTGCGCACACACCTCCCCGCCCCCCGCGCCCTCCCCCTCCCTCCCACCTGTCCCCTCCGTCGCTCCCACCATCCCCGCCAGCAACCACCACATCCCGCCTCCATCCCGATCTTACCACATCCGCCGCCGTCGAGATTCGCAGCGTTCGTCCCTTCCACCCGCTTCGGGTCGAAGGTGGCGGCGCAGCCGATGGATGAGGAAAAGCCCTTCTCAAACGCCCCTCATCCGGCCCTCCGGGCCACCTTCTCCCCCAAGGGGCGAAGGGCCGTGAATCACGACAATCCGGCACTCCCCCCTCCTCTCCCTGCCTTTCGCCTTTCGCCTTTCCGCCTTTCCGCCTTTCGCCGTGCCGCCGTGTCGTCGTGATCCCGCCTTTCGCCTTTCCGTCGTGCCGTCGTGATCCCGCCTTTCGCCGTGCCACCAACGGGCTTCGCCCTCCCGTGATCAATAATCCTCCCTTCTCTTGACATGGCAAGCGGGATAGACCCCCCGATCAGAGGAGTGAGGTGTTCCAATGGAGGCTGTCCGCGATCCATTCCAGCCGTTGCTGCACCTGATCGGGCGCTACCGGCAGGACATCCACTACCTGCGTCCTCCGCCCTCCGCGCAGGCGTTCCCGACGATCCAGGCGCACATCGGCCCGCTCCCTGAGGGTCTGAGCGACTTTCTGCACCGGTGGAACGGCGCCAACCTGTTCAAGGGTTCGCTGCGTCTGCGCGCCCTGACCGATCTGGCCCCGGCGGCGGCTGAGCACCCGGAGGTGATCCTGTTCGCGGACGGCCCCGGGCCGGGGGATCGGTGGGGGTATGCGCGGGTGGAGGGGGGGTTCCACTTCGGGCGGTGGGAGGGAAATTCGCTGCGCCCGCTGCACGAGGACTTCCACCGGTGGTTGCTGGCGCAGGCGCGGATGCTGGACGAGCAGCGCACGGACGAGTCGGCGCAATTGGCGCTGCGGATCGAGGTGGATCCGGACGACGGGCTGCTGCTGACGGCGGCGGGCGAGCAGCTGATGATGGAGGGCGACGGGGACGCGGCGCTGAAGTGCTTCCACAAGGCGGTGGCGCGGTCGCCGGAATTGCCGCATGCGTGGCAGCGGCTGGGCGAGGCGTTGTTGTCGGTGGATCGGACGGAGGCGCGGAACGCGCTGCTGATGGCGCTGCGGTGTACGCGGCTGCCGCTGCCCTACGCGGGGGCGCCGGTGGCGGAGCGGGATCTGTTCCGGCTGCTGGAGGCGCATTTCCCGGCGGGCGATCCGGGGTGGGAGCGGGAGCTGGGCCACTTCCTGTCTGAGCGGGCGACGGACATCCACCGCGAGGAGGAGGCGGACGTGCTGGAGGCGGCGGCGCTGGCGTGGATGCGCTGCCGGCTGGCGCGGGGGGGTCGGCAGGGGGCGCGGGCGCTGCTGGCGCAGGTGCGGGATCGGGCGTCGGCGTTCACCTGCCCGCCGCTGCTGCCGGATCTGCAGCTGCAGCTCTGCCGGATGGACACCGATCTGGGGAACCACGACGAGGCGGAGGAGCAGATCCGCCAGATGCGGGCGCAGGCGCCGGTGTTGCGGGCGCGGGCGCTGCTGGCGCTGGCGCGGATCGCGCACATCCGGGACGAGCCGTGGGTGGAGGAGATCCTCGACGAGGCGCTGTCCGGGGAGGGCCGGGCGGGCGCGCCGGGGGCGGGCGGGCTGACGGACGAGGCGGATCGGGCGGAGGTATTGCTGATCCGGATCGAGCGCGGGGGCTGGGATCTGCTGCCGGAGGCGCTGCGGCTGGCGCGGGGGCTGCAGGACACGGGGCTGCTGGCGCGGTGCGCGCTGCTGTCGGGGGATCGGGCGCGGGAGGGCGGCAACCACGAGGGGGCGCGCTCTTATTATAATGCCTGCTCCACCGACCCGGAGACGTGGCTGCGGGCGCGGGTGCGGCTGGGCGATCTCAGCCCCGGCGCGCAGGAGGCGGCGGTTCACTACCGGGCGGCCATCGAGGGCTTCCAGACGATGCAGTTGCCGATGCGGGAGGCGTGGGCGCGGCTGCGGATGGCGCGGCTGGGCGACGAGTCCCAGCTCGATCCGGCGCTGAAGCTGTTCCGGTCGGCCTCGCTCCCCACCGGGGTCGCGGCGGTGGACAGCCTGCGGGGCAGCCCCGGCGCCCACCTGCCCTGGCACCTCAACCTCGCCGCCGACTACGCCCGCCAGCGCCACGACGCGCAGCGGCTCCGCCCGCCCTGGACGCGCGCCGACGCCGACCGGCCTGAGCGCCGCCTGCTCGCGCACCGGGCCGCCATCGCCGCCTGCGACAGCCGGATGGTGGCGGCGCTCTCTGAGCAGATGCGCGCCGATCTGCTCCATGTGCGCCGCGCCGATCTGCGCGTGCAGGGGCCGCCCGCGATGCGGTTCCTGGCGATGGCCGACCTGCTGGCCGGGCATCCCTCCTGGGAGGCCGCCCGCGAATTGCTCCATTTTCTGCGCGAGGACGTCCCCAATGAGGCGGTGAGCCGGGGGCTGACCGGGGCGCTGATCCGCTCTCCGAACATGAGCCTCGTCCAATTGCTGCTCGACAGCCTCAAGGAAGGCCAGCGGCCCGACCCGACCACCCTCGCCCGCACCATCGAGATCCTCGGCTGGCGCCGCGAGCCGGAGGCCATCGGGCGCATCATGCAGCTCGCGGCCACCGGCTCCCTGCCCGTCCGGAAGGCCGCGATCACCGCGCTCGGGCGGCTGCATGCGACCCAGGCCACCGACCTGCTGCTGGGCCTGATCGACGCGCCCGATCTGGCGGAGGCGGCGTCGGTGTCGCTGCTGTTGCTCGGGGAGTGGCAGGGCGTCGACTTCCACGGGCAGGCGCTCGCGCGCCGCCAGTTCCTGCAGCGGCCTGCGGGGGAGATCGTCGGGCGCTTCGGCGGGCCGAATTATCTGTTATTGTTGTTGTCATTGCTGGATCGGGAGGGCGTCGCCGGGATCGGCGCGATGCAGGGGCTGGGGCTGATGGGGAACGTCCGCGCCGTCCCCCGGCTCATCGAGATCGTCGGCGACCGCGACCCGGCCCGCGCCAACGTCGCCGGGGCCGCGCTCGCGCTGCTGACCGGCCACAGCGAAGACCTCGAAGCCCCCCACCCGCGCCTCCGCTGGAGCCAGTGGTGGGACGCCAACGGCGGGCGTTTTTCTGAAGGCGCGCGCTACCGCGAGGGCCGCCCGCTCACCGTCCGCCGCCTGATGGAGCGCCTCGGCCACGACGACCCCGCCGCCCGGCTCTCCGGCTATGACGAGCTGGCGATCAGCACCGGCCAGCGGCTCCCCTTCGACAGCGACGGCCCCTGGCGCATCCAGATCGCCCACCGGCGCGCCTGGGATCGCTGGTACGCCGACAACGCCCACCTGCTGCCCCAGAGCGGGTGGCTCTTCCATGGACGCGCGATCTGAACATGCCCTCTCCCGTCATCCTCATCAGCGCCGACCAGCGCCCCGCCCGCACCGATGTCGCCTCCACCAGCCAGCGCCGCGAGCGCCCGCCCCGCGCCGAGGTGTACGTCAACAAGCGCCTGATCGAGCGCGTCCAGCAGCTCGGCGCGATCCCGCTGATGCTGCCCCCCGGCACGGAGGGCGCGCTGGAATTGCTGGATCGCGTGCAGGGCATGATCATCACCGGGGGCGCGATGGACATCCACCCGCGCCACTACGGGCAGCCGGTGACCGGGCGGCTCGACGGAGTGGACGAGGAACGCAGCGGCATGGAGATCCCGCTCGCCCGCGCCGCGCTGATCCGGGGCATCCCGATCCTCGGCATCTGCGGCGGGATGCAGGCGATGGCGGTGGCGCTCGGCGGGACGCTGATCCAGGATATTTTAACCGAGGGTCCCGGCGCCATCGACCACGAGCAGGCGCACGACCCCGCCCGCCCCGCCCACCCGATCCGGGTCGAGGCGGGCTGGGAGCACATCCTCGGCAGTGAGGTCAACTCCACCCACCACCAGGCGATCCTCCAGAGCCCGCTGTGGCCCATCGCCCGCGCGCCGGACGGCGTGATCGAGGCCGCCATCCTGCGCGGCCACCCCTTCGCCCTCGGCGTCCAGTGGCACCCGGAGTGGATCGGCAGCGGGCCGTTCGATGCGCTGATCCGGGTGGCGCGGGCGCGGCGGGCGGCGGGGCTGGCGCGCAGGCGGGTCGGCGCGCGGGCGCAGGCGTCGGCCTGAGCGCAGGCGCGGGCCTGAGCGACGGGATAGATGCCGGGAAGGATGTCCCCGGCTCAGGGGCTTCCCCCTCCTATGTCCCGGTGACCGATGCCCCGCCCTGCCCGCTCCCTCCTCTCCGCGCTGCTCCCGCTGGGGCTCTGCCTCGGCCTCGCCGCGATCTCTGCGACCGGCCTCGCCGCTGATCCCGCCCCCGCCGCGCCCGCCGATCTGCTGCAGCAGGGGGTGACGGCGCTGCAGGAGAAGCGGGTGGACGAGGCGGTGACGCTGCTGGGGCAGTGCGTGAAGGCCGATCCGCAGAGCGCGCGGTGCTGGTGGGAATTGGGCTGGGCTTACTATGTGAAGCGCGACTGGCCTGCGGTGATCCGGGCGTGGACTGAGGTGCAGCGCCTCGACCCGGCGTGGCCGGATCTTGAAAAGAACCTCGCGCAGGCCCGGAGCATGGCGGTCGACGGCTCCCAGATGGACAGCCTCCGCGCCGCCGCCCCCGCGACCTTCCCGGCGGCGACCGGCGCGGCGATCCGGCTGCGGGCGGTCGGGGATCTGATGATCGGCACCGACTTCCCGGCGGGCGCGCTGCCGCCGGACGACGGGGCGGGCGCGTTCGCGAAGGTAAAAACGCTCCTGCAGGACGCGGACATCACCTTCGGCAACCTCGAAGGCCCGCTCTGCGACGGCGGCCAGACGACGAAGTGCGGCCCCGACTCCAAGCCGGGGAGCTGCTACGCCTTCCGCACCCCGACCCGCTACGCGAAGTATTATAAAGAGGCGGGCTTCGACCTGCTCTCCACCGCCAACAACCACGCCGGGGACTTCGGCGCCGAGTGCCGCCTCCAGACGGAGGCCGCGCTGGACGGGCAGGGCATCCGGTACTCCGGGCGGCTCGGCGTGATCGCCAGCACGACGGCAAACAACAAGAAGATCGCGATGATCGGCTTCGCCACCTACGCCCCGACCTACGATCTCAACCAGACCGCCGAGGCGGTCGCGCTGATCAAGGCGCAGGCCGCGACGCACGACATCGTGATCGTGAGCTTCCACGGCGGCGCTGAGGGCAGCCGCGCGATCCGGGTCCCCTCCGGCGCAGAGACGTTCTACGGCGAGAACCGGGGCGATCTCCGCATGTTCACCCACGCCGCCATCGACGCCGGGGCCGACATCGTCCTGGGCCACGGCCCGCATGTCCTCCGGGGGATGGAGCTCTATAAAAACCGGCTCATCGCCTACTCGCTCGGCAACTTCGCCACCTACGGGCGGTTCAACCTGAGCGGCAACCAGGGCATCGGCCTGATCCTGGAGGCCAGCCTCGGCGCGGACGGCGCGTTCATGGGCGGCAAGCTGATCGGCACGCGGCAGGAGGGCCAGGGCATCCCCGTCCCCGACCCGAAGAACGCCGCCGCCGATCTCGTCCGCCTGCTCACGACCCAGGACTTCTCTCAGTACGGCATCAAGGTCGCCCAGGACGGCAGCATCGGCAGGTAGCTCCGCCCCGCCTCAGCCCCGCCTCAGCCCCTCCTCAGAAGCACTCCAGGTTCCCGCTCTCCAAATAGACCCCGCTGAAGCCCACAAGCTGCCCATACAGCCCCTCCGCCTCCGCCGCGCAGAGCATCGCGTTCCCGGTGACCACCAGATCGCCCCCCACCGTCACCAGCCCTGACAGCCCCAGCGTCACCAGCAGCGGGTTCCCGTCGATCACCACCGCTCCCGACACCTCCGCCAGCCGCGCCAGCCCCCCCAGATCGGCCAGCCCGCTCCCCCGCGC
>JBEIQZ010000852.1:0-1571 GCA_040376255.1 Alphaproteobacteria bacterium
CCGGCCGGGGGGGCCACCCGCATCACCCAAGCCCCCCCGCCCCCCCGCCCCCGCGGGGGGCTCCGGGGGCCCGGCGGGCGGGAGGGGGGGCGTACTGGTCGGGTCGACCGGCCGTGGGCTTGACGGGGTGTGGATGTACCCGTCAGGTGTCCCCGCTCCGGATCAGCGCGCCGAGCTGGCCGAGGCTCATGTTGCGCCCCCTCCATCCACAGGAGCGGTCACCAACCCCTCCTCCAGATCCGCCAACGTCACGCCGTCCGCAGTTTTCCAACCTGTGCGGCCCCCCCAGACACCGCCCAGCGCCACTGATGCGGCTGCGCTGGACGACGCGAACAACACATCGCGTGCGAACTCGATACCGGATGCGGTCGTACGGATCGAGCCGTCTGCGACCAGCTCCTCACGGAACGCACGCCAGCCCTTCTGGAGCGAGTCGCGCAACGTGCCATCCCCCTTCGATCCGGCCAGCACCACGAACCCCTCATCCGTCTGGTGACCGCGTGCGTCGGTATGGCGCCTGGGGACGACAAGGCGGAGCTCGATGGATGCCAGCGGCCCGCTCGGGCCGACCGTGCTGTCCGCCGCTCTCCGCGCCAACGGTTGAAGCGCCGTGAAGCCCAGCGCTGCCAGCAGCAGCCGCGCCGGGCCGAGAAACTCCTCCATCGCATCGCGGTCAGCGCGTGGGAGCGACGGGCGAGGCGGCGTGTTGGTGTTGAACAGCCTGGTGCGGTCAATCTCGCGGGCCATCTCGACGATACGGGACTCCAGGTACTTCACATGGGCCTTTGTCAAGTTGGCGTCCTTGCTGGTGAAGACCACGACCTGATCCCAGAAATCCTTCTTCTCGTCGGCGGCATGCTGCTTGAGCCGGTCGAGGACATGCTCGGCCTCTCCGACATACACCAGCGGGCGGGTGCCTTCAGGATCATCCCCGACCAGCAGGTACACTCCGGGACGCTGGGTTTCCTCCCACTCCTTGAGCTCAGCGAGGCGCGTGCGCGGACACACGACCGCCTGCCCCGTCCAGTTCACGACCTCCGCATGACGGATTCCCGCTGCTGATCCGTCCGCCAGATAGATCCGGATGGTTCGGCCATGTGCCATCTTATCGCTCCTTGGGAAAGAGCTGTTTAGCGCGGCCCGACAGGGGCTGCTGCACCTCGTCAGCGTCGCCCGCCACCCTGCATCCACGCCGAGGATCGCCCGCGCCGCAGCATCGAGCCGCGCCGACCACCGCAGCGTCCCGTCCTCCTCGACCGTCAGCCCCCGGTCGGACGCCGTATCGAGGTGCGCCGCCGGCAGTCCGTTGGCGGGATTGAGCCGTCCGGCGTCGGTAGCCTCAGCCAAATCCAGTGACCTCCCCACAAGAATCTGGTAGCATCATCCCCGACCGGAGCCTCGATGATCCTCTCCCGATCCTTCCAGCCGTCGCCCGTGCCTGCGCTCGCCCTCGCGCTCCTGAGCTGCGGGAGCAGCCAGGCCAGACAGTGGCCCTCGCTCCCCGGTGAGAAGCCGGAGGGCTGCGAGCGCGTCCCCGCCTACGACGTCGACGACATGACCGCCGACCTCGC
>JBEIQZ010000734.1:0-2344 GCA_040376255.1 Alphaproteobacteria bacterium
CGAGGAAGGTGGACGTGCGGGTGCTGGCGGCGACGCACCGGGATCTGGCGGAGCGGTGCCGGCAGAAGCTGTTCCGGGAGGATCTGCTGTTCCGGCTGCGGGTGGTGGAATTGCGGCTGCCTGCGTTGCGGGAGCGCCCGGAGGACATCCTGCCGCTGGCGAGGCGGATGGTGGAGGAGGCGGCGACGCGGCACCGGCAGCCGGTGAGCGGCATCAGCCCGGAGGCGGAGCGCGCGCTGCGATCCTGGAGTTGGCCGGGCAACATCCGCGAATTGGAGAACGCGATGGAGCAGGCCGTCGCCCTCACCTCCACCGACCTCATCGCGCTGCAGGATCTCCCCGCCGACATCCGGACCGGCCGCTCTCCCCTGCCGCCGGAGCGGCTGGAGGACGTGGAGCGGGCGCACATCCTCGCGGTGCTGGCGGGGCAGCAGCACAACCAGCTCCGCGCCGCCGAGGCGCTCGGCATCGGCCCCAGCACCCTCTACCGTAAGCTGCGCCGTTGGCGCGAAGAAGGTCTCTTGCCCGAAGAATTCTCTCAACGCGGTGCCGGGGACAGCTCCCGGGGACAGGAGTGATCGCGCTCCCCGGCCTCCTCGCGCTGTCCGCCTGTCAGGCTCCTGATCCGCAGGGGGCCGACCTGGCGCTCGTCAGCAGCGTCACGCCTGCCGGCATCGACACCGGCGACACCGGCGCCGACAGCGTCCCTGCCGATACCGGCGTCGACACCGGCGACAGCCACGGCGATACCGGCGATACCGGCGATACCGGCGATACCGGCGCCGTCCTCACGGAGGCCTTCGATCTGCCGCCGGGGATCACGAACCTCATCGTCGTGCATGTCGACACGCTGCGGGCGGATCGGCTGGGGCTGTACGGGCACGACCGGGAGACGACGCCGCTGCTGTCAGCGCGGGGCGGGCGCGTCATCCGGGGAATGCAGAGCGTCGCCCCCTGGACCCTCCCCTCCACCTCCTCCCTCCTCACCGGCCTCGAACCCCAGCACCACAGGCTCTTCGCGGTCGGCGGCTCCTTCACCGACCCGCTCGGCGCCGACATCACGACGCTGATCCCGAAGCAGGACTCGGGCTACCGCAGCCTGCTCGTCAGCGGCAACCCGTGGGTCAGCATCGGGAACGGGCTGGGCCGGGACTTCAGCGCAGAGCTGGACACGGTGAAGCAGTACCCGATCAACGATCTCCAGGCGCAGGTCGAGCAGGCGCTCGCGTGGATCGATGGCGGAAATGCGCCGTTCATGGTGATGTTCCAGCCGATGAACATGCACTCCCCCTACTTCAGCCCCGACAATGTCGCAGGGACCTTCGTCGACCCGCTCGCGCTCCCCTGGCGCCCCGATGACCTGCCGCTCCAGCAGAGCGCGGACATCCAGAGCGCCTGGAACCTCGACAAGGACGGGACGACTGAGCTCGTCCGCGCCGCCTATGACGAGCAGATCCTCGGCGTGGATCTGGCAGCGGATCTGCTGATGCAGGGGCTGGCGGCGCGCGGGCTGCTGGAGAGCACGCTGGTCGTCCTCACCGCCGACCACGGCGAGACGCTGGGCGACGCGGATATGCCGACCTTCGACCACGCGACGATGCGCCCTGAGGCGCTGGAGATCCCGCTGGTGCTGTTCCACCCGCAGATCCAGGCGGCGGAGTTCACCTGTACGGCGATGAACATCGACACGCTGCCCACGCTCTTCACCGCCATCGGCATCCCCCTCGACATCCCGCCCGGACAGCTCGACGGCTACCCGCTCCAGCAGGGCTGCCGTGAGACGACCCGCAGCTCGCTCGCGGGCTACGGAGAGCTGATGGTGGCCGGGTTCAGCACCCCGGAGTGGCAGATGTACCACTCCTGCAAGGACGGCGCGACCCTGCTCTACGACCGCGTCGCCGATCCGGACAACCTCTCCCCGCTGCCGATCCTCGACGAGCCGACATGGCCGATCCTCCGCGAGCAGCTCGCCGGCTGGATCGCGGAGCTCGACACCCCCGGCGCTGGCCTCGCCTGCCAGCAGCTCCCCCGATGAAGCCCTGGAGTCCCGCGATGCTCTCTGCCCTCCTGATCCTGGCGATGTCGCTCTGCGCCTGCCACAGCCCCGATCCGCAGAAGCCGGGCGGCTCCGGCACCGCCGACAGCGCCGCCGACACCGCAGACACTGCAGACACTGAAGACACCGCAGACACCTGGACCGCCTCCGGAGAGGCGTTCGATCTGCCGCCGGGGATCACGAACCTCATCGTCGTGCATGTCGACACGCTGCGGGCGGATCGGCTGGGGCTGTACGGGCACGACCGGGAGACGACGCCGCTGCTGTCAGCGCGGGGCGGGCGCGTCA
>JBEIQZ010000807.1:0-1800 GCA_040376255.1 Alphaproteobacteria bacterium
GCGCCAAGTTGTGCGCCGCAGAGGTCATATCGGTCCGATCGTACCGATCCAGCGTATTGAATAGTCCAGGTTGGCGGCTTGCTCTGTCCTGATATACTGGCTGTTAATCAGAGGGTCCCGTGTTCAAGTCACGGAGTGGGAGCTTACTTTGCCACGAGGCAGAACACCGTTAACACCGGGTTCTGCCTCGTGTGTTTTTGCCCCCTCCCCTGCGCCGGGGACAGGCTCTCCCGGCAGCGGCGGTGTGGTGTAGTTGATCATCAGATCGTAGCCGCGAACCTCAATCCTTCGCACCCATGACCGCAGGAAGCTCCGCCGCTGGCTCATGCTCCCTCCCTGCAGAAGCAGGTGCAGCCGCTCGACATGGCTCCGGACGATCCCGGCGTCAACGCTGTACCCCTTCGCGCCGCCCGCCTCCAGCAGCGCCGCCTCCTGCCCGCGCAACGCGTCCAGCCGGGACTTCCACTCCCGGATGCGGGGCGCCAGCAGCGTCAGCTCCATCGTCCCCTCCTCCAGCGCGCAGTACAGCCGCTCCAGCCGCCGCTGCGCCTCGGCCTGCTGCCCCTGCAACGCCTGGAGCTCCGTCTTCCGCGCGGTGTCGGCCTCCGCCAGCTCGGCGTTGACCTCGCGGATCAGCTCTGTGAGGCACGCCGGGGTCAGCACGGCGCGCTGGAGCTCGCGGCAGATCGCCTCCTCCACCTGCGCCTGCGGCAGCAGCCGCGCCGCGCAGGCCGCCGCCCCGGTCTTCATCTTCCGCTGGCAGCCGTAGTAGTGGTACTTCCCGCCCCGCGCCGGGTGGCCGATGAAGGGCTGTCCGCAGTGTCCGCAGAACAGCAGGCCGGAGAGCAGGTAGCTGCTCCGCAGGATGTTGGGGTGGATGCGGTCGCGGGAGCGCTCTTCGATGCGCTGCTGGACGAGCGCGAAGTCCTCAGAGCTGATGAGAGCGGGCCAGGCGTCCCCGACGCGGACGGGATCGATCGGCAGGTGGGCCTGGAAGCCGGTGCGGGTCATGCCCCAGACGAGCGTCCCGGTGTAGACCGGGTTCCGCAGGATGTTGAGGACGGTCTGCTTGCTCCAGGGGCGCCCGCGCGGGGAGCGCTCCCCCTCGGCGTGGAGCCGCGCCGCGAGCGTGCAGGCCCCCTCCCCCTCCAGCGCGAGGCGGAACATGCGGCGCACGATCGGCCCCCATACGGGGTCAGGCTCCAGCTTGATCTTCGGGGAGAGCTCATCGCCGGTGCGGCGCTTCAGGTAGCCGATGGGCGCGGGGCCGCCGTTGCGGAAGCCCAGCGAGGCGTTCCGGCGCAGACCGCGCGCGGTGTCCTGGGCGAGGTTCCGGCTGTAGAACTCATCGACGACCTCCAGGATGCCCTCCAGCATCCGACCGGCGGGAGAGTCATCGACAGGCTCATTGAGGGAGATAACCCGGACGCCGTGGCGCTCCAGCAGGCGCTTGTAGAGGACGCTGTCCTCCCGGTTGCGGGAGAAGCGGCTGAACTTCCAGACGACGATGTACGCAAAGGGCGCCGGCTTCGCCCGGGCGGCGCTGATCATCTCCTGGAATTGCGGGCGGGCGTCCGAGGAGGCAGACTCAGCGGCGTCGATGTACTCCCCCACCACCTCCCAGCCGCGCTGGCGGGCAGCCTGCCGCGCCGCATCGAGCTGCGCCGGGATGGACAGATCCTTCTCGGCCTGCTTCTCCGCCGAGCAGCGGGCGTAGATCACGCAGCGCGGGATCGCGGGGGCTAGGCGTAGAGGCGTTTTCATCCGGCGTCCTCGTCGTCCGGATCTTCGTCCTCATCC
>JBEIQZ010000295.1:0-7711 GCA_040376255.1 Alphaproteobacteria bacterium
CGACGCCGCTCCCGCCTGCGGCGCCGCTTCCGCCTGCGACACCCGCGACGCCTGCCCCGCCGCCGCCTGCGACACCCGCGCCTGCGACGCCTGCGACACCCGCGCCCGCGACGCCTGCGACACCCGCAACGCCTGCGACACCCGCGCCCGCGCCTGCGACACCCGCAACGCCTGTGACGCCCGCGCCGGAGAGTGCGCCCGCGCCGGAGGGGGCGCCCGCAGCGGAGACCGCCCTGAAGGTGGAGCTGCCGCCGATCGCGCCCGACGGGCCGCTCCGGATCGAGTCGCGCCCCGGGCTGGGCTGGGTGGTGGTGGACACGCGGAACCGGCAGATGCTCAGCACGCAGACCCTGGCGACGATGCTCGGAGACAGGTTCATGCTCGACGCGCTGGAGCGGGAGAAGCGGCGTTCGCTGTGGACGCGGGCGGGGCTGGGCGCGACGGGCGGCATCCTGGTGCTCTCCTCGTTCGTGAACCTCGGCGGGCGGGGCGTCGGGTTCCCCCAACGCAGCGACTACGCCATCGACTGTTCGGAGTGGGGCCGCGATCAGGCGGCGTGTCAGGCGCAGGAGATACGGTTGGAGCAGGATTATGAGCGGGTATTGGAGAGCTACCAGGATCACCGGAGCGCCACCAGCCTCGTGCTGCTCGGCGGGGCGGCGCTGGCGTTCGTCTCCATCCCCTGGGCGGCGATGGAGTACAACGACAACCGCATCTGGCCGAACCGGATCTACGATCAGGGCCAGCTCCAGCAGAAGCTCGACGCCTACAACACGGCGCTGCAGATGTCGGTGGGGGTGAACCCGTCGCCGGTGGCGCCGTCGATCTATGTGGGTGTGACCGGCGTGATCCCATGATCGGTATCCTTATCGGGCTGTGGGCGGGGCAGGCTGCGGCGGCGGGCTACTCGATGGACATCGAGCTGGTGCGCCCGTACTGGTCGCCGACGGCGCTGCCGGGCGTGGGGAGCCCGGAGGTGCTGGGGCCGGGCGCGTGGCGCGTGGGGACGATGCTCCAGTTCGAGCGGGCGCCGCTGATCCTGTACCGCGCCGGTGACGACGTGGGCGCGGTGATCGGCGGGCGCACGACGCTGGATCTCGGCGTCGAGGTGGACGCGAGCCGCTGGCTGGCGCTCCACGCGAGCATCCCGATCAGCAACCAGGGCAACAGCGACATCTACACGCTCGCCGCCGACGGGCTCGGCGCGGGCGACATGGTGCTCGGCGGCCGGGCGCGCATCGGCGCGGTCGGGCCGGTGCTGTTCGGCGTACAGGCCGATCTGATGCTGCCGACCAGCACCCCGGAGAGCTGGCGCGGGGAGTCCGATCCGCGCGGGCTGATCGGCGGGACGATGGCGTTCAATTGGTGGCGGCTCGGCGTGCTGGCCGATCTCGGGACGATGCTGCGGAAGACCCAGGAGACGGACGAGGATCTGCTGCTGGGGCCGGAGATCGTGACCGACGTGGCGCTCTCCTACGCGCTGTACCGGGACGACGTGCTGCTGTGGACGGGCGTCACCGGGCGCATGGGCGCGCTCGCGCTGCTGCAGGGCGGGGCGGAGAACAACGCCGAATTGATGAGCGGGCTGCGCTTCCAGTCCAACCCGAAGGTGCGCGTGGATCTGTTCCTCGGCACCGGCCTCACCGAGGGCTACGGCACCACCGACTACCGGATGGGCGCGCAGGTGATGTACCTCCACCCCCCGCGCGCCCCGGAGCCTGAGGTGGTCGTCGATGTGCGGCCCCCGCCGCCCGACATCACCGAGGTCCCGGAGCCCGAGATCGAGCCCGAGCCGGTGGTCGTCCAGTGGAAGCCCCAGGAGCTCGCCCGCATCGAGCAGGATCAGATCATCATCCGCGACCCGATCCAGTTCGAGTTCGGCAAGGATGTCATCCTGCCCGTCTCGCTGCCGACGCTGGAGCAGGTCGCGCAGATCATGGCGGAGCACCCCGAGATCCTGCATATTGTTATTGAAGGTCACGCCTCCGAAGAGGGGAGCTTTTACTATAACTATGACCTCTCGCTCCGCCGCGCCAACGCGATCTGGCGCGAGCTTGTTGTGCGCGGCGTCCACCCCTCCCGCATGTCGACCCGCTCCATGGGCGAGGTCGACCCCAAGAACCTCGGCACCGACGAGACCTCCCTCGCCGAGAACCGCCGCGTCGTCTTCACGATCATCGACCGCTGGCAGCCCGGCGACCCCGAGCCGGTCTACAGCAAGGAGGTCAAGCGCCCCTGGGACGGCGAGAAGGCCGCCATCAAGCCGCTGCCGCCGCTCCCGAAGCCCGAGCCGAAGCCCGAGCCGAAGCCGCCCCCGAAGCCCGGTGAGGAGGAGAAGATCGATCCCGATCAGTTCCGGGAGCAGGATGAGCCTGAGGAGCAGCCTGAGGAGAAGAAGCCTGAGGAGAAGAAATGAGCCTTTCTGTGTTTGTGCTGCTCTGTCTCCCCTGGCTGGTCGCCCCGGCGCATGCCCAGTGCGCCGGGAACGCCACTCAGGATCTCAACTGCAACAACATCGACGTCGATGACGAGCCGCTCGTCGATCAGAGCCTCCCCGGCTGCACCGAGGTCAACGGCGACTGGTACTATGACTATACGTCCTTCGGCTGCGACTACCCGGTCATCGGGCAGGACACCGACGAGGACGGCTTCTCCACCGGCCAGATCGTCATCCTCTCCGAGGAGGGCACCCCCGACCGCACGATCCTCTTCTCCTGCGACAACTGCCCCAGCATCTCCAATTCCGATCAGGCCGACATCGACTGCGACGACACCGGGGATCTCTGCGACAACTGCGTCTACATCGCCAACGATCAGGCCGACTTCGATCTCGACACCCTCGGCGACACCTGTGACAATTGCCCGTTCGATCCCAACATCGGGCAGGAGGACAGCGATCACGACAACGCAGGCGACGTCTGCGACAACTGCCCCGGCCTGGAGAACCCGCACCAGGCCGACGATGACTTCGACGCCATCGGCAACGAGTGCGACAACTGCGCGACCGTCTACAACCCCGATCAGGGCGATGACGACGGCGACGGCATCGGGAACGCCTGCGACAACTGCGATGACGTCCCCTCTGAGGATCTCACCGACACGGACGGCGATGGCGTCGGCAACGTCTGTGACAACTGCATCTCCCGCGTCAACATCGATCAGATCGACACCGATTTCGACGGGATCGGCGACCCCTGCGACGCCTGCCCGGAGGACTATGACCCCGAAGGCATCGACTCGGACGGCGACGGCCTCGGCGATGTCTGCGATGACTGCCCCTATGACAGCAACGCCGATCAGCTCGACTCAGACGGCGACACCATCGGTGACGCCTGCGACAATTGCCTGGAGCTGCCGAACAGCAGCCAGGACGATCGCGACGGGGACACGATCGGGGATCTCTGCGACAACTGCCCGGATACGATCAACCCGAAGCAGCAGGATGAGAACGACGGCGACGGGAAGGGGGACGCCTGTGACAATGAGGTGCTGCGGGGGAGCGGGTGCTATGCGCGGGCGTTCGCGTTGATGCCTTTCTTGTTGGTGCCTGGGTTTTTTCGGAG
The DNA here is from genome assembly GCA_040376255.1 of Alphaproteobacteria bacterium. Lineage (GTDB taxonomy): Bacteria > Myxococcota_A > UBA796 > UBA796 > SXON01 > JBEIQZ01. The sequence continues at coordinate 3,564 of JBEIQZ010000295.1, forward strand.
GGGGAGGGGTTATTCAGTGACGTCGAACAGGGCTCCTGTGGAGTAGTGGTTGACGGCGAACAGCGTCGGTTTTCGCCCGCGTGCGGTCATACACTCCTCCATGCGCGCGTTCAGGACGTCCCAGGTGTTGGCCCCGGCTGAGAGGGCGGGGTCGGGGAAGGGATCTTCGACCCAGTGGTTGACGAGGAACAGGGGGTTCTCGGCGCTGCCCCGGTTGAGGGAGCAGTCCATCTCTTCGACTGAGGTGAAGCTGTAGGGGGTGTCTGAGAAGACCTGCCAGGCGTCGGTGGACTCGGAGACGACGAGGAGGCGGGTGCGGGCGTCGATGAGGTCGGCGAGGGTGGGGAGGGGGGAGGGGAGGGGGAGCGGGACGAATTCGGAGGAGAGTCCGGCTTCGTCGAAGGCGAGGGCGGTCTGTGCGGCGTCGAGGTGGTCTTCGAGGATGAGGATCAGGACGGTGTCGGGGTGGTCGTCGAGGAAGGTGCGGAGGGTGGCGAGGCCCTCAGACATGCGGAGCGCGCCGAGCTCGCAGTAGCCGTGGCAGAACCAGCGGTCGCCCTCCCACGCGTAGGTGTCGAGGAGCATCCCCCGGATGCCGTCGTCGAGCTGCCGCTGGAGGCCGTACTCCTGGTTGGGGATCTGCCAGCCGTCGGCGGCGTTGGACATGCTGTTGTGGGTGGCGGGGAGGGTGAGATCGTCGAGGCGCCGGTCGCAGAGATCGGCGGATCCGTTGCATTCGCGCGGGGCGGGTTTTTCTCCGGCGCAGGCGGGCAGGGCGGGCAGGGCGAGCAGGGTGAGCAGGGCGGGCAGGACGGGGAGCATGCGGGATGTGTAGCCTGCGCCATCGGTACGGGATAGCCAGGGGCAGGCGGAGTCCATCATGCGTTTTTTCAATGTTGTATCTTTTCTGGTTCTGTCCTCTCTGATCGCCTGCGGCAACACGGCGGACGGCGTCAAGCAGGACGCGAAGCAGGCGGCGAACACCGCGCAGAAGGTCGGTGAGGAGACCCGCGAGGTCGCCCGCGAGGTCAAGGATGTCGCGAAGGACGCGGCGGTGAACACGACGGAGAAGGTCGTCGAGGGCGCGGTGAACGCCACGGAGAAGGTGGCCGAGGGCGCGGCGCAGGTGGCGGGCAAGGCCGACGCGACAGCGCAGGCGATCGACGTCAAGACGAGCCTGATGGCCGACACCACCATCGACTCTGCCCGCATCCGGGTCGAGTCCGACAACGCCTCCCGCACCATCTACCTGCGCGGTCAGGTCGGCACCGCCGATCAGCGCTCCGCAGCCGAGCGCGTCGCCAACATCAAGGCCGCCGGGTACACCGTGAAGAATGAGCTGGTGGTTGCGCCCAAGTAATCCGGCAGGATACCTTCCTGAGCATGCAGCTCTTCCCTGTCTCTGATCTGGAGGCGCCCGAAGCCCGCGCCATCGTCCGTGGACTCCACATGCTCGCCGGGTCGGACGGCCTGCACCCGCAGGAATTGGTGCTGTTGCAGGACATCGCCACCGAATTCGGGGAGGGGGCCGCCGATCCCATCACGCCGGAGGAATTGGCGGCAGCGCTGCCCTCGCTGGAGCACCGGCTGATGTTCATGAAGTTCGCGCTGCTGCTCGCGCACATGGACGGGCAGATCTCAGAGGAGGAGCGCGAATTGCTTGCGCGCTACTCGCTGGCGCTCGGGCTGACAGACACCGATCTGCTGGCGCTCGACTTCGGTCTTATTGAGCAGATGGCGGCGGTGCTGATCGAGACGGGGGCGGAGCGGGCGACGGGGCTGGAGGGCTGAGCCGGGGTTGAGCCTCGCTGCCGCTGATCCGGAGATGTGGTAGCATTGCACCATGCTGATACTCCTCGCGCTCGCCTGCTCTGATCCCACCCCCGCCCCTGCGCCCACGCCCGTTGATCCCCTCGCGACACCTGCGTCTGCACCTGCGTCCACCACTCCGGCGGAGGCAGCGACCCCGGCAGCGACCCCGGAAGCGACCCCGGCAACGACGCCTGCGACGCCCGCTGTGACTTCCGCGACGCCCGCTGTGACGCCCTCAGCGGCCGCCACCGCTCTGACGCCCGCGACGCCCGCCGCCCCCGGCGCGCCGACGCCCGCGACGCCCGCCACAGCGCAGGCGACCCCGACCCAGATCGCCACAGCGCAGGCGACCCCCGCAGCGACCCCGGCGCAGGCGGCCCCGGCGGCCCCGGTGCGCTACCGGCTCGATCCGGGGGCGGGGGCGATCTATGTGCAGGTCTACAAGGATCCGGACACGCTGGCAGCGGGGCTTTCGCACGATCATGTGATCGTGGCGAAGGGGTGGACGGGGACGGTGGTGTGGAGCCCCGACGATCTGAGCGCCTGCAGCATCGACATCCGGGTGCCGGTCAACAGCCTCCAGAACGACGCCCCGGAGTGGCGGACGCGGGTGGGCTACGACACGACGCTCTCGGAGAGCCAGCGCGCTGAGGTGCGGGATCACATGATCGGCAGCAGCCAGCTCGACGCCGCGCACTACCCTGAGATCAGCTTCCGCTCGACCGGCTGCGCGCAGGACGGGGATCGCTACACAGTGACCGGCGCGCTCTCAGTGCATGGCAAGTCCCAGACGGTGACCATCCGGATGAAAATCAGCGGGGACGGCGCCCGGTTCAGCGCCTCAGGGACGCTGAAGTTCAAGCAGAGCAGCTTCGGGTTCCAGCCGTTCTCCGCGATGGCGGGCGCGCTGAAGAACCGGGACGAGGTCAAACTTGTCATCGAGGTGTCCGGAAAGCCGGAGTAGCCCCCGCCCCCGCCCCATGTGCGAAAAATTTTACGCACGGGTGTAGCGGTTACTGACCGGATGGTATAAAGAGAGCGGAAGACAGGGAGCGTCGATGATTGGTCTGATACTGGGTGTGGTGATGACGGTGGTTGGAGCGGCACAGGCGGCTGAGCCGGTGGTCAACTGTCAGTCATTCTCGGACGGCTCAGTGCAGGTGCAGATGGTGATCGATCCGGCCTCTGCGACTGAGGCTGATATCCGGGCCATCGTGATGGATCCGTCGCGCTGCTCGACGCTGGCGCCGGACGTGATCCGTTCGCAGGTGGTGGGGCGCCAGGGGAATTGCGATGAGGTGGTGACCTCCTCGCGCATCCTCGGCAGCACGATGGACTACCGCGCGCTGCGCTGCCGGACGCAGGGCGGCGTGCAGGAGTCGCTGATGGAGAGCAGCTATATGACCGAGTACCACTCGGAGTGGAACCTCCGCCAGGTCGAGGGCGGCACTGAGGTGACGCTGCGCATCCGGACGGTGGTCAGCCTGCCGGTGCCGTCCTCGATGGTGCGGATGGGGATGCAGACCTCGATGAAGACGACGATGCTGAACCTGATCCGGGCGTTGGCGAACTGAGCTGCCGGCAGACTGAGCTGGCAGACTGAGCCGGATCGAAATACAGACGGGGATGCTTCCCGTTGTAGCGATAGTCGGACGGCCCAATGTGGGCAAGTCCACCCTGTTCAACCGTCTGACCGGCACGCGCAAGGCGCTCGTGCATGATCGTCCCGGTGTCACCCGCGACCGCAATTATGAGACCGCTGCCTGGGAGGAGCGGGACTACCTGTTGATCGACACTGGCGGGTTCGATCCTGACCCTGATGACAACCTCTACGCCTCCATGCGCCGCCAGTCGGAGGTGGCGATGGATGAGGCGGACGTGATCATCTTCCTCGTCGACCGTCAGGCGGGCATCACCCCGGCGGATCAGGCGACTGCGGCGATGGTGCGGCAGGCGGGGAAGCCGGTGGTGGTGGCGGTGAACAAGTGCGACACGCTGTCGCACGACGACGAGATCCACGGGTTCTGGGAGCTGGGGTTCTCCGATCTGATCGGCATCTCCGCCGAGCACAGCCGTGGAACCTATGAGCTGATGACGGCGGTCGCGGCGCACTTTCCCGCCGACAACGGCGAGGAGGCTGAGGAGACGGACGGCGAGATCCGGGTCGCGGTGCTGGGGAAGCCGAACGTCGGCAAGTCGACGCTGCTCAACCGGCTCTGCGGGGAGGAGCGGCATGTCGTTGACAACAACCCTGGCACCACGGTGGACGCGACCGACTCGGTGATCGAGGAGGATGGGCAGCGGTACCGGCTGGTGGACACGGCGGGCATCCGGCG
>JBEIQZ010000806.1:0-1800 GCA_040376255.1 Alphaproteobacteria bacterium
CGCATTTCATGCGCGCTGATATCACCGCACCGTCAGCAGCTCGCCGAGGCGGATCAGCAGCTCCGGCGCCCGATCTGCCAGGTAGTCGCTCACGTCTGCGATCCGGGTGTCATTGTCCTGGAGCAGGGCCGTGATGTCAGCCCTGTCCTGCGGGCGGAACGCCAGGAGCTTCATCAGGACGAGCCCCGGCAGCGAGATGACGGGGACAGCGTCCCCCCGGGGAGGCGCGTCTGCGCCCTGAGGCGCCGCGCTCAGGGACAGCTCCCCGGCCAGCCACGGGAACGCCAGCGGGATGGCCATCAGATCCGAGAAGCCGACCCGCGCGACCTCCGCCAGCTCCCGGCGGTAGATCAGGAAGGGGGTCGTCCGCTCGAATGCCTCGGGGCCGACGATGAAGTCCACATCCTTAGTCGCCCTCGGGTGGCCGTAGAACCCCACAGCCAGGCCGCCGACGAGCGCATGCGGCACGCCGAGCGCGGTGAGATCGCGCGAGATGCGCGCGGTCCGCTCCAGCAGATCGGGGTGGACGACGCCCCGCAGCCCGTCAAGGGCGCTGCTCACGGCGCACCGCAGACGAGCGCGACAGCGCCGCCGCCGTGGTCGACCTGTCGGACGACCGGCTCAGCCAGCGCGGGGGCAGGTGCGTCCCGGTCGAAGGCGCCATAATCGATCCGCGCCGGGCCGGGCGGCGCCGGTGAGCGCGCGCCGAGCGGGCGGGCGCCGCCCGGCGTCAGCAGGAAATTCCGGTCGCGGGGGCGGGGGGTCACGCCTGCCGTGAGGGAGGGATCGGCGCTGATCTGCTCTGCGTCGAAGGCGGCCTGCATCTGGAGGAACCAGAGCGCAGGCACCTGGAAGTAGCGTCCGAGCCGGGCCGCCAGCAAAGGGGTGATGCCCTGCCGCCCCGCGAGCAGGCGGCTGACGGTGCTGCGCTCGACGGCGAGGCCGCGCGCGAGCCCGGCGGGGGTGATGCCCAGGGGGGTGAGGAAGCCTTCGCGGAGGAGCTGTCCGGGGTGAGGAGACATGCCAGACGGGTAGCCGGTTGTTGCGCTCTCAGCAACACGGTATCCAGATGGTATCTTTATAGTATCCATATGGTATCTGAATGGTATCTAAATGGTATCTGAATGGTATCTGTCCCGGAGCAGCGCCAATCCGCCCGTCGTCGGGATAGGCTGTCGCCTCAACGGGAACCGCCTCATGTCGCTCACCCGCCTCCTGACCACGATCTGCCGGGCGCATCCGGATCGGCCTGCCCTGATCAGCAGCGCCGGGAGCCTGAGCTTCGGCGCGCTGCTGCGCCGTGCGGACGGGATCGCGGGTGCGTTGCGGGGGCGCGGGGTGCGGCGGGGCGATGCGGTGGGGGTGTGCCTGCCGCGCTCTGTGGATTCGGTCGTGGCGGTGCTGGGGATCATGCGGGCCGGTGGGGTGTACGTCCCGGTCGATCCGGCCTATCCGCCGGATCGGCAGGCGATGATCGCGGGGGACGCGGGGCTCCGGGCGGCGGTGGTCGGGCGGGCGTCCGGGTGGACGCCGGAGGTGCCGCTGATATGGGCGGACAGCGGGGAGGAGGACGGCGGGGAGGAAGCTGGAGGAAAAGACAGCGGGGAGGACAGCGGGGAGGATCGGCTGAACATCCTGTACACCTCGGGCAGCACGGGGCGGCCGAAGGGGGTGATCGGGAGCCGGGCGGCGATGCTGAACCGGCTGGAGTGGGGGTGGTCGGCGTTCCCATCCGGGGCGGGGGAGGTGATGACGCACCGGAGCTCGCTGAACTTTGTAGATGCGGGGCCGGAGATCTTC
>JBEIQZ010000279.1:0-8009 GCA_040376255.1 Alphaproteobacteria bacterium
CTTAACATCCTCACCGTCGGCACCGGCATCGCCGAGCACAGCACCTACGCGATCTCGTTCATGGAGGCGCTGCGCCAGTTGAAGGCTGAATTCCCGCGCTGCCGGTTCAGCGGCGGCGTGTCGAACGTCTCCTTCGCCTTCCGGGGCAACGACCGGGTGCGCGAGGCGATGCACGCGGTCTTTTTGTACCACGCGATCCAGGCGGGGCTGGACATGGCGATCGTCAACGCCGGGCAGCTCGCTGTCTACGATGAGATCCCCGCCGATCTCCGGGGGCTGGTGGAAGATGTGCTGCTCGACCGGCACCCCGACGCGACGGATCGGCTGATCGCGTGGAGCCGCGAAACCGACAACTCCGGCGTCCAGAAGCAGGCTGAGGTGCAGCATGCGTGGCGCGCGCTGCCGCTGAAGGAGCGGATCGGGCATGCGCTGCTGGTCGGGGACGCCGACTGGATCGAGGCGGACATGGACGAGGCGATGGCGCCGGGCTCCGGCTACGACACGCCGCTGTCGATCATCGAGGGGCCGCTGATGTCGGGGATGAGCCGGGTCGGGGATCTGTTCGGCGAAGGGAAGATGTTCCTGCCGCAGGTCGTCAAGAGCGCCCGCGTCATGAAAAAAGCCGTCGCCCGCCTCGAACCGCACTTCACCCGCAAGGACGGCTCGGCGGGGCGCGCGCAGGGTCGCATCCTCATGGCCACCGTCAAGGGCGACGTCCACGACATCGGGAAGAACATCGTCGGGGTCGTGCTGGGCTGCAACAATTATGAGATCATCGACATGGGCGTGATGGTGCCCGCCGACAAGATCCTCGCGAAGGCCCGCGAGATCAACGCGGACATCATCGGGCTGTCGGGCCTGATCACGCCCTCGCTCGACGAGATGGTTCACGTCGCCCGCGAGATGGAGCGGCAGGGCTTCGCCGTCCCGCTGCTGATCGGCGGCGCCACCACCTCGCCGCGCCACACCGCCGTCAAGATCGCCCCCGGCTACAGCGGGCCGGTCTGGCACGTGAAGGACGCCAGCCGCGCCGTCCCGGTCGTCGGGCGCATGGTCGGCCCGGATCGGGAGGCCGCCATCCAGGCCAACCGCGACGAGCAGGCGGAGAGCCGCCGCCGCTGGAAGGAGCGGCAGTCGCAGGCGCCGCTCACCTCGCTGATCGAGGCCCGCGCCGCCGCGCCGATCCTTCAGGACACCCCGGCGCTCCCCGACCGCTTCGGCGTGGAGGAGCTCGACCTCGATCTGCGCCAGATCGCCCGATGGATCGACTGGGGGCCGTTCTTCCGCACCTGGGAGATCACCGGCCACTGGCGCCGCCTGCTCGAAGAGGACTCCGATGAGGGCCGGGCCGCGCAGGCGCTCTGGAAGGACGCGCAGGCGCTCCTCGCGCAGCTCATCGACGGGGGGCTGATCCGGGCGAAGGCGCGCTACGGCTTCTTCCCCGCCCGCCGCGCGGGGGACGACGTCGTGCTGGAGGGCGTCGACGGCGGCCCCGGCGCCACCCTGCACTTCCTCCGCCGCCAGGAGCCGCACCACACCGGGCGGTACCCCTGCCTCTCCGACCTGATCTCCGCCACCCAGCCCGACAGCATCGGCCTGTTCGTCGTGACCGCCGGGATCGGCGCTGACGCGCTCGCCGCGCAGCACGAGGCCGCCAACGATCCCTACACTTCGATCATGGTCAAGGCGCTCGCGGACCGGCTGGCGGAGGCGGGGACCGAGTGGCTCCACAACCGCATGCGCTGCCGCTGGGAGTACGGAAAATACGAGGATCTGAGCATCGAGGATCAGATCCGGGGCCGCTACTACGGCATCCGGCCCGCCCCCGGCTACCCCGCATGCCCCGATCACACCGAAAAAGCCACGCTCTGGCGCATGCTGGGGGCCGACGCCGTCGCCACGCTGACAGAGAGCTTCGCAATGCTCCCCGCTGCCACCGTCAGCGGCGTCGTCTTCGCCCACCCGATGAGCGAGTATTTCCTCGTCGGGCGGCTCGGGCGCGATCAGATCGAGGACTGCGCGCGCCGGAAGGGGATGCCGGTGGCGGAGCTGGAGCGCTGGCTGGCGCCGAACCTCGGTTATGATGTGGATTGAGGCGGTCCGGGGCGCGACAGGATCCGGTTCCCGTTCTGGAACAGGATGCGGTTGGCCTCCATCAGCGACTCGAACGTCCCGGCGTCGGTCCAGGCGCCCTGACAGAAATCGTACTGCAGCTCGCGGCGGGCGATGTAGCGGTTGTTGACGGCGGTGATCTCGTACTCGTCGCGGCGCCCGCGCCCGATCTGGCGGATGTCGTCGAACACCTGCTGATCGTAAAAATAGAGGCCGACGACGGCGTGATCGGAGCGGGGGTGCTCGGGCTTCTCCTCGATGCCGATGACGCTCAGCTCGTCGAGGGCGGCGACGCCGTAGCGCTCGGGGTCGCCCACCTGCTTGAGCAGCACCCGCGCCCCGCGATCCTGCCGCCGGAAGGCGTCGGCGAAGGGGGCGATGCTGTACTCGAAGATGTTGTCGCCGAGGATGACGCAGATGCGCGCTCCGCCGGCGAAGCCCTCCGCGAGCGCCAGCGCGTGGGCGATCCCCTCGGCGCGCTCCTGCACGCGCCAGGTGAGGCGGCAGCCGAATTCCTCGCCGCTCCCGAGGCAGCGGACGACGTCGCCCATGTGGTCGGTCGAGGTGACGACGAGGATCTCGGTGATGCCCGCGCTGAGCAACTGGCGGATCGGGTGGTAGATCATCGGCTCGCGCCCCACCGGGAGCAGGTGCTTGTTCGTCGCCTTCGTAAGCGGGTACAGCCGCGTCCCCCGCCCGCCCGCCAGGATGACCCCCTTCATGTCGGCTCCAGCCCCTCCCACCACGCCCGCTCTGCAGCATACCACGCCGCCGTCTCTGCCAGCCCCGCGTCGAACCGGTGTCGCGGCGCCCAGCCCAATTCCCGCCGCGCCCGCCCGGCGTCCACCGCGTAGCGCCGGTCGTGGCCGGGCCGATCCGCGACGTGCGCGATCCGCGCCCCGGTCTCCCCGACGTGGCCGAGGATCGCCCGCGCCACCGCGAGGTTCGTCCGCTCCTCCTCCGCGCCGAGGTTGTACGTCCGCCCCGGCGCCCCGTGCTCCAGCGCGGCGAGCAGCCCCCGGCAGTGATCCTCGACGTGGATCCAGTCGCGCACCTGCGCCCCGTCCCCGAAGATCGGCAGCGGCTCCCCCCGGAGGGCGCGCAGGATCAGGCGCGGGATCAGCTTCTCCGGGTGCTGGTATGGCCCGTAGTTGTTGGCGCAGCGCGTGATCAGCGCCGGGAGGCCGTGGCTGCGGTGCCACGCCTGCACCAGCAGATCGGCGCCCGCCTTCGAGGCTGCGTAGGGGTTCGACGGCGCGGGCGGGCTGTCCTCGCCGGAGCGCCCCGCCAGCACCTCGCCGTAGACCTCGTCGGTGGAGACCTGCAAAAAGCGCGGGATACGGCGCCGGGTCGCCTCCTGCAACAGAACCTGCGTACCCAGGACGTTCGTCTGCAGGAAGCGCGCAGCATCCTCCAGCGAGCGGTCGACGTGGGACTCGGCGGCCATGTTCACCACCGCGTCCACGTCCATGCAGGCAGCCACACAGACGGGATCGGCGACGTCGCCGCAGATGAGCCGGTGGCGCGGGAGGCGGGCGAGGCGGGCGACGGTCTGCGGGTTCGCGGCGTAGGTCAGGCGGTCGAGGTTCCAGACCTCCCAGGCGGGGCGCTCCCGGTGCAGGAGGTGGATGAGGTTGCTGCCGATGAAACCCGCGCCGCCGGTGATGAGGAGCCGCATGAGGGAGGGTAACCGGGCAGCGATCACATGAGCAGCGGTTACATGGCGCCGATGGGAACAGCCGCAGACGGGGAGGCAGAGGAGAAGCAGGAGGATCTGAGCCGGATCGTGCGCGGCGCCCGGCTCTCCATGCCGGGGACGCTGATCGGCAACGCGATGTCGCTGGTGCTGGACATGTACCTGAACCGCTGGCTGTCGCTGGCGGACTACGGGCTGTACGGCGCCTTCCGCCGGATGATCCTGTGGCTGGGGCTGCTGGGGCAGGTGGGGGCGGAGAACGATCTGCTGCGGCGGATCTCCACCGGGCAGGGGGCGGCGGCGCTGAAGTCGGCGCTGATCGGGTCGGTCGGGGCGTCGGCGGCGCTCGGGGCGGTGATGTGGGCGGGGGCGGGGTGGTTCGGGCGGTGGATGGGCGGGGGCGAGGCGCTGTTCCTCTGGTTCGCGCTGGCGATGCCGCTGGCGGCGATCCGGATGTGCGCGGTGACCGCGAGCCAGGGGTGGCTGGATCTCCGGCCCCGCGTGCTGGTACTGATGCTGCTCTGGCCGGTGGGGCAGCTCGCGATCCTGATCCCGATGCTGGGGCGGCTGGGGCTGCTCTCGGCAGCTATCGCCTGGGCCGGGTCGATGGCGCTCGGGGCGGCGGCGGCGGTGTGGCTGCTGCTGCGGCAGCGTCCGGGGCTGGCAGCAGAATTGTGGGCGGCGCCACGCGAGCCGCTGGCGGATCTGCTGGGGCGGACGTGGCCGATGTGGGCGCAGGCGCTCCTCGCGGGAGCCTACGGCTATCTGGATCAGGTGCTGCTGCCGGGGCTGAAGTCGCCGGAGGAGGCCGGGATCTACGGGCCGGTGGCGATCCTCGCGCCGCTGCTGGGCCTGCCGCTCGCCTCGCTCAACGGCATGTTCGCGCCGATCATCGCCGCCCGCCACGCCGCCGGGGACATGGAGGGCCTCCAGTCGCGCTACCGGTTCGTCATCCGGCTCGCCCTGATCGGGATGCTGCCCGCGCTCGCGCCGATGCTGGTGATGCCGGAGGCGGTGCTCGACATCTGGCCCTCCGGCACGGAGGCGGCGGCCCGGCGATGCGGATCGCGGCGGCGGGCTGGGTGATCGCCACCGTCGCCGGGAGCGTCAACTACCTGCTGCTGATGAGCGGGAACACGCGCGATCCGCTGAAGAACGGGATCGTCGCGACGGCCACCAGCCTGCTGCTCTCGCTGATCCTCCTGCCGCGCTTCGGGGCGACCGGGCGGCGATCGCCAATTCGGCGGCGCTGATCGCGGCGAACCTCATGGGCGGCTGGCAGGTCTGGAAGCGGCTCGGCCTCCACCCGTTCCATGCGGGGCTCTGGAAGGTGGCGGGGATCGGGGCGGCGGCGCTGGGGGCGGTGTGGGGGGTGGGGCAGGCGGGGCTGCCGCCGGTGGCGGCGGTGGTGGCGGGGGGAGGGGCGGCGGCGGCGGTGGCGGGGATCGGGTGGTGGCTGGGCGCCCCCGAGGAGCGGAGCCTGCTGCGGCGCTGAGCGTCCACGGGCGGCGAATGGGATAGTCCTCCCGATGCCCTGGCTCCTCCTCTCCTTCGCCCTCGCCGCTCCCCGGCCTGTCGGCGCGATCATCCCGCTGGAGACTTTTTACAACCACGACCTGTTCGTAGAGGATCTATCCAAAAAGCAGATTTATTATCGGATGCAATCCTGGCTCCCCTTCGCCTTGCCGGCGGGGATGGCGCCGGATCTGCGGGCCGACCCGGACGCGGTGCTGCTGCCGCAGCAGGGCGTGGTGAACATCCCGGTGCAGGCGGCGGGGCAGACGCTGTACCTGCTGACGGCGGGGTACGGGGATCTGGGCGCGCGGGACATCGCGGCGGACGCGGTGCTTTACTACTCGGGCGGGCAGCGGCAGCAGGTGAAGTGGCTCGTCGGGGAGCAGGCGTGGCCGGCGTGGGCGGGGGCGACGGGGCGGAGCGCCGATCCGGTGCCGCTGGGGGTGAACGCGGGGGGCGATCTGCTGACGGCGTCGCTGCTGACGGTGCCGCTGTCGTGGCCGGGGGTTGCGGTGGAGCGGATGGAGCTGCGCGGGCGCCCCGGCAACCTGCGGCTGGCGCTGCTGGCGGCGGCGATCTCGCCGGAGGCCCCGATCCCGGTGCAGGAGATCCCGGCGGCGGGGCCGGAGGGCTACGCCTTCGCGATCCCGGTGGACGCAGAATTGCCGATGCCGGAGGCGGCGCGGGTGCGCGGGCCGGTGCTAGTGCCGATCCGGGCGGCGGGCGGGCGGCTGACGGGGCGGCTGTGGGGGGTGAACCTCGTGGGGGAGGGGGCGCTGCCGCCGCCTGAGCTGGCGGAGGCGGAGGCGCGGGCCATCGCGGGGGCGGGGTTCAACCTTGTGCGGCTGCACCACATCGACGACGACGGCTTCCTCCCCGCGCCCGACCGGGGGGAGCCGGGGCGCCCGCTGGCCGATCCGGGGTGGCTGGATCGGCTGGATCGGTTCGTCGCAGAATTGGGGAAGGCCGGCGTCTATGTGCTGCTGGAGGGGCTGACGCGGCGGAGCTTCCGGCCCGCCGAGGGCGTCCTGTTCCCCGACGGGGTGCCGGTGGGCAACAAGCTCGTCGTGCAGTTCCGGCCTGAGTGGCAGGCGGCGGAGGAGCGGTGGCTGCGGGCGCTCTACGACCGGGTGAACCCGTACACCGGACGGCGCTACAGCGAAGATCCGGCGGTGGCGCTCATCGAATTGAACAACGAGAACAGCCTGCTCGTCGCCTGGCACACCGGCTCCATCGAGCGGCTGCCGCCGATGCACCGCCGCGCGCTCGACGATCTCTGGAACGCCTGGCTGCTCCAGAAGTACGGCAAGGACGGCGCGCTCTCCGCCGCCTGGGCCGCAAAGAGCCGGGGCGGCCTGCTCCCCGGCGAGTCGCTCGACCTCGCCTCGGTCAGCCGCGAGCCGTTCCTCCGCAGCCGATCCGAGCTGTTCCCCGTCCAGCGCGCCGCCGATCTCGTCACCTTCTACAGCGATCTGGAGCGCGCCCACCAGCGCCGCCTGCTCGCCCTGTTCCGCGACATGGGCTTCACCGCCCCCTCCATCTGCAACACCTCCTTCGGCCTGCCCCCCGCCGACGCGCTGCTCTCCGACTGCGACGTCACCGACCTGCACCTCTACTGGGACCCGCCCGCCGAGAGCCTCGCCTTCCAGAACACCTCGCTCATCCGCGCCCCCGGCCGCCTGCTGGAGCGCCTCGCCTGGTGCCAGGAGGGACGCCCCTGCACAATCTCCGAGCTCAACCACGGCTTCCCCAACCGCTACGCCCAGGAGGCCCCGCTCCTCTGGGCCGCCCTCGCCCAGCGCCAGCAGATCGACGCCGTGATCTGGTTCGCCTGGAGCCACAGCCGCTACGACCGCGCCCCCGACGGCCCCGGCGGCGCCCTCGACCTCGCCGGGCGCTTCAACGTCTGGGCGCAGCTCCCCGCCGCCGCCGCCCTCTACCGCGCCGACGATCCCGCCCCGCCCGCCCGCCGCCACGTCCGCTGGTGGAGCGCCGACGGCCTGCTCCGCGATCTCTCCGAGCCCGCCGGCCTCTGGCTCGACCCGCAGGTCAGCCCCGCCTCCCTGCTCGACACCGTCCTCCGCACCTCCTTCGCCCCCGCCCCGCCGCCCCTGCCCAAAGCCCCGATCCCCGCCCCGCCCGGCCCCTTCTCCTGGGAGACCGACCCCGGCGTCTTCCGCGTCGCGACCCCGCAGGTTCACGCGCTCCTCGGCGCCACCGCCGGCCAGCAGACCCCCCTCCTCCAGAGCGCCGTCCCCCAGAACGTCGCCCTCTCCCTCACCGCCCTCCAGGGCGATCTCTCCGACCCGCAGGAGGCGCTGCTCACCGTCGTTGGCCGCTCCTGGCGCGATGGCACCGTCTGGAGCAGAGGGCCGGGGGCGCTCGCGCTCGGGCAGGGGGCGGCGCTGCTCGAACGCCTCACCGGTTCAGTGTCGTTCCGCTGGCCCCGCAGGCCGGAGGTGTGGACGCTCAGGACGGACGGGACGCGGTGGGAGCGGGTAAAGGTGCAGGGCAGGGGAGGGTGGTGGACTGTCCGGCTGGAGGGGGTGGAGTCGCCGTGGATGCGGGTCTGGTAGAGGGGGTTTATGTGAAATGCGAAAGGCAGGATGTCGTGATCCCGCCTTTTGCCTTTCCGTCCCATCAAGACGTCTCTGTCTCCTCCGCCATCTCCTTGAACTCCTCTACC
>JBEIQZ010000929.1:0-1240 GCA_040376255.1 Alphaproteobacteria bacterium
CCGCCTCCGCCCCGGACAGCCGCTCCACCTCCGCCGCCACCTCCCCCGCGATCCGCGCCTGCCACGCCTCCGCCCCGGCGTTCGACGTCCGCACCAGCACGAACAGCCCGCCCCCGGACGCCGCCGACGCCTCCACGAACGGCGCGATGCTGTCCGGGCCGAGGTACGGAGAGACCGTCAGCGCGTCGCAGGGGAACGGCGCCTCCGGCCCGAAGTACGCCCGCGCATAGGCCGCCGCCGTGCTGGCGATGTCGCCCCGCTTCGCGTCCATTATGACCAGCAGCCCCGCCGCCCGCGCCCGCCGGCAGATCCGCGAGAGCGCCACCATCCCCGGCGCCCCCAGCGCCTCAAAAAACGCCGACTGCGGCTTCACCGCCGGGACCCGCCCCGCGCACGCCGCGATCACCGCCTCCCCGAACTCAAGCGCCTGCTTCGCCCGCACCGCCAGCCCCGCGTCCTCCCCCCACACACCCTCCAGCGCCGCAGACTCCGCCTCCATGTCCGGTAACAGCGGCATCCGATCCGGGTGCGGGTCGATCCCCACACAGAGCACCGAGCGGCAGCGCAGCACCGACTCAGCGAGCCGTTCAGCGACGGGGACAGCAGCAGGCATCACGGCTCCAGCGGGGCTGATGCTTAACCGGAGCAGCGCCGGAAGGAGCAGGTTAGCCGTCGCGCCCGGAGCATCCATGAAAGACAAGCACATCCGTATCCGCGTCCAGCAGTGCCTCGTCCTCGCTGAGGCCAGCAACTGCCCCCGCCGGAAGTTCGGCGCGCTGCTCCTCGACCCCGTCCGGAACGTCATCCTCGTCGACGGCTACAACGGCGGCCCGCGCGGCGGCGGGCGGCTCTGCGGCGGAGAGACCTGCCTGCGCGATGTCCAGGGCGTCACCTCAGGGACGCGCATGGAGATCGGCTGCCACCACGCCGAGATGAACGTCATCTGCAACGCGGCGGCGGGCGGGATCGCCTGCAGGGGGGCGTGGCTCATCAACACCGGGGAGCCCTGTATGATGTGCGCCAAGCTCATCCACCACGCCGGGATCGTGCGGGTGCTGGTCATCCAGGGGGGGTACGCGGGGGAGAACGGGTTGGAGTACCTCGAACGGCACGGGGTCGAGGTGCTCAGGTTGGATGGGCCGCAGGATCCACGGTTGGGGGTTTAGAAAGGGGGGGAGAAAACGCAACCACGGAAACACGGAAACACGGACTGCACGGAAAAGGCAAAAGACGGGGGATC
>JBEIQZ010000214.1:0-9211 GCA_040376255.1 Alphaproteobacteria bacterium
GCGCCCAGTCCTCGCCGGTGGTGGTGAAGACGGGGTTGCAGTCGTACTCGTAGAAGTCCGTGTCCCCGACCCGCGTGAAGTCGCAGTCCGTCACTGACCCGGGATCGACCTCGGGGGGCCTCGGAGTCACCTCATATTCCTGCTGACACCCGATCAGCAGCAGCGGGAGCGCAGACAGGGACATTTTCAGAGAGAGCCGCCCGGTCGCCTGCATCGCACCTCCATGCTGCACTGTAGCCCGCTTCCCCCCCCCGCGTCTATCAGGGCGCTGATATCACTCGGTCGCGCCGCTCTCCCCCCGCTCCGGATCGTAGAGGAAGTAGCCGACGGCCTGCACGCCGTCGTAGTCGTCGGTGATCCAGAGGTGGATGCGCGGGCCGATGGTGACCGCCGCGACCGCGCCCACATCCCCCTTCTGCGTGCGGTTGAGCGGCAGCGGATCGCGGGCCTTGACCCAGCCGTCATTGCTGCGGGTGGCCCAGCCGAGGTACTGCTTCGACGAGGTGCGGTAGCCGGGGTGATCCTCCCAGTCGCCGAAGCCGACGTAGAACATGTAGCGGCTCTCTGAGAGCGAGGCGATGGCGAGCGAGATCATCCCCTGATCGTCCCAGTCGCCGCTCTCGCCCGCCTCCAGCGCGGGGACGTCTCCGGGGTTCCAGTCACGGATGTTGTCGGCGTCGATCTTGTAGACCTGGCACGGGCCGTTGTTGCGATCGTACCCAGCGATGTAGCCCTCGAACCCGGACTTCTCTCCGAGCGTGAGGCCCAGCGGCCAGCAATAGCCCTGGACGTCGCCCTGCGGCTTAGTGAGGTCGAAGATCGGGTTGCTCTCCAGGCGCGTCCAGTCCTGGCCGTCGGGCGAGGTGGCGACGCCGAGGCCCCACTTGTTGTCGGGGATGTTGACGCCCTGGTAGAGCATGACGTACTGCTCCGTCTCCGGGTCCCACACCACCTGCATCGCGTCCATGCTGCTGGCGTCGAAGGCGTTGGCGTTGGACTCAGTGAGCAGGGGGTTGGCCGGGGAGGGATCCCAGTCGGTGCCCTCAGCGCTGACGGCGTAGCCGAGGCCGTAGTCGCCGTACTGCGTGTTGTCGGGGACGCCCTGGTACCACATCTGGTAGAAGGGGTGGCCAAGCACCTCGGTCACGGCGAAGGCGGTGGTGCCGATGTCGCGCGCCCAGTCCTCGCCGGTGGTGGTGAAGACGGGGTTGCAGTCGTACTCGTAGAAGTCGGTGTCCCCGACCCGCGTGAAGTCGCAGTCCGTCACCGACCCGGGATCGACCTCGGGGGGTTTGGGGGTGACCGCGTACTCCTGCTGACACCCCGTTAGCAGCAACCAGCCCCACAGAGAGATCCGTCCGGACGCCTGCATCGCGCCTCCAGGGTGGACTGTAGCCCGGATCTCAGCCGCCGTCTATCGCCCCGGGAGCAGCCGCACCGGCGTCTCCAGCAGCAGCGGCACGCCCTCGCGCTGGAGCCGGTACCAGATCCGCTTCATCACCTCGCTCTCGATGTCGTCATGGCGCGCGAAGTCCACCACCCACACCTTCAGCGTGTAATGGTGGACCGTCGCCTCAAAGCGGGAGAGCCACACCTTCACCGGCAGATCGTGGACGACGCCGTCGATCCCGGCCAGCTCCTCCACCACCCAGCCCTCCAGCGCCTCCGGCGGCACCAGCGGCGAGACGGCGATCGGGATGAGGCGGGCGGTGTGGTGGTTGGGCGCAGAGAAGTTCAGGATCTCAGCGCCCATGAGAAAATTGTTGGGGAGGATCAGGCTGTCGCCGGAGAGCGTGCGGAGCCGGGTGGAGCGCCAGCCGATGTCCTCGATCCGGCCCTCCCGCGCGTTGATGTCCCGCACGCCGACCAGCACCCAGTCCCCCTCCTGGAACGGGCGATCGAGGTGCAGCACCAGCCCGGCGAACAGGTTGGACAGCGGCTGCTGCAGCGCGAGGCCCAGCACCAGCGAGGCCACCGAGGTCGTCGCCAGCAGCGGCGTGATGTCCATCCCTGAGACATGCCCCAGCACCGCCAGCAGCACCCCGGTGTAGACCAGCCCGCTCACCACCTGCCGCAGCAGCACCGGGACGCGGATCTTCAGCCGGTCGGCCATCACCAGATCCACGATCAGCGTGTCTGCGGCCTCCACCATCAAAAACGTCCCGAGCAGCCACTCGGCCACCGTCAGCCCCTCGATCAGCCAGCCGATCCCGGCGTACCGCGCGGCGATGTGCAGCGCCCCCGCCAGCACCAGCACCCGGGTCGGCAGCCGGATCTTCTCGACGAGGTGATCGTCTGAGAGCGTGGGCGTGCGCGCCGCCAGCCGCCGCAGCCCCCGGAACAGCTGACGCAGCCCCGCCTCCCCCGCCCCGCACAGCAGCATCGCCAGCAGCAGCGCGTTCAGCCAGCGCATCGGCCCCTCTGCCTCCAGGAAAGGCATGAGGCCAAGGGGCGCCCACCCGGACGGGTTCACCGGCAGACCCCGTAGCGCGCGTACAATTCGTCCCCGACCCGGTGGAGGTGGCGCAATTCCAGCCGCATCTCCCGCCCGAACCCGGCCCCGTCGACGAGGCTGGGCGCGCCCCGGCTGCCCACCAGCCGGGGGCAGATGGTGACGTAGATGTCGTCCACGGCGTCGGCGGCGAGGAACTGGTAGAGGATGTCGCCGCCGCCCTCGATCAGCAGCCGCTCCACGCCCCGCGCCTGCAGCTGCTCCACGATCCACGGCACCGTCACCTCCGGCGCCCGCACCGTCTCGCCCGGCATGTCCGGGCCGCCCGCAGCCGAGGTCAGGAACAGCGGGCGCACCCGCGCGTCCTGGTAGAAACGCCCCTCGCGGGGCAGCGCCAGCCCCCGGCTCATCACAACGTTCCACCACCGCCGCCCCGCGAGCGGCGGGTGATCGGCGTCGGGGAAGCCGCTCGCCCTGAGCCGATCGATCGCCGCCCCGTCCGGCACCAGCGGCAGCGGCCATTGGCGGAACGTCTGCCCGCCCACCAGCACCGCGTCGGCCCGCGCCCGCAGGACGCTCATCCAGGCGAGATCGGTGCCGGTGCCGATGGCGAGGTGCTGGTAGTCCTGAGCGCCGATGCGCCCGTCGAGCGCCATGGCGTTGTTGCTGAAGACGGTAATACGGCGGGGTTCCCCGGTGGTCGACGGCATTCGCTCATGTCCCCGGTCGGAGGTTATCCTGCTGCCTGCGCGGCCGCCTGCGGCATCCCCGCCCCGATCTCCGGCACCCGCGCCCGCACCACCCGCACCGGCCCGCGCACCCCCTTCAGCACCGCGTCCTCCGGCGCGCTCAGCAGCATCCCCTGCGCCTCCAGCATCGGGCCGCAGTGCGCCTCCACCACCAGCTCTCCGCTGCGGGCAAGCCCCTGGAGCCGCGCCGCCACGTTCACCGTCTGGCCGAAGTAGTCGAGCCGCCGGTTGGCCTCAGTGGCGAAGCAGGGGCCGCTGTAGAGGCCGAGCTTGATGTGGGTGCGCCCCCGATCGGGCGTCTCGCGCACGAATTGTTCAAAGGCCAGCAGGATCGCGGCGGAGGCGCGCAGCCCGTCCTCCTCGTCGGTGAAGATGGCCATGACGGCGTCACCGATGGTCTTGACGATGTCGCCCCGGTGCTGCTGGAGCAGGTGGATCACCACGTCGAAGTGATCCTGCACCACCCGGAAGGCGCCCGCGTCGCCGATGTCGGCGTAGAGCTTGGTGGAGTCGGCAAGATCGCTGAAGAAGAACGTCATGCGCCGGATGTCCATCGACAGCCCCGGCCGGAGCACCTGCGCCGAGAAGCGCTCGCGGAAGCCGGGCATCGCCGTCACGATCCGCGCCGACGCCGAGACGCCCGGATCGTCGAGCTGATCCAGCCGGACGTGCAGCTCGCGGTCGGTGGCGTTCTGCACCGGCACCCGCCCGCCCGGTGCCACCATGCCCCCCTCCTCCAGCGGAGGCGCGGACGGCACGACATCGATCAGGCGCCCGGAGCCGCCCCGGATGAAGACCCGGTAATGGCCTGGAAGATCCGGAACCGGCAGCTCCACCGTCTCCCCCGGCGCCACGATCCGCTGCGCCGCGACGTGCGGGCTCCACGCCGGGCCGCCGCTGCACCACGGCCCCCCGTCCACCTGCCGCACCCCCGGAGAGGGCGAGAACGTCGCCTCCACGCTGTCATCAAAGGAGACCTGCCACGCCAGATCGCAGACGTGGCACCGCGCCTCCGCCTCCACCTCTGCCAGCGTCTCCAGCCGCTTCGGGCTCTGGCGGCAGCCAGGGCAGACGATCTCCCAGCGCATGACGAACAGCCCCGCCTGCACCCCCTCCATGCAGGCCACCAGCAGATCAGCGCGGTTCACCTTCCACCGATCCGCAAGCTGGAACGGGCGGATCCGCCCGACCTCCTCGTCCGGCGCCTCCCGCACCCACCGCACCAGCCGCCCCCCCAGCCCCTCGCCCGCCTGCGTGATCATGCGGCGCTCCACCGACTCCATCCCGGGCAGCGTCACCGGCACCGTCCCGATCCGCCCCCCCTCCGTCACCGTCGCCGCGATCTGCAGCGCCGTCTTCAGGATGTTGTCCGCCGCCTGACCCGCCTGGATCCGCAGCAGCGGCGTCAGGATCTTCCAGCGCACATCCATCTGGAGGCGCAGCGTCAGCCGCGTCCCCGCCTGCCCCGCCGCCTGCGCTTGCGCCTCAGGCGGCGGGGCAGGCGGGGACGCAGGCACAGGCGCAGGCGCGATCCCGAACTCGGTCACCAGCTCCAGCAGCGCCCCGCTCAGCATGCGCCGCCTCGAACGGAACCAGCGGTGCCGATCCCACTCGAACGGCAGCTCCTCGTAGCTCGTCAGCAGCCCGCCCAGCCGCGTCTGCCCGATGAACCGCGCCGCCGACGGCCCCTCCTGCGGCTGGAAGCTCACCCGCTCCATCCCCACGAGGCGGTTGAGCCGGTTTGTGTCCGCGACGATCAGCCAGAGCTGCTCCAGCGTCAGCGGACAGATCCCGGAGCGCTCTACCTCAATATCCATTTTTCGCCTGCAGCATCCGGCTACTCTATCCGCTTCAGAGCTTAACCGTCCGTTCGTACCAGCCGCTGTCCAGCCGCCGGGTCTCTACATCGTCCGCGATCACCATCCGGATTGTGTGTTCACCCGCCATCGGGTTCTCCCAGCAGTACGTCCACAGCCGCCACGTCCACGGCGAGCCGGGGTGGACCTCCACCGGCTCCGGCGACCGGTTGTTGATCTGGATCTGGAGATCGTAGCTCTCCTCCGTCCCCCCCCACAGCACGCCGACCACCCGGTACACCGCCTCCTTCCCCACCATCCAGCGCTCGACCCGGATCGGCATCGCCGCCGGATCCATCATGGCCGGGATGAAGTCCCGCGCGAGCGCCGGGGTGCCGTCCTGGTGAGTGCGGGCGGCGAACTCCTGCATCTGCGCGCTCGACGGCTCGTCGGCGCCGACGAAGCGCACTTCCCGCACCCACTTGGTCTGGCAGCAGCCGTACCAGCCCGGCACGATCAGCCGCACCGGCCCCCCGTGGACCGCCGGCAGCGCCTCCCCGTTCATCTCTGTCACCAGGAAGGCGTCCTTCAGCAGCGCCAGCGGGAAGATCCAGGAGCAGCCCGGCATCGAATTCTGCGACTGCTCAGCGAAGTCCACCCCGATCACCTCCACCGCCACCGCCTCCGGCAGCGCCTCCACCCGCGCCAGCACCTCCGTCAGCCGCACCCCCGCCCACCGGGTCGCCGACATCAGCCCGTAGCCCGCCGTCGCCGTGTTCCCGGAGCACTCCAGCAGCACCTCCCCCAGATCCTCCACCGGGATCTCCGCCAGCAGCTCCTCCAGCCCGATCTGGAACGCCTGCGCCACCAGCCCGTGCAGCAGGATCTTCCACGGCCCCTCCGGCAGCGCGGGGGTCGCCGTGCGGACATAGAAGCTGTCGTTCTCTGTCATCATCGCATCTTCGCCGATCATGCTGAGATCGGTGTAGAGGCGGCCAGACAGCCCCTGATCCACCAGCTCTCCGGTCTGCATCCCGATGGCGTCCATCATCGGGATGATCTCTTCGAGGGTGCCGGACTCCAGATCCGGGCAGACCTTCTGGCAGGCGGCGAGCAGGGAGAGCGCCATCACCTCCCGGCGGGAGAGCGCGCCCGCTGCGTCCTGCCCCCGCCCTGCCCTGCCCTGCATCACCCTGACCTGCATCATCCTGCCTCGCCGCCTCGCGCCCCGCTATCACATATGGCTGACGCCGTACATCAGCCCGGAGGAGAGCCCGATCGCGACGACGTCCTCGATGATCGAGAGGATCGGGTTGCCGGTGCCGGCGGTGGTCGCCGTCGAGCCGACCCGGACGCTGGCCTTCGCAACATGCGTCGCCCCTGCCACCGCGCCGCCGCCGAGGATGGCAGCGGTCCACGCGATCATCGAGTTGTTGTCCATCAGCGCCGCCGCCGTCAACGCGCCCGCCGCCGGCTTCACCAGCAGGTGGACCGCGTCCATCGCGTGATCCACCACCGGCACCTTGTCCGCGAGGATCTCCAGGACGATCGCCACCGCGAGCGTGCCGATGGCCACCGGGGTCGCCAGCCACTGCATCTCTGCAGGCAGCGTCACCCAGCCCAGCCCGCCCGCGCATGCCATGAAGAAGGGAGGGATGAAGGCGCGGATACCCGCTGAGGCGGCGAGCAAGGCGCCGAGGGTGAAGATCATCGCGATCGCGGAGATGTCCATGCTGTTCACAGCGGCAGCGTCCATCTTGGCAGACTCCAGGGCAGGGGAAAACCTGCTGTCCCGATAACGATATACACCTTCCCGCTATTCGCCATTCCCGCGCAGACCTGATCGAGGGGCGGACAGAATCTGTCCGCCCCGGTGGGCCCGGCGCTACTTCGCCTGCGCCCCGTGTCCTGCATGCCCGGTGTGATCCGTCCGGATCTTTGTGAAGTCCTTGAGGTGGCCCCAGATCGCCTTGACGCCGCGCATCGCGTAGTCAAGATCGTCGAGCGAGTCGAGGTTGCGGAGCTGGTGCATCAGGAACTTGGGGTGCATGAAGATCTTGTAGAACTGACCGGCCATCTGGACGACCTGCTCCTGATCCATGTCGGTCAGTACGCAGGCGGGCTCGGTCATGTCGAAGCGCTCGTACTCTGTGGGATCGAAGCGGATCCAGCCGTTCTTCACGCACAGATCGAACAGCGGGGTGCCGGGGTAGGGCATGACCACGGTGGCCTGGAGGTGGTGGGCGTAGCCCTTCAGCATCAGCTCGCGGGCGAGCCGGAAGGTCTCCCAGGCGTCCTCCTTGGTCTCCCAGGGGTAGCCGACCATCATGGTGAGGTGGGGCTGGAGCCCGGCCATCGAGGCCATCTTGCAGCCCTCGAAGATCTGCTCGCGGGTGAGCGACTTGTCGAGGATGTCGATCGTGCGCTCAGAGGCGGACTCGATGCCGAGGATGAGCTTGCGGAAGCCCGCCTTCTTCATGAGGTGGACGTTCTTCTCGGTGAAGTAGTCGAACCGGAAATTGCAGTCAAAGACGACCTTCTCGTTGATCTTCCGGTCGATCATCTCGTTACAGAGCCGCACCAGCCAGTTGCCCGTCGGCAGCGCCCCGGTGTCGTCAAAGATGTTCTTCGCCCCGTGCCGCGAGATGAGCATCTCCATCTCCGTCGCCAGCCGCTCCGGGCTGACGGTGCGGAACTTGGGGTAGGTGACGGTCCAGGAGCAGAAGGTGCAGCGGCCATAGGGGCAGTCGCGTCCGGCCATCGTCCACATGAACGGCAGCCGGTACTTCCACTTCTCGTAGTAGAGGTGCGCGTTTGTGAGATCCCGATCCCAGAACGGCAGCTCTTCGAGGCTGCCCTCCTGCTTGTAGGGGCCGGTGTCGCTGATCTCCTTCATCGACCCGGTCTGCGCGTCCTTCCGGTACCAGATGCCGCTGCCGAGGTTGCCCTTGCCGCTCAGGTAGTCGACGATGCTGGCGAGGGAGAAGTCGTAGTCGCCGCCGGTGATGCAGAAGTCGGTGGTGGACTTCTCCATCGTCTCGCGGGGGTTCCCGGCGATGTGGTCGCCGAACAGCACGCACTGGGCGCCGGGGGCGAGCTTCTGGATGTGGGCGACGATGGCCCAGTGGCGCTTCACGACCGGGCTCTTGGTCTCCATCGCGACGACCTCAGGCTTGAAGTCCTCCACGATGCGATCGAACTGCGCCTGGCTCTTCTTCTCGGCGATGCAGTCCACCCACACCACCTCGTGGCCCTTGCTCTGGAGCAGGGTGGCCGCTGAGGCGGGGACGCAGGGATAGAGGTAGCTCGGCTCATTGAACCACTGGAACTGCCGGTTCTGAGTGAGCATCGGGGTGCCCTTGGCCGACTCGATCGGTGGGTACGCAACAAGAACGCGCATGGCTCCTCTGGAGGCGGCACGGCGGCGCCGACAACAGCGGCAAGGTGCCATTGATCCGGCGGATCGTCAACGTGGCTGACGGTACGCAGACGGAATCCCGGTGATTCTGTGGTATTCAGACACAGAATCACGGGGTTAGAAGGGTTCCGATGGCGCACTGGATCGACCTCCGCACCGGCTACCGGTGCAACAACCGCTGCCGCTTCTGCAGCCAGGGTGACCTCCGTGACGCGCGGCCGGAGGCGACCGCCGGGCAGATCCTCGACGCCCTGGCAGCGCTCCCAGCCCGCCACGGGGCGGAGGGCGTCTGGCTCGCAGGGGGCGAGATCACGCTGCGCCCCGACCTCCCCGACCTGATCCGTGCGGTTCGTGAGGCCGCCCGCGCCGCCGGGATCGCCCGCGTCGGCCTCCAGACCAACGGGCGCGTCCTCGCCGCCCCGCTCGCCGCCGCCGGGCTGAAGGCCGCCGGGCTGACCGACGTGGCGATCTCCCTCCACGGCCCGGAGCCGCTGCACGACTTCCTCACCCGGGAGCGCGACAGCTTCCGTCAGGCGCTCCTCGGCGCGCGCCGCTGCCAGCAGGCCGGGCTGCGGCTCCAGATCCATACCGTCCTCACCCGCTCGCTCCTCCCGTCGCTGCCCGAACTCGTGCGGATCAGCCGCGCGCTGCGCCCGCACCTCCACCGCTTCTATGTCGCCCGGATGCGCGGATCGGCGCAGGATCGCTGGGAGATGCTGATCCCGCGCTTCGGGCTGCTGCAGGAGCCGCTGCTGGAGGCGATCAGGGCGCTCATGGCGGACGGGATCGCGGCGGA
>JBEIQZ010000589.1:0-3636 GCA_040376255.1 Alphaproteobacteria bacterium
CGGAACCCCCGTGCGCCCGTTCTCCAGCACCAGCCGCCGCAGCGCACCCATCGCGAGGTGCGTCTTCCCCCGCCCCGGCTCCCCGGACAGCACCAGCCCCGCCAGCCCCGTCAGGGTCGGGTGCAGCGTCCGATCCCCGGCTGCTCATAGGCCCGGCTCAGGGCGTCCCAGGCGCTCTCTGTCGGGGGGCGGGCCTCGGTGATCAGGGCGCCGGGAGGCTCGGGGGGCGGCTCCGGCTCGCCGGTCTGGCTGGCCTGGAGGCGCATCGAGAACAGGGTCGTCTCGCCCTTCGCGCCGTAGCCACGGATCTTCCAGGTCTGTGCGTCGGTGCCGCCCCAGTTGTTGCGGATCGTGCGGCGGAGCCAGGTGACGAGGGCCTCCGCCATCTCGTCCGGCGTCTCGGCGAGGGCGTCGCTGTGGGCGCTGAGGTGGACGGAGAGGGCGTCCGGGGTCCAGTTGATGCGGGTGTCGTCGGTGGTCGTGTCGCCCCGGACGATGCGCCCGATGCG
The DNA here is from genome assembly GCA_040376255.1 of Alphaproteobacteria bacterium. GTDB lineage: Bacteria > Myxococcota_A > UBA796 > UBA796 > SXON01 > JBEIQZ01. The sequence continues at coordinate 510 of JBEIQZ010000589.1, forward strand.
GACATAGGCCAGCAGCGCCTCATGCGTGAGCAATTGCCGCCGCAGCTCATCGAGCCTGCCCTCCTCGAACGCGATCTCATCCATGACGGAGAAGGTATTGCAGGGGCGTTGCTGGTCAGAAAAGTGGCGGAAGGCGCAATATCTTTGCGCTGCCCGCAAGGTTCTTTGCGCTGCCCGCAACGCGCCGTGTGCGCTGCCCGCAAGGTTCTTTGCGCTGCCCGCAAGGCGCGTTGCGCTGCCCGCAGGAGGTCTTGCGCTTCCCGCAGCCGCGCGTTGCGCTGCCCGCAAGGTTCTTTGCGCTGCCCGCAAGGTCTGCTGCGCTTTCTGCAGCCGTGCCTTGCGCTGCCCGCAAAATAGTTTGCGCTGCCCGCAAAAAGGCAGGTTTCCAGCATCAAACGCCGGAAAGTGAAATAAAGTGATTCGGGGTTCATCCTTGATCTGCGCGCGCTATCTCTGTCTCTGAACGCACCGCTTTCAGAGGACACAGCATGGCAGGCGAACTCCAGAAGACGATGGAGAAGGGCAACCCTCCTCCCGGCACCGGCAAGGACGACAAGAAGAGCGGGGGGCTGCTCGCGCAGGCCCAGCAGGCCATCTCCCGGCTCAAGAGCGGCATCGCCAGCTCCCATGAGCGCATGGAGATCGTCGGCGACATGATGATCGCCACCGTCGAGACCACCACCACCAACTTCATCGGCTCCACCGCCGAGGGCTACTGGGGCAAGGATCGGCTCAAGCTCGGCCCCGTCGACATGCGGCTCGTCGGCGGCCTCGCCCTCGGCACCCTCGGCGTCTACAAGGGCATGAACGGCAAGGGCGGCAGCCACGAGCTCGCCCTCGGCAACGGTCTGGTGCAGTCCGTCGTCAGCAGCGCGGGCCGCGACGCAGGCCAGGCGCTCCGCGAGCGCGGCAACGGCGCGGGCAACGGCGGCGCTGGCGGCGCTGGCAACGGCGCCGGCGGGCTCCAGGAAGGCGCGATCATCGAGCAGGGCGGCAAGAAGTACCGCGTGACCAACGGCGCGATGGTCGAGTTCAGCGGCAGCGCCGACGTCGAGGGCATCGTCCGCGACATCGGCGCCCGGCTCCAGATCAGCCCGCCCGACGAAGGCGAAGGCGATGAGAACGGCGCGCGGGGCCGCCACGGCAGGGGCCGCAAGCGCCCGCGCGACTTCGTCCCGGTGCGGGCGCGCTGAGCCGTTCCGGCGCCGCCCAGCTCTCTTCACGGCAACCAACCACCAACCACACGGACAATCACATGGCGAAGATCCCGATGGGCATGGCCCGCATCTACTACGACACCGACACCGGGGACAACGAGTTCAGCAAGTCCTCCCTCCGCACCGTCGAGGGCGACTTCGAGCCGCCCGCGCTCCGCGACCCCGACGAGCCCGACTTCGGCGGGGAGGAGGATGACGACGAGGACGGCGAGGAGGACGAGGACGGGGAGGACGAGGACGGCGAGGAGGACGAGGACGGGGAGGACGAGGACGGCGAGGACGAGGGCGGCGAGGACGAAGGCGGCGACGACGAGGGCGGCGACGAGAGCGGCGCCACCCGCAGGCGCAAGCGCCGCAAGGCGCGCATCGCCGCCCGCAAGAAGAAGCGCCTCAACCGGAAGAACGCGAAGACTGGCAACCGCAAGGAGCGCAGCACCGTGGAGAAGGTCAGCAGCGTCGAGACCCTCACCTCCCCGACCCCCACCGTCACCGGGCAGGAGATGACGATCGAGTTCCGCGCCGACGAGCTCTTCATCGTCGAGCGGCTCACCTTCTCCGGCGACGACGACGCGCGCCTCAAGTCCATCTTCATCGGGCGCAAGGCCATCTTCAACAGCTCCAACGGCACCCGGCTCTCCGAGTTCAAGTCCACGAACCTGCAGACCCTGCAGATGAAGGGGACGCGGGTTCCGCGCGGCGCCTACATCCGCATCAAGGTGGAGTCCAGCGCCGCGCTCGCGGCGATCGACGCCAACCTCTACGGCGTCTACCACGAGAAGCGGGGCTGCTGAGGTAAGCGATGCGCGCCGCGCTGCCCCCTCTGCTCCCCGGCCTCGATCCGGCGTGGGTGCGGCTCACCCCGCTGGATCGGGCGCGGTGCGGCGCGGCGCGGTGGCGCATCCTGGAGCTGTCCTCGGTGCAGACCCCGGTGAACCGGCCCTTCCGGGCGCGGCTCTGCTGGTCGACGGACTCGGACAGCGACCTGAAGGCGCGGGTGCTGGTGCCGCGCGGAACCCGGATCTGCGTGTACGCGGCCAGCATCGTCGTCGAAGTGCAGAACGCCTCGAACGCGGAGAACACGGCGATCTGCACGATCGCAGACGGGTATGCGGTGACGGCGAACCAGTGGGAGGAGCTGGGGATCGGCGCGGGCGAGGGCGCCGCGCAGAGCATGGAGATCCCGCCGTTCGCCCAGTACCTCCGGGTGGACTGCGACAGCGCGACGAAGCTGCAGGACGTGGAGATCCGCATCCTGGACGGGGAGAACCGGCTCCGGGTGCACCTGACCGGCGCGCAGCAGCCCAGCCCCGGCGTCCCGATCGGGGAGGCCAACGCCATCACTGTCACCGCCCCGGCGGGCATGGTTTTCCGGGCGACCTTCCTGCTGGCGCTGTGATGCGCGGCTGAAACAACCTTCTGAATTGTGTGGAGCATGAGATGAAACCCTACCTGTACCGCAACCAGATTCTGAACAAGCCGACGGCGCAGACGGCGATCGTGACCGGCGCCGCATACAAGCTGGAGATCCCGCAGGGTGGGCGCGTCTCTCCGCACGAATTGGAGCTTCACGCCTGCGTCGAGCTGGAGCTTCTCGATCTCAACGACGCGAAGGCGCCCTGCGGGGTCCGGCTGCGGCTGGAGACGAGCCTCGACGGGGTGGACTGGGTGCATGTGGCGGTTCTGCACAGCCTCGACGAGGTCGGGAGCTACAAGGGGATCCGCGTGACGGACGAGGAGGTGCTCGCCTTCGTGCGGGTGGTGGCGGTGCCGTTCTCGGACGATGAGAACCTGCCGACCTGGCGTGGGAACGTGTCGCTGATCGGGGACGGCCCGTTCGCGGCGAAGCTGGCCTGAGATGCGGATCCGGATGGACATCCAGGCGGGGAAGCGCGTGCTGCCGTCGCTGGCCG
>JBEIQZ010000903.1:0-1324 GCA_040376255.1 Alphaproteobacteria bacterium
CCCCGGGGAGAAGGTGGCCCGCAGGGCCGGATGAGGGGCGAACCGGCACGGCTTTCTCTTCATCCGTCCGCCTCCGGCTGCCAGCTTCGGCTTACGCTGCCTTCAGCCCCTGTACCAGGGCGAAGGGACGGCATTCTACGTTGCGCCTGTGCCTGTGCCTGCTCCTTTGCCTCTGTCTGATGACTGAACAGACACTGTACCTTTGAGCAATTTTTTTGCAGTTGAGCAGCCGATCAAGGGGGCTCTGTCTCCGGAGGAGCCCCCCGGAGGGACGGGCGGAAATAGATGATTTGTCCGTTATCCGCAGGATCGGGCGGCGGAGATTGCACCCGCAGGAGCTCGTCCTGACAGGCCAGGAGAATCCGATCAATCGAGCATTGATTCTCAGACAACAGCACCAGCAACCGCTGGATCTCAGCTATCCCATTGATTCTGGCGAAGCCGAGCAGGCCATCCATATCAACCGCGATGGCAGGATCCATTGATACTCCAGGGTCGCTGAAATCATATACAGAGGTTGTATTTCCTGTCAATGTAATGTAGGATACAGGTATTGGAGATGTCCATATTGGCACCAGCAATCGCTCCGTGGTATCATTGATGCCAATGGAGTACCGATGCTTCACGCCCTCCGGGAAGGCGGCCTCTCATCCGGCCGTCGTCAAAGAACTTCGTCAAACCTGAATCGACCCGTCCCATCTCCTCCTGACCCCCGCCCTTCCTGTCCCCGCCCGGCGCCGCCCGATCCAGGAAGTTCCATTGATACAGCCGATGTCCTGCCGCCCCGGAGCCGCCAGTGACCGCGCACGCTGCACGCCCCGTCCCGATCAGCGCGCTGCCGGCTCCGGCGCTGCGTGCGCTCCCCGTCCGCAACGGATCGCGCACCCGGCCTGACGGCACGTTCACCCTCACAGAGTCGCGCGGGCTGTCGCGGGCGGTGCCGGTGCAGGTGCCGGGCGCCTGTCCCAGGTGCGGCGGCCACTTCGTCGCCCCGGTCCCGGCGGCGCCGGGGGAGCCGATCCGCTGGGGCCGGTGCCGCTGCATGCGCCCGCAGGATCAGGCGGAGCGCTGGAACAGCGCCCGCATCCCGGCGCGGTACGGCGGCTGCGCGCTGGAGGGCTGGCGCCCGCAGTCCGCGCAGCAGCAGGCGGTGCTGGAGCGGGTGGAGCGGTGGCTGCGGGAGGCCGGGGATCGGACGCTGCACCCGACCCTGACGGGGCTGGCGGGGCTGGTGCTGTCCGGGGAGCCGGGGCGGGGGAAGACGCACCTCGCGATGGGTGCGCTGCGGCGGCTGGTGCTGGAGAACGGGCGCACGGGGGTTCCG
>JBEIQZ010000500.1:0-4647 GCA_040376255.1 Alphaproteobacteria bacterium
AAGATCTCGGCCTGCTTCACCGTGTCGATGCCGAGATCCGCCTCCAGCTCATACTCAGGATCGATCTCCGAAACCTCATACCCGGTCTTCTCCGCGATCACCCCGATCAGCACGCCCAGCACGTCCACGGGCGGGACCGGCGTGACAACCGGCGTGACAACCGGCGCGACAACCGGCGCGACAACCGGCGCGACAACCGGCGCGACAACCGGCGCGACAACCGGCGCAGCCGCCTCTACCGGAGAGGCCGCCTCTGCCGGCGTCGCGCTCAGCCTGAGCTGCCGCTGCTCCACGACAATGCGGCCCCCGCCGAGGCTGTCCAGCCAGCGGCGGTGAGCGTCGGCGTCGATCACCCGCTCCGGCCCGGCCCTGCGCTTCCACGCCAGCAGCGCGAGCTGGGAGCCGAACCCGGCAGAGAGCCGGATGGCATAGTCGACGTCCGCGACGCCGCCTTTTGAGAGCCGCAGGTTGCCGAGATCGGGGTCGGGATCGCGGAAATTGGGTATCGGCGGCACCTGCCGGTGCTGCAGCATCTTCACCACCACCGCGTCCTCCAGGCCCGCGCCCATCGCGTGACCGGTGTAGCCCTTGGTGTTGGCGATCAGGATGTGGGCCGCCGCCGCCCCGAAAGCCGCCGGGAGCGCCGCCATCTCCGCCGCAGCTGAACCGCCGCGCGCCGGGGTGAAGGTCTCGTGCGACATGAACAGGGCGCGGTGCGCGAACGCCTCGCGGCTCACGCCGGACATTTCGGGGTTTTTCGTAAGAATATCATCGATGAACAAGGTGAACTCAGAGGCGATGTGCGCCGCGTCGAGGCGCGTACCGTGGAAGGCCGAATTGCTCATCCGGCTCCCCAACAATTCCGCCACCGGCTCCATCCCGCGCGCGCGCACGTCCTCCTCCCGCTCCAGCACCATCCCGACCGCCCCCATCCCGAGCAGCAGCCCGTGGCGCCGCCGATCGAAGGGAAGCGCCGCGTCCTCCACGCGCGCGTCGGTCGCCGCTGCGCCTGCAGCGAGGAAGCCCGCGCCGATCCACTCCAGCAGCGAGTCTCCGGTGGCGTCGTCCGCCCCCACCACCACCACCCGCCGCGCCCGGCCCTGCTGCAGCCAGTCCTCAGCGATGCTGATGGCCTGTGTCGTCGAGGCGCAGGCCGCGTTGATCGCGGTGTTCGGCCCGCGCGCCCCGATGAGCTGCGCGAATTGCGAATGACCCATCGACAGGATCTGGAACAGGAACCGGCGGTCGAACTTGCCCTCTCCGTCGTCTCCCTGCTCGCGGAGCTTCCGGATGAGCTGATCGTAGCCGGGGAAGGCCGAGGCGAACACGATCCCCGTGCTGTCCTGCATCTCCGGCGGCAGGCACCAGCCCGCCGCCACCTGCTTCCCGGTCGTCGTCGTGCGCCACCGCCGCACCAGCGGCAGCCCGGCGTCCCGCAGCGCCTCCAGCCCGGCCGCGAACGCCAATTGGGTCGTGATGTCCAGCGCCCGGATCAGCTCAGGCTCGATCCCGTAGTCGTCGAGCGAGAACCGCGCCTTCACCCCGGCGAGCTGGATCACCTGATCGGGGGCGTCCACCCGCAGCAGCGTCCCCTCGCCGGTCTGCGGATTCTTTTCCAGCCGGACGAGGTGCTTGTCAAGGAACTTCCGGCTCTGCTCCTTGCTCAGCGCGCTGATCCGGTTCTCGCCGCGCAGGATGCGCTCAAAGTTGTCCGGGCCGAACACCTCCTCGCCGCCGGGCAGCCCCACCGAGGCGCCGCTGCACACCACGCGCAGCCGGGCGGCTGCAGGGGCAGCCGCAGGGGTGACCGCAGGGGCAGCCGCAGGCGCGACCGCAGGGGCGACCGCAGGGGCGACCGCAGGCGCGCTCTCTGCCGGGGCCGGGGCGACCGCCTCCAGCCCCGCCTGCAGGAACGCCCGCACCGCGCCGGTCATCGATCGCGCCAGGCGGGCCGGATCGGACACGCCGCGCCGGGCGGCCTCCGACTCCAGCCATGCCTGGATCGCCTGATCCGGTGAGAGTACAGGTTGTACAGGTGGGATCGCAGGTGCATCCTTCACGACGGAGGCGAGCCTGAGGCGGCGCGCCGCTATCGCCGCCGCCGTCCCGAGCCGGAGGGCCGCAGGCTCACCGGGCGCGCGATCCGGGCGGCTCCGCAGCGCCACCCCCATCGCCAGCAGCGCGGCGAGCGCGTCCCGCAGCGAAGCCACATCCCCGCGCTTGGGGTGGTTCGTTGCGATGGAGCGGTGAGGGTTGCGCTTCAGGATGCTGGTGACGAAGCTGCTGAGCGCGCGCTTCGGGCCGCACTCCACGAAGACGCGGGCGCCATCCTTGTACATCCTGTCGACCTGCGCGATCCACTCGACCGGCGCGGCGACCTGCTGCGCGAGGAGATCGAGGATCTTCTCGCGGGCGCCGGGGCCGGTCGGGTAGTAGTTGCCGGTGACATTTGTGGTGATCGGGAGGCGGGGCGGGTGGACGCCCAGCCGCTCCAGCACCCGGCGCAGCGGCGCGGAGGCGGGCGCCACGATGTCGCTGTGGAAGGCGTGGCTCACCGGCAATTCTGCGACGGTCACCCCGCGCTCGCGGAAGCGCTCGCAGGCCGCCTCCACCGCCGCCGTCGATCCGGCGATCACGGTCTGGGTCGGGCAGTTCTTGTTGGCGGCGATCACGTAGCCGTCCACCTGCGCCAGCACCTCCATCACCGACTCATAGGAGGTCGAGATCCCGGCCATCTTGCCGAAGTCGTCGATCTTCACCGCCGCCATCTCGCGGCCCCGCGCGCTCACCGCCAGCAGCGCGTCGGTGAAGCTCAGCATCCCCGCCGCCACCGTCGCGCCGTACTCGCCGAGCGAGTGGCCCGCCACCATGTCCGCGTCCACCCCGTAGGCTGAGAGCAGCCGCAGGATCGCAACGTCCATCGTCAGCGTCGCGGGCTGGCTGATCTCCGTCGCCCGCAGCGCCTCGAACTGCTCCTCCTCAGTGATGGAAGGGTTCCGTTGGATGAACCGGGTGAGCGAGCCGCCGATCTCCGGCGCCATCACCCGATCCGCCTCGGCAAAAGTCTCCGCCACCAGCGGGTAGCGGGCCGCCAATTCCTGCCCCATCCCGACGTACTGCGATCCCTGCCCGGTGAACAGCAGCGCGAGCCGCCCCTCCACCGGCTCGTCCTCCAGGTAGATCCCGCGCTGACGCAGCAATTCGTGGCCCTTCTTCTTCTCCAGCGAGGCGATGGCCTTCCGGATCTGCTCCGCCCGCTCCGCCGCAGTCTCCGCCGCCGCCGCCAGCCGCAGCGGCGCGTCCGGCTCGAACGCCGACGCCTTCCCCTCCAGCAGCGCCTCGCAACGCCGGATCATCTCCGCCGCGCTGTCCGCCGAGATCGCCCAGATCCCCTCGGGCAGATCCCCCGGCTGGTAGATCACGCCCTCCGGTGCGACAGCCGCGACAGCCGGTGCGACAGATGCGACAGCCGGTGCGACAGCCGCGACAGCCGGTGCGACAGATGCGACAGGCACAGCAGCCGCGACCACCGTACCCCGGTGGCGGGGCGCCGCGCTCAGCCCCTCCGGCCCGGACAGCACAAGGTGGAAATTGGTTCCGCCGAAGCCGAACGCGCTCACCCCGGCGAGCCGCCGCGACCGATCCCAGCCCTCTGTCCGGGTCTGCACCTGCAGCGGCACGGTGTCGAGGGGCAGGTCGCGGCGCGGGTTCCGGTAGTTGATCGAGGGGACGAACGTCCGGTAATGGATGGACATCGCCGCCTTCAGCATCGAGGCGGCCCCGGCGGCGCTCTTGAGGTGGCCGATGTTCGACTTTATCGATCCGATCCGGGCCGCCTTCGGGCGGCTGCCGATCAGCTTCGCCAGGCTCTCGACCTCGACCTTGTCCCCGATCACCGTGGAGGTCCCGTGGCACTCCCACATGTCGACCTCGCGCGGATCGACCCCCGCGTCCTGGTAGGCCCGCTGCAGCGCCCGCTCCTGCCCGACCGGGTTCGGCGCGGTGATGCCCTTGCCGCGCCCGTCTGAGGAGGCGCCCATGCCCCGGATCACCGCGTAGATCCGATCCCCGCCCCGGATCGCGTCTGAGAGCCGCTTCAGCAGCAGCACGCCCGCGCCCTCGCCCATCACAAAGCCGTTCGCTCCCGCGTCGAAGGGCCGTGAGCCATCCGGAGACAGCGCCCCGATCCTGCAGAACTTCACGTAGGTCGCCACGCCCATGCTGCGATCCGACCCGCCGGACAGCACCATGTCCGACTCGCCCGACTGCAGGCTCCGGATCGCCACCGAGATCGCTGCCAGCGAGGAGGCGCAGGCCGCGTCCGTGGTGAAGTTCGGCCCACCGAGGTTCAGCGCGTTCGCCACCCGCCCGGCCACCACGTTCGACAATTCACCGGGCATCGCGTCCTCGGTGATCGGCGGCAGCCCCGCCGCGAGCCGCTGCTCATAGTCCGCCAGGATCAACAGCCGATCCGCCTCAGGCATCCGCATGAAGTCCGGCACCTCGGACAGCACCCGCCGCATCGCCGGGCGCATCACCCGCATCGTGTAGGCGTGCATCACCTCGCCGCCCATCGAGTTCCCGAGGATCACCGCCGTCCGGTTTCGATCAAAGTCCTTCCCCGCCCCGTAGCCGCCGTCCTCCAGC
>JBEIQZ010000769.1:0-2056 GCA_040376255.1 Alphaproteobacteria bacterium
ACGGGGAGAAGGTGGCAGCCGGAGGCTGACGGATGAGGGGAAAGCCGTTCTCAAACGCCCCTCATCCGGCCCTCCGGGCCACCTTCTCCCCAGAGGGGCGAAGGGACGGAGGGCGCTCCTCGGCATTCTCTTTCCCGGTTCGGTATCAGAGGCTCCCGAGCCACGCGAGGATGTCAGACACCTCCTGATCGCTCAGCGTGTCCGCGAAGGCCGGCATCGATCCTTCACCGTCGAGGATGATGTTGATCACGGGGTTGCTGTCGGAGATCCCGGCGATGTCCGGCCCGCCCTCCCCGCCGGTCGCGTCGGCGCCGTGGCAGCCCATGCAATTGGCGGTGAACAGGGTCTCACCGTTCGTCGCGTCCCCGTCCGCCGCCGAGATATTGGAGTTCCCGCACCCCGTCATCCCCGCGATCCCAAGAAGCACCATCCATCCGTTCAAGCGCATCTGATCCCCTCCGCGAACGGATTAACCGGCTGCCCGCCCCCGGTCATACAAGGGCAGGCGGGATCGCCGGGCGACCACAGGATCAATGATCCCGGTGATGAATATCCTCACCGTGCGGATGCCGGTGGCTGAGCGGCGCGTGGGCGTGGACGTGGGTGTGCGAGGTCCCCGGCGCGATCCCTGCGTGATCGGGCAGGTGCAGGTGATCCTCGTGGTGGCCGTCGTCGTGGCGGTGGGGGTGATCGTGGGAGAGTGCGGGGTGATCGTGGGGGTGATCGTGCTCCTCGGTGAGGTGGAGCCAGACGCCGATGAGGATCGCGGCGCTGCCCGCAGCCGAGAGCCAGCCGCCAAAAGACTCTCCGGCCGCCGCCGCCGCGAGCGCCCCGGCGAACGGCCCGACCGCGAACACCGAGCCGGTGCGCGCCGACCCCAGATCGCGCTGCGCCAGCAGGTAGAGGCGCAGGCTCGCCCCGTAGCCGACCGCGCCGATGCTCAGCAGCGCCGCCGCCGCCGCCCACCCGGGCAGCGCCTCCCCGGTCAACCGCGCCAGCAGCACCGACAGCGCCGCCCCGATCAGCCCCTTGCCCCAGACGACCTGCTCCGGCGGCGCCTCGGCGAGGTGCCTGGAGAGGGTGTTGTCCACCGCCCAGCCGAGCGTCGCCCCGATCACCAGCAACAGCCCCGGCTGGACGCCGAACCCGCCCTCCCCGCGATCCCACGCCAGCAGCGCCCCGCCCCCGGCGATCACCGCGACCGCGACCCACACCCGCGCCCCGACCGCCTCCCGGTGGACGATCACCGCCAGCAGCACCGTGAACACCGCCTCCAGGTTCAGCAGCAGCGAGGCCGCCACCCCGCTCGACTGCGCCAGCCCCGCCGCCAGCAGCGCAGGCGCCAGACAGGCTCCGGCCAGCCCCATCCCGGCGAGCGTCCCCCACGAGGAGCGCGGCAGCATGCGGGCGCCGCCGGTCAGCCCCGCCAGCCCCGCCGCCCCGATGTAGAGCAGCGCGGCGACGGTGAAGGTGCCGATCCCCTCCCCGGCCCGCTGGATCAGCGGGGTGGAGAGGCCGAAGGCGAGGGCGGCGGCGACAGCGAGGAGGACGCCGCGCGTGAGGGAGGAGAGGCGCATGAAGGGATGATACACCGGGGTGATGCGCCGGGGATGATACGCTGCGCGGATCGGGGGCGACCATGCGGATCGCGGTGCTGGCATACGGGACGCGGGGAGACACCCAGCCGTGCATGATCCTGGCGCGCATGCTGGCGGCGGCGGGCCATGACGTGATCTTCGGCGCGACCGGGGACGCGCGGGCGGCGTCTGAGCGGCTGGGCCTGCAGTACGCGCCGATCAGCGGGGACGCGCGGGCGCTTATGGAGAGCGCAGAGGGGCAGCGGATGCTGGCGGCGGGGAGCGTGCTGACGATGGCGCGGAGGATGGCTGCTTATATCCACGACATCACCGACGAGGTGGATCGGGACATCCAGGCCATCTGCGCCGACCGGGAGCTGATCATCGCCCACATGCTGATCGCGGATCGCGCGGCGAGCGTCGCCGAGCGGCACGGCCAGCGGCTGATGGTGCTGATGACGGTGCCGGTGGTGCCGACC
>JBEIQZ010000079.1:0-15096 GCA_040376255.1 Alphaproteobacteria bacterium
CGGCTCGGGACGCCCTCAAAGAAGTTTGTGCGGTCGAGGTTGGTGGTGCCGTTGACCTGCCCGCCGATCCGCTGGAGCGGCTGGAAGTAGTCGTCGTCTGCGTGCTCCGACCCCTGGAACATCATGTGCTCGTAGAGGTGGGCGAAGCCGGTGCGCCCGCTCACCTCGTCGCGGGAGCCGACGTAGTACCAGACGTTCGTGTAGACGAACGGCACCGAGCGATCCGGCGACAGGATCACCTGCAGCCCGTTCGGCAGCTCGTACTTCTCGAACGGGATCTCGATCGCTGTCCCCTCTCCTTCCTTCGCCCAGGCGGTGCCCGCCCACGCAGAGAGCGACAGCAGCACCCCCGTCCAAACCCCTGACCTCAGCGCTGGCAGCAAGATACCTCCGTCCTGATCGGGGGTGGATAACCCGCCGCCTCCGGCCCGTCCTATCTGAGCGCTCCCCTTGAAGCGCTCCCCTTGAAGCGCTCCCCTTGAAGCCTCAGGGAATGGTGTGCATCCTCCGGCTGTCTCTGAGTACACCATGGCCGCACTCGTCCAGCTCGTCCAATCCCTGCTCCAGATCGTCGGCGTCTCCCCGAAGCCCTGGGCCGCCCCCGCCCTCGTCGGCGCCTTCCTGCTCGTGATGCTGCCCTGGATCTACCAGAGCCAGCGCGGCGAGGAGGCCGTCCGCATCTTCCGGCGCGCCGCCCATGAGCGGGTCACCGACCGCACGCGGCTGGAGTCCGAGGCGCTGCTGCGGGTCAGCGGCAACGTCACCGGGCTGATGAAGCTGGCCCGCGAGGCGCTCAACCAGGGGCGGCCCTCAGTCACCGAGGAGGCGCTGCGGCGCATGCGTGAGATCGGCCCGCTCCCGCCGGAGGCGCTGCTGCTGGAGCGGCAATTGCGCTCAGCGCAGGCGCTCGCCCACACGCCGGAGGAGGCGATGGTGCGGATCGAGCGGCTAATCGAGTACCAGATGCAGGGCGAAGCCGAAAAGATCCAGGCATACGCCCGGAAGCGCTGGCCGCAGGAGGCCTTCTTCCAGCGTCCTCTGCCAGATCAGGCCCTGGAGCTCCCCGGCTCCGGAGCAGGCAGCGATCAGGGATCGGCGCAGTCGTAGATCCCGTCGTGATCTGAGTCGATCGCCTCCCCCGACCAGAGCTGGCCGTCGCAGTCGTCGTCCTGGCCGTTGCAGAGCTCCGGGGCGCCCGGGTACGTGGTGGCGACGGTGTCGTTGCAGTCGCTGTTGATGGCGACGTGGTTGGGCGGCTGGTTACAGGCGAGGAGCTGCGCGTTCGGGTAGCCGTAGCCGTCGCCGTCGCCGTCCGGGTACCAGACGAGCCGATCCACCGCGTCGTCATCCACCGCGCCGTCGCAGTTGTCGTCCAGGTAGTTGCAGACCTCGACAGCGCCGGGGAAGACCGCCGCTTCGATGTCTGAGCAGTCGTCGCTGTTGGTCGCCCAGCCCGCCTGCACGCCGCAGAAGCCGGCGCACTGGACGGGATCGCCGTAGCCGTCCCCGTCGTTGTCGTAGCAGTAGCGCACCGCGTCGCTGGCGTTGATGTCGGTGAAGGTGTCGCAGTCGTTGTCGATGCCGTCGCAGACCTCTTCGCCGTCCGGGTTCACGTCCGCGCGGCTGTCATCGCAGTCAAAGCCGCGATCCACGTAGCCAGCAGGCCCGACGCAGGCGAGGAGCACCTCCAGATCGGCCCCGTAGCCGTCCCCGTCGGCGTCGATGAACCACTCCGGCATCTCCGCGATCCCCTCATCGACCTGCTGATCGCAGTCGTTGTCGCGCTCGTCGCACAATTCCGGGCTGCCGGGGTTGATCGCGGCGTCGGCGTCGTCGCAGTCGAGGTTGTTGAGGACGTAGCCCGCCACCGGCTCGCAGGCGGCGGCGGTGACGCCCAGGCTGTCCCCGAAGGTGTCACCGTCGAGGTCGGGCCACTGGCTCTCAGCGTCCTTGACGTCGTTGTCGATCACGCCGTCGCAGTCGTCATCGGCGGCGTTGCAGTACTCAGGGGCGCCGGGGAAGACTGCGGGATCAGCGGGCGCGCAGTCCTGCGCGTCCGGCACGCCGTCTCCGTCCTGATCCTGCGCTCCGCTGTCAGGGGGGGCGGAGTCCGACAACCGGACGGACTCCTTTTCGATCCCGGTGCAGGCCAGAAGATAGAACCAGACGGTGAGCATCACATACCTTCGTCGGTGACTTCTGCGCCGATCCGGCTCAGAACAACCAGCCGACCCCCAGGTTCCATCGTAGCTCATCCTCTCCGTACTGACGATCCCTCAGTTGGACATCCGCCTTGATCGCGAGCGCCGGGATCGGCCGCCAGCCCAGCCCGAACGTCCCCTCCTGCACGTTGAGCGCGGGATCGCGCTCCATGCCATCGGGCACCGCCGCCTGCGGATCGTAGGCTTCAAGGCGGGCGAAGGGCAGCAATTGCTGGGCGCTGTCGCTGAAGAACAGGACGTTCCACGCCAGCTCCACATAGCCGCCCTGCATCCGGGTCGGGATCGCCCCCGACCCCTCCGCCACCCACGGGCTGCCGTCCTCCCGCCGCGCCTCCATCCAGTCGTCCGACTGCGGCAGCCAGAACGCCGTCCCCAGCACCCGCGCCTCCAGCCCCCAGCGGCGGAAGCGCACGTCGACGCTGCCGCCGTAGACCGGGATGCTCAGCTTCAGCCGCTCCCCCGCCGCGTCGAAGGTGTCGCGCACCGATCCGAGATCCGATCCGTAGCCGGACAGCCCGAACGACAGCCCCAGCACCGGCTCCACCTCCAGCCGCCCCGCCCCGGCCACCGTCCGCGCCGGGGAGAAGCTCCCGCCCGTCCGCGCCCCGACCAGCCCCTCCGGCCCCAGCCCGGACGGATCGGGCGGCGTCAGCGCGTAGAGCGCGTAGCGCGCGACGCCGCGCCTGCCGGTCAGCCCCACGCCCAATTCCCGCCAGGTCGATGGGATGATCCGCAACTCGGTGGAGGGCCGCTCGACCCCGTGGAACGTCGGCGGATCGTGGCCCTCGTTGATCAGCCCGATCGGCACCAGCACCAGCCCCGCCCGCACCGCGAGCGCCTGCCCGGCCACCTCCCACTCCACGAACGCCTGCTCGGCCTCCACCGCCCCGCTGCAGCCGTCGCAGGCGATGGCATGCTCCCACTCCAGCTCCGCGTAGGATCGGATCGGGAGGCCCTGCGCCGAGAAGTCGTGGCCGACGAACACCACGAAGCGCTGGAGGTCGGCCACGCCCGTGTACGGCCCCTCCGGCCCCACCTTCGACCACGAGGCGACCACCTGCCCGTAGCCGCCGACTGAGGTGCCGGCGAGCGCGCTGACGGCGTCGGCGCGGGGGGCGGGCGGGTCAGGCGGGATCTCCTCATCGGCGCGGGCGGCAGGGAGGCCGGAGATCAGGAGGCTCAACAGGCTCAACAGGATCACAGCGGCACCGTATGGACGTAGTCGTTGTCATAGGCGGCGCTGTGGCAGGAATTGCAGTCTCCGTCCGGGTTCGCCGTGTCGAGGCTCCCCGCCTGGTAGCCCCCGCCCTCCGGGGGGGCGGCGCCGCGCCAGTTGATCACCGGGACGCCGCCGCTCAGCACGAGATCGAACCACTCCCAGCCGGGGGCGCCGGGGTTGTAGCCGTCGCCGCGCTTTACCATCGCATGCACGTCCGGGCCGGTGTCGCCGCTGCCATCGACGGGCTGCGCGACCTTGAGGAGGATGGTGCCGACGGCGAACGCCGCTCCCGGCGCCCCTTCTTCCGGCAGCGCGTTGATGTAGACGGTGCGGTCGCCGCTGTGGCCGCCGATCTGATTTTCAGCGCCTCCGGCCTCGACACCGAACGCTTCCCAGGAGGCATACCCGGCGAAGTCGCTCTGCATCGCCACGAAGCTCCCGTCAGCGCCGGGCGCGAGGTCGTGGTCGAGGCAGCCGGGGAGCGCCAGCCAGAGGAGAGAGGGAAGGGACAGCACGGCGATCACTCCGGCAATTGCGGGATGCCGAGCGCCTCTGCAGCGGCGGCCATCGCGGCGAGCAGAGAGCCGGGGGAGGCGGGATCGGCCTCGACGACGAGCACGGCCCAGAGCTGACCGTAGGGGGTCTGGAGATCGGTCTCAGACGGATCATCGGGGTTCCAGGTGGCGGGGACGGGCGGGATAGCGTCGCCTGAGATCGCGGCGTAGGCGGCGTCCACGCGCCCGAACCCGGCGGCGATGTCGGCGTCCAGATCGGCGGCGCCCTCGGCCTCCAGCCAGGGCTGGAAGGCGGCGTAGACAGCGCGGCCGCCGTCCAGGTTGGCGCGCATATCGCCGAGCGTGTACTGCGCGTAGCGGGACTCGTCCTCGCCAGAGCCCGCGAGGTTCAGCTTCTCCAATTGCTCGGCCATCGATCCCATCACCCCCCGGAAGGCGGCGGCGGAGTCGAGGGCGAGCGGGCCGAATTCCGCCTCCATCGTGGCGGTGTCGTCGGTGAGCCGCTGGCAGAGCAGCTCGCGGAAGTCGATCCCCTCCTGCTCGGTGGCCGGGAAGGCGGCAGGCAGGTAGCCGGGGAGCGCCTCCTCGAAGGCCACGACCTCCGGCGGGATGGCGTCCGACCACAGCACGCGCTCGATGGCATGCACCCCGATCACCCCCTCCCCGTCGAACAGGTAGGTGTCCGCGCCCTCAGACAGAAAACCGTCGTACCGCTCGTCGGTGGAGGCGTCCAGGCCGGGGAACAGCACCGCGATGGCGCCCTCGACGTGCTCATAGGCGACGCGGGCCTCCACCCAGCTCCCCTTCATCTCCGCCGCCTCCGGCGCGCCCCAGGGGCCGAGGGCGGGCGCGGAGGCCTGGAGCGCGCGGCTCGCGCCGGAGAGCGCTGCGAGCTCCTCCCCGACATAGGTCTTCACATCGAGGATCGCCTGAGTCTCAGGATCGACCTGCTTGTCGTTGTCGTAGGTACACGCCACCAGCAACCATACAGACGTCTGAAGAACAGGCATCACAGCCCCTCCACGTAGGCGAGCAGGCGGGCGCGGTCGTCCCCGCTCAGGCTCAGGTAGTTGTCAACCGAGAATTCTGACTCAGCGTCCGGCTCCCCGTGGGCGAGGATCGCCGCCTCGACGGTGAGCGCGCGCCCGTCGTGCAGGTAGCTCCGCAGGTGGCGCAGCCCGATCAGCGGCGCGGTCTTCCACTCAGACGGCCCGGCCCCGCTGGCCGGGTCGCCGTCCACGCCGCCGTCCACGAGGCCGTCCGACATCGCCGCGCCCATGTCGTGCAGCAGCAGATCGCTGAAGATCGGCGCGTCGATCCCGGCGAGGTCGGCGACGGGGTAGTCGTCTGCAGTGCGGAGCGTCGGGACGTGGCAGGCGTCGCAGCCGACCGAAGCGAACAGCGCCGCGCCGTCGCCCGTCCCATCTGCTCCGAGCGGGGCGGGGATGGCCAGCAGCCGCATGTAGTCGGCGGTCAGCTCGACCGTCTCCCGATCCAGATCGGTGCCGGGGAGCAGATCGTCGGTCAGCCCGTCGGGGTTCGCCAATTCTCCGGTGCGGAGCGGGCTGGTGAGCGACATGTCGCCCTGGTAGGCGTCAGCGGCGAAGCCGTCGAGCGTGGCGACGCGCGCCTTCAGGCCGAAGCGCCCCGCGAGCCCGCACTGATCCGGCGCGTAGGCGTGGAAGCGCCCGTCCCCCGGCGCGTCGAAGTCCCAGCAGACCCGGTGGACGCGCCCGCTGACCTCCCCGCCCCCGCGCGTCCCGGCGGCCTGCTCAGCCTCGATCCGGATCAGCTCCGCCTCGTCCACCGCCTCCAGGTAGCCGCGCCCGAACACCGCAGGCGGCTGGCGCGTGCTGATCAGCAGCGGCACCCCCTCCGGCGGCAGCAGCGGCGTGACCGCCCCGCCCGCCACATAGGGTCGCACCGTGTGCCCCCAGGCGAGCGCCGACTGATCCGCCGCCACCTGCTGCCCGCCGGCGCTGTCCTCCAGCACCACCATCTTCTGCACCAGCCCCGGCCCGCGCGCGTCGTCGCCGTGGCAGGAGGAGCAGGCAGACCGGATGTAGGCAGGTCCGAGCCCCTGTGACGCCCGGAACAACTGCTCAAACGCCGCGTCTCCCGCGTCAAACCGCTCCTGCCACTCCGGATCAAGGCGCGACAGCGGCACGTCCGGCGCGTCCTCGTCGCGCACCGACAGCCCCGCCAGCGGATCAGCCGTCTCCTCCACCCCCGACGCGCACGCGATCAGGATCGCCAGCATCTCTCCTCCATCTGGATAATGATTATCATTCTCAATATCAAGACGCAACCGCCCGCCCGAACGAACCTGCCCCCGCTCATGGTTGTTCCGCCGCAGGGCGGCACAGGCTACAATGGGCGACCACCCCTGAGCCCCATGCGCCCGCTCCTCCACCTCCGCCTGCCCGACAACAGCCTCGCCGAGCTGGGGCACGGCGACCTGATCGGCCGGGTGTGGTCGGCGGCGCTGCAGATCGACGACCCCCGGATCTCAGAGGCGCATGCGATCATCAGCCTGCGCGGCGGCGAGTTCTGGATGCTGGCGCTGCGCCGGATGGTGGCGGTGGATCAGAAGCCGGTGTCGGAGGTGCGGCTGGTGCCGGGGCTGCGGGTGGAATTGGCGGACGGGCTGGGGCTGGTGGTGGAGGAGGTGTTTTTGCCGAGGGAGGTGCTGGCGATCGAGGGGGACGGGCTGCCGAGGCTGATCCTGCCCGCGCTCTGCTCGCTGCGGGTGCAGCCCCGCGTCCAGCTCAGCCCGCGCTACGAGCCGGACGCGCCCTGCCAGATCTGGAGCAGCGGCCCGGAGTGGAAGATGCGGCTCTACACGGGAGATCGGACTGCGGTTGACCGCACGATAGACGCAGGCGCGACCTGGGAGATCGACGGTCGGCGCTTCACGGTCTGCAGCGTCCCGCTCCAGGGGAGCGGCCCCCTCGCGACCCGCATCCAGGGCGGCACGCACCGCCCGCTGAAGATCATCGCCGCCTTCGACACCGTGCAGATCCACCGCGACGACGAGCCGGTGGTGGTGCTGAACGGGATCTCGGCGCGGCTGATCAGCGAATTGGTGGCGCTGGGCGGCCCGACGGACTGGAGCGTGGTGGCCGGAGAGCTGTGGCCGGATCAGACGGCGGACGTCCACCTCCGCAAACGGTGGGACGTCGCGCTGGCGCGGCTGCGGGCGCGGCTCCGGGAGGCGCGCATCCGGCCCGACCTGCTGCATGCGGACGGGACGGGGCAGCTCGAATTGCTGCTCCGGCCTGAGGACACGGTGGAGGATCGGACATAGATCCTGCCCCGCCCTTCTTCCCCGGCAGCGGCGCAGGCTGGAGCATCGCCCCCGGCGCGGCCTCTGCCTCCGACGCCTCAGCTGAGCGGTATGCGCGCGCCGCCCCGCTCGGCAGCGGCGGCATGGGCGTCGTCTACCTGGCCCACGACCGCCTGCTCGACCGGGACATCGCGCTGAAGGAGGCCCGCGACAGCGGCGAGTCGGCCAGCCGCATGCTGCAGGAGATCCGCATCCTCTGCCGCCTCGAACACCCGAACATCGTCCCGATCCACGATCAGGGCGTCACCGCAGACGGCCGCCCCTGCTACACGATGCGCCTGATCCGGGGGCGCACGCTCGCGGAATTGCTCGCTGAGGCGAAGACGCTGGAGGATCGCCTGCTGCGGGTGCGCCCGCTGCTCGACACCACCCACGCCATCGCCTGGGCGCACCGCCAGGGCGTCATCCACCGCGATCTGAAGCCCGCCAACATCCTGATCGGCGAATTCGGCGAGACGCAGGTCGTCGACTGGGGCCTCGCCGCCATCACCGACCCGTTCGCCCCCGACAGCCGCTCAACCCTGAGCGGCGCTGTCCTCGGCACGCCCGCCTACATGTCCCCGGAGCAGGCGCGCGGCCTGCCGGCCGATCCCCGCTCCGACATCTTCAGCCTCGGCGCCATCCTCGCCGAATTGCTCACCGGCGCCCCGCCCTGGGGCATCGCCGATCCGGCCGCCACCCTGCTCCGCGCCCGCGAAGGCACCCCCCTCCCCGTCCCCGACGACCTGCCCGCCGATCTCAAAGCCATCGCCCGGAAGGCGCTCGCCCCCGACCCCGCCGCCCGCTACCAGGACGCCCGCGCCCTCGCCGAGGATCTCGACCGGTGGCTCAACGGGCGCCCGGTGCTGGCCCACACGTACTCTGCCGCCACCCTGCTGCGGCGCTGGGCGCAGGAGCACCGGCTCCCCGTCGCGCTCGTCAGCCTCTCGATCCTCCTGCTCATCGGCCTCAGCCTCGCCGCCACCGCCCGGATCGCCGAGGAGCGGAGCCGCGCCGTGACCGCAGAGAAGGATCTCTCCGCCGCCCTCGCCGCCCGCGACCGGAACCTCTCCGCCGCCCTCACCGCGCAGGCCCGCGCCGCCTTCCAGCAGAGCCTCTGGCCGCAGGCCGAGGTGCTGGCCGCCCACGCCCTCAGCCTGACCCCCTCCCCCGAGGCGCGCGGCGTCCTTATGGGCGTCTACGCCAACGGCCGCCCGCTGAAGCTCAGCGCGACCGCCACCCCGCCCTGCCAGGAGGCCGCGCTGCTGCCGGACGGGCTGATCTGCCTGCTGCCGGATCGGGTGGTGCGCCTGCGGGACGGAGAGGAGGTCTGGAGCCTGCCCGGGGACTTCAGCGGTCTCGCCGTCAACACAGGCTACGCATTTATCTATCAGAAGGGCTACCTGCAGATCATCGATCTCCTCAGCGGCACCTTCATCACATCGATCGCCGGAGGAAATTACCGCGTCTATTTCTCTGATAAAGACTGGTTCTCTCTCAAGGGCAACTCCCGGCGGATCGGCAACCCGGCGACCAGCGCCGAGCTGATGATCCCGCCCTGCCCGGGTCAGAGCAACCACCAGATCCACGCGTACCTGCGCGAGGAGAAATACGCGATGATCTGCGACAGCGGACAGGTGTTCGTCGGCGATCTGGAGCCGCCCCCGGCCTCCGCGCTCATCTCCCAGTGGGGGCAGCCCTCCCGCCCCTTCGATCCCGACGGCGCCAACACGGACGGCCTCGCGCTCCTCCCCAACAGCTACTACCGCCCGATGCAGGGCCGCTGGCACCGGCTCCCCTTCGACACCCGCAGCCTCTCGCGCGCCGCCGCCTTCACCCCGGACGGACAGACGCTGCTGATCGGCCACCTCCAGGGCGAGCTCCTCTCGCTGAACCTCCAGACCGGCGGAGCCACCCGCAGCCCCGCCCCGATACGCGGGCCGATCCGCGCCATCTGGCCCTTCCCGGACAGCCGCCATATCGCCCTCACCCGAAGCGGCGACGAGATCGAGATCCGGCGCATCGGGATCGACACCCCGCTGCTCATCCTCCCCACCCGGACGATCCAGGACATCCGGTTCCCCGACGCCCGGACCATCGAGATCCTCAGCGAAGGCTCCATCCAGACCTGGAAGCTCCCCAACGATCTCCCCGCCTCCCGCCTCAGCGCGCCGCTCGGCCTGAACCCGGCCTTCCTCTCCCCCGACGGCCGCCGCATGGCCGCCACCCACGACAAGGGCCAGGTCAGCGTGTGGGATCTGCCCGACGGTACCCACCGCCTCCTCCAGACCGCGATGGGCGGCGTGATCAAGGCCGGGGTGTTCTCGGAGGACAGCCGCCGCCTGCTCCTCACCGGCACCTACATGCAGCCCGTTCTGGGCTATTCGCTCCTCAGTTATGACGCCGATACCCTCACCTTCCAGAGCGGCGTAAAAACGCTTCAGCGCTACCGCCGCCTGATCCGGCTGGCCGGAGATCACTTCATCGGGCCGGAGTACCTCGTCGGTGCCTTTGATGCGGAGAGAGAGCCTCCCGCCCTTATTCCTGGATGTCCCCCGATCTCGTTCATCGACGCCGCCACCTCCCCGGACGGACGGTACGGCGTCCTGTCCGACATGAACGGCACCATCGTCACCATCAGCGCCGATCCCCTGCGCTGCGTCGCCACCACCTCCCACCAGGGGAGCGCCGTCGACATCTCCTCGGACGGGCGCACGCTGCTCATCGGGGCGTCCCAGGTCATCCGGCTGATCCGGGGTGACGCGACGATCTGGGAGTTCAGCAACCCCTCCCTCCAGATCGCCGACGTCGCCCTCTCCGGCGACGATCGCTACGCCGCCGCCAGCACCGAGGACGGCGACATCTGGCTGTGGGACGGCGCCACCGGCGGGCTGCTGGCCCTCATGCGCGGCCACGCCGAGAAGGCGTCGGGCGTCGACTTCTTCCCCGACAACCGATCCCTGTTCAGCTCCGGCTGGGACTCCCTCGTGCTGATCTGGTCGCTTGAACCGCTCGACCTGCCCCCCGATCAGCTCCTCCGCAACGCGGGGCTGTGGGGCCTGTCGCCCGATGACCTGCTCCAGCGGGTCACTGAGTCAACAGCTTATTGAGCCGCCGCCGCAGATCGCCCCCCGTATCGCTCAGCACCAGCAGCCCGTTCTCGCCGCCCCACGGTACCTCGCTCTCAGGCAGCACCCCCGACTCTGCGTACCACGCCTCCACCTCGGCGCGGGCGTGGCCGTCCGCCTCCGAGCGCGGCGGGCCGAAGTGCTCCCAGTAGATCCGCCGCCCCGCGCCGTCCTCGAAGATCGCCGTGGGCCAGCGGAGGCTCCCGTCCGGCCCCTCCAATTGCGGTCGCCAGATTGCCTCGATCTCCCGCTCCTCCAATAACCGCCGCAGCTCCACCGACCCGTCCCCGCCCGCCTGCACCGGCTCCGCCGTCCCGATCCCCCCGCCGAGCAGGCTGCTGAAGCGCCGCACCCCGCCGCTCACCTCGAACAGCGCCTCCGCCGGGCCGGGGTGGAAGATGTAAACCCGCCCCTCAGTCGCGGTGATCGCCGCATAGATCATCTCGCGCTGCCAGAGCGCAGGCTGCTCCGGCAGGACGAGGAAGATCAGATCGTGCCGCAATTCCTGCCCCCACCGCACCGAGAGCGCGTAGGCCAGAGAGAGCGGCCCCTGCGCCGGCTCAGCGGGATGATCGTCAAATTCAGCGCCGGTGAAGTGGTAGCGGGCCCCCGGATGCGCCGGGAACTGCACCTCCACACGCAGATTCCCCTCTCTGGCGACGCCGCGCTCCCCCACCGAGAGCGCCGGGACCGGCGGGCGCTGCCGCTCCTCCCGCCGCCGATCCGCCAGCACCCGCGCGACCGCCGCGCCCTCGCTCGGCGCATCCGGCAGCGCCTCCAGCCAGCCTGCGTCCACCCGGCGCCCGCCCCGCGTCACCACCACCCGATCCCCCGGCAGGATCCCCTCCGGCCCGAGCGGCCAGCTCCCTCCAGGGGAGCCCGCGCTGCCGGGGTTCCTGCGGCGCTGCATCTGCTGGATCGTCCGCGCCCGGAACATCGCCTGCACCCGGCGGTTGAGGTCGTCCACCCCCGCCGGGCCGCCGCGCGTCGGCGCCAGGATCTGCCAGCGCCGCGCGCGCCCCTGCCCGCTCAGCGAGGCGCAGAACCGCGCCTCCTGCGCCTCCTCCGATCCCTCCAGCTCCAGCGACACCCGGATCGCCTCCTCCATCCGGCGGGACAGCTCCCCGACGTCCCGGTACTGCAGGAAGCGGACCCCGAACCGCTCCGGCACGTCCCGCGCCGCCGCCGCCCCCGCCGGGAGCGGTCGCCCCGAGAACCAGTCCGCCACCCGCAGCCAGTCCGCCCGCCCGCAGCGCACCGTCAGCTCCGCGTAGCCCGCCGCCACGCGCGGGAACTGCTCAGGCGCAGGCGCCCAGGCCGCCGCCAGCTCCGCGAACGGCTGCCCCGCCCCCGCCGGGAGCGGCATCGCCGGATCCCCGGCCAGCACGATCCGATCCGCCCGCCGCACCGCAGAGAGCAGCTTCGCCAGCTCCCGCTCCCCGTACTGGGTAGCATGCAGGATCACCACGTTCTTCCAGTTCTCCCGATCGACAGCGCGATACACATCCTCTACCGTCAGGTGCTCCCCCGGCACCTCCCGCCGCGCCTCCGCCAGCAGCCCCGCGTTCGGCACCACCAGCACCACCCCCCCCAGCCCCGCCGCCAGCGCCCGGAGCAGCGTGCCGCCCCCGGTCTGCCTCGGCGCCACCAGCACTGAGAGCCGCGCCCCCGCCAGCTCCTCCAGCGCCGCCACCTTCTCACTCCGCGCCCGGTGCTCCATGTCCGGCGCCGCCTCCGCCGGGTGCTCCAGCGCCTCCGAGAGCCGCTCCTCCCACGCCGTCCCTGTCGCAGGCGGCCGCTGGCTGCGCCGCGCCCGCCGCTCCTCCGCCCCGGTCAACCCGATGCGGGGATCGGTGATCGCCCGGGCGGATCGCTCCGGCTTCGCCGCCGTCCCCCTGGCCTTCACCGGGGCCTGCGCTCCCTCAGGCCACCGGTTCGCTGCGCCCTCCGGCCCCGCGCCCTCCGGCCTCGCGCCCTCCGGCCCCGCGCCCTCCGGCCTCGCGCCCTCCGGCCCCGCGCCCTCCGGCCCGCCCCGGAGCAGGCTCAGCACGGGCCGGGGCCGGTTCACCCGCGACGCACCCGCCGCCTCGTCGTGCCGCCGGAGGCCGCGCTGCCGGATGAAGCGCCGGATCCAGTCGCCCGCCTCCGCCTGCGCCGCTGTCTGCACCAGCAGCCCGGCCTCCGGGTCGCCGGGGAGCAATTGGAGCTCCAGCCCGTCGCAGGCCGCCACCACCGCCTCCCCGGTCGGCGCGATCAGCCCGGTCGCCGTCGCGCGCGCGTGGATCTCTGACACCGGCAGCAGCGTGTGCCCCTCCCGCGCCGCCTCCTCCAGCACCGCGACGACCACCGCCCGCACCCGCCGCCGATCCGCCGGATCGGCGCCCGGCTCCCCCATCAGCGCCCGGTCGAGCAGGCGCAGCCCCGGCCCGCCCGGTACGGCGGCCAGCAGCCAGGGATCGGCCACCAGCGCCGCGTCGTCCGGCCCGCCCCGCCGCGTCCACACCGCCCGCACCTGATCGGCCCGCAGCGGCAGCCGGGCCAGCAGCGCCAGCAGCGCCTGCCGATCCGGGGAGAGCACGTCCCACACGTGCGCCCAGCCCGGCGAGATCAGCCGCGCTGACGCGCCCAGCAGCTCCGGCTGACGCAGCGCCGCCGTGAACCGCTCCCAGCTCGCGCCCCGATCCTCGCTCTCAGACTGATCCTCCTGCTCAGCAGGGTGGGGGCCGTCCTCCCCGCGCTCCAGCGCCGCCTGGATCGCCAGCCCCGGCCGGATGCCGAGGGCGCTGAGCGCCGCCGCCAGCCCGGGGAGCTGCGACGGGAGGCGGCGGAGCCGATCCTGCTCCTGCGCCAGCCACGCCAGCTCCGCGCCCCCGACGTCGGGGAACCAGCGCCGGATGCGCTCCCAGCAGGCCGCCGCCGCCGCCAGCAGCGGCAGCGCCCGCGCATGATCCAGCAGACCCGACTCCCCGGTGAGATCCGCGAGCAGCTCCTCCGGGATCGGGCAGTGCAGCTCCTCCATCGGGATCGACGGATCCTCCATGCAGAGCTCCAGCAGGCGCTGGCAGGGGAACACAAAGCCCGTCCGCCCCCCGTGCCGGATGCTGTGCCCCACCGCCCGCCAGGGGATCTGCCCCTCCCACTCGTCTGAGGCGCTCCGCTCATAGACGGTCGGCGCCCCCACCGTCACCACGCGCCCGACGCCGATCAGCACCGGCGCCCCGCGCAGCGACAGCGGGCTCTTGCGCGTGTAGAGCAGGATCAGCGAGCCGCCCGGCCGAACCGCAGAGAAGAAGCTGTCTCCGAGCATGAGCTGGTGGATCACCGCCTCCACCCACGCGCTCCCCTCCGGCTCCAGCGCCGGGCGCCACGGCAGCCCGAGCGAGGCCAGCGCCCCCTCCGCCTCCCGCCGCTGAAGCCAGGAAGGGCGCGCCAGCAGCCCCCACGCCGGGCGCTCGATCCGGGTGGGCTGGAGGTGCGCGAAGGCGGGCTGATCCTCCAGCGGGTGCCGCACTGTCAGAGAGCCCGGCTCGGGGCTCAGGAACATCGCGCCTGCGCACGGGGGCGTCAGCAGCGCTGAGATGGGCATCCCCGCCTGCGCCACTTCGCCCGCGACATCCTTGCGCCGACGGATCTCAGGGAGCGCCGTACACCATGTGTTATCTGCCGGACTCCGGCAGATGCGCCCCTCCCAGCCGATATCGTGCCAGGGGACTTCTACGGTGAGATGGGACATCGGCAGGATTCGCATCGCTCCGCTCTATCTCGTTCCGCCGCCCTGTTCACCGCTGCTCACCGCTCTGTCACCCGCACCGTGCTGCGGCCGCTCCCGTGCCGCGCCACCCGCACCTGCACCCCGATGCGCTCGGTCAGCGCGCCGACGTGCGAGACGATCCCCACCTGCCGATCCTCCGCCGACAGCGACTCCAGCGCCGAGATCGCCACATCGAGCGCCTGCACATCGAGGCTGCCGAACCCCTCGTCGATGAAGATCGTCCCGACGTACGTCCGCTCCCCGGCGAGCGCCGCCAGCCCGAGCGCCATCGCCAGCGACACAAGGAACAGCTCCCCGCCGGACAGGCTGCTGATCGGGCGGACCTGGCCGCCCAGGCTCAGATCGATCACCTGGATGTTCATGTCGTCCTCCGGGCGGCGCTGCGGGTTGGGCGCCCGCTCCACCCGGTAGCGCGGGCTCAGCAGCCGGAGGCTCCGGTTCGCATGCTGCAGCAGCACCTCCAGGCTCAGCCCCTGCGCGAACGACCGGAATTTCTTGCCGTCTGAGGAGCCGATCAGCGCGCTGAGCGCCCCCCACCGCTCCCGCTCCGCCCGCCCCAGCGCGAGCGCAGGCCCGAGCGCCGCGAGCGAGTCCCGCCGCTGCTGATCCGCCTCCAGCCTCGCGGTGATCTCCACCGCCTCCCGGAGCGCCTGACGGCTGTCCGGCTGCGCGAGCAGCGCCCGCGCCTCCTCGCGCGACATCTGCGGGCGGCTCTCCTCCAGCCGCGCCATCGCCGCCTCCAGCGCCGAGATCGCGGCCAGCTCCTCGCGCGCCGCCCGCAGCCCGCCCGGATCGTGGGCGAGGATCGAACGGATCTCCTCCGGCGTCTGCGCGCCGGCCGGCCCCTCCCGCAGCATGCGCTCCAGCTCCGCCCGCGCCGCCGCCGCCCGCGCCGCCGCCGCCACTGCCGCCGCC
>JBEIQZ010000846.1:0-1591 GCA_040376255.1 Alphaproteobacteria bacterium
ACCGGCTTCCCCGAGATCTTCGACGGGCGCGTAAAGACGCTCCACCCGCGCATCCACGGCGGCCTGCTCGGTCGCAGGGGCTACGACGACGCCGCCGCCACCGCCGCCGGGATCCGCTGGATCGACCTGCTGGTGGTCAACCTCTACCCGTTCGCGAAGACGCTCGAATCCGGCGCCTCCTTCGCCGACTGCGTCGAGCAGATCGACATCGGCGGCCCCGCCATGATCCGCGCCGCCGCCAAGAACCACGCCTACGTCACCGTCTGCGTCGACCCGTCCGACTACCCGGCCCTCATCGACGCCATCGCCCGCGACGACCGCTCCCCCGCCCTCCGCCGCGCCCTCGCCACCCGCGCCTTCCGCCACGTCGCCGCCTACGACGACCGCATCGCCTCCTGGCTCGAAGCCCAGGACGCCCTGCCCTCCGCCCTCCACGCCCTCCCCGCCGACGCCCTCGCCCCGCTCCCCGAAGCCCCCCCGGGGGCCGCCCGCTTCCCCGATCACTTCACCCTCCACCTGAAGAAGATCCAGGATCTTCGCTACGGCGAGAACCCCCACCAGCAGTCCGCCTTCTACGCCGACCCCGACCAGGATCTTGAGGCCAAAGACGGCAAGGGCCGCTCCCTCGCCCGCGCCACCCAGCTCCAGGGCAAGGAGCTCTCCTTCAACAACCTCGCCGACCTCGACGCCGCCCTCCGCTGCGTCTTCGAATTCGTCCTCCCCGCCGCCGTCGTCGTCAAGCACAACAACCCCTGCGGCGCCGCCACCCACCCCGACCCCGCCGAGGCCTTCCGCCTCGCCCTCTCCGGCGACCCCGTCAGCGCCTACGGCGGCATCCTCACCCTCAACAAGCCCCTGAGCGCCGAGACCGCCCGCGCCATCCTCGACAGCAAGGTCTTCTTCGAGGTCATCGCCGCCCCCGCCATCCCCCCCGAGGTCACCGCCCTCTTCCAGCCCCGCCGCAACCTCCGCCTCCTCTCCCTCCCCGCCGACTGGGCCGGGAGCCAGCCCCCCGGCGCCGACTGCCGCCGCGTCCAGGGCGGCTGGCTGTTCCAGGACTGGGACATCAACCAGACCTCCGAGTGGAAGGAGCTCGTCCGCCCCCCCACCCCCGATGAGGCCGCTGCCCTCCGCGTCGCCTGGGCCGTCTGCCGCAACGTCAAGTCCAACGCCATCACCCTCGCCCGCACAGAGGGCGAAGGCATCGTCCTCAACGGCGTCGGCGCCGGCCAGATGAGCCGCGTCGACTCCGTCCGCCTCGCCATCCAGAAGGCCACCCGCCCCGTCGCAGGCTCCGTCCTCGCCTCCGACGCCTTCTTCCCCTTCGCCGACGGCGTCCAGCTCGCCGTCGATGCCGGGATCTCCGCCATCGTCCAGCCGGGCGGCAGCATCCGGGACGCAGAGGTCATCCATGTGGCGGCGCAGAAGGGGGTCTCGATGATCATGACGGATATCCGGCACTTCCGGCACTAGGTTGCGGGGGTTACCCCCCGCATCGGCACGGCGCGGCGTGCGCCGCTGGTGCCTCCCCCCGCGCCAAAGATGGCGCGACGGCTGGCCCGTGCCGGGGGTGAACGGGAGGGGCGGTCAT
>JBEIQZ010000801.1:0-1838 GCA_040376255.1 Alphaproteobacteria bacterium
ATCATGAAGTGGAACCACCGGATCAGCAGCCCCGTCCACTCGATCATCCACCCGGCCAGCCCGCCCATCCGCGCCCCCCTCGTGCGCGATATATATCACCGATGCTGCAGACGCTGATCAGCCGGCGGGTGCTGTTGCCGGAGGGGATACGCCCGGCGACGCTCCTCTTGAGGGACGGACACATCGCGGAGATCCGGATCGCGGAGATTTGGGCGGACGGGCGCCTCCCCTCCCCCACCGAAGCGCCCGATGACGGGCAGGCAGATCCCATCGACCTCGGCGACGCGCTGCTGGTGCCGGCGCTCACCGACACGCACGTCCACATCAACGAGCCGGGCCGGACAGAGTGGGAGGGCTTCGCGACCGCGACCCAGGCGGCGGCGGCGGGCGGGGTGACGCTGGTGATGGACATGCCGCTCAACTCCAGCCCGGTCACGACGACGGTGGCGGCGCTGGAGGCGAAGCGGGCAGCGGCGGCGGGGAAGCTCTGGGTGGACTGCGGCTTCTGGGGCGGGGTGGTGCCGGGGAACGCCGGAGAGCTGCGCGCGATGGCTTCGCAGGGGGTGGCGGGGTTCAAGTGCTTCACCTGCCACTCCGGCATCGACGACTTCCCGGCGGTGTCGGCTGACAATCTGCGGGTGGCGATGCCGATCCTGCGGGCGGCAGGCGTGCCGCTGCTGGTGCATGCGGAATTGGAGTCGGCGCTGCTGAACCCGTACGCCGACGCCTCACCGCGCGACTACCTGCGCTACCTCCACAGCCGCCCGGCGCAGTGGGAGGTCGACGCGATCCGCATGATCGTGGATCTCGTGCGCGAGACGGGCTGCCGCGCCCACATCGTCCACCTCTCCGCCGCCGACGCGCTGCCGGTGCTGCGCGCCGCCAAGGCTGAGGGGCTGCCGATCACCGCCGAGACCTGCCCGCACTACCTCGGCCTCACCGCCGCCGATGTGCCGGAGGGCGGCACGGCCTGGAAGTGCGCGCCGCCGATCCGGGAGCGGGAGAACGCCGACCGGCTCTGGGCCGGACTGCTCGCAGGCACCATCGACTTCGTCGTGACCGACCACTCCCCCTGCGTCCCGTCGCTGAAGCTCCCCGCCGAGGGCGACTTCCTCGGCGCCTGGGGCGGGATCGCCTCGCTCCAATTGGGCCTGCGGAGCGTGTGGACAGCGGCGGCGGCGCGGGGCGTCCCGCTGGAGCGGGTGATCGGCTGGATGTCGACGGCGACGGCGGGCTTCCTCGGCCGCGCGGATCGCGGGGTGATCCGGGTCGGCGCGGTGGCCGACCTCGCCGCCTTCCGCCCCGAACCCGCGCACCGGCTGGAGGCGGGCAGCCTGCTCCACCGCCACCCGATCAGCCCCTGGGTCGGGCGCACGCTCCGGGGCGAGGTCGCGGGGACGTGGCTGCGCGGGGAGCGGGTGTGGGACGGGGAGCGGATCTGCGGGGAGGCGCGGGGCAGGATCGCGGGAGGGAGATAAAGGCCCGACAACAAGGAGCAGCAATGGACGAGGTGGCAGCCTTCGCGGGGCTGGTGGATCTGGCCCGCGCAGACATCGGGGGGGCGGCGCTGCTGTGCAGCGACGACTTCTTCGCCGGGATGGAGAACCTGATCCGGCCGGAGGCGGCGGCGTTCGACCCGCATGCCTACACCGGGCGGGGCAAGCTGATGGACGGCTGGGAGTCGCGGCGGCGGCGCACGGGCGGGCATGACTGGTGCATCCTGCGGCTGGGGGTGCCGGGGCATGTCCGGGGGGTGGACATCGACACCGCGTTCTTCCTCGGCAACCACCCGCCCTTCGCCAGCATCGACGCCTGCCTCGCGCCGCCGGAGACGACGC
>JBEIQZ010000376.1:0-6134 GCA_040376255.1 Alphaproteobacteria bacterium
CACCCGCCCCTGCGGGGCACCCTCTCCCGGAGGAGAGGGGACGGAGGATCGCCTGTTCTTTCCCGCCCTCACCCGCCCCTGCGGGGCACCCTCTCCCGAAGGAGAGGGGACGGGGGAAGGATGGCCTTTTCTTTCCCGCCCTCACCCGCCCCTGCGGGGCACCCTCTCCCGGAGGAGAGGGGACGGGGGATCGCCATACTTCCGAACCTCTTGCCCGACAGATTTCCCTGATACGCCCCGGCTGGCCCGGTGGACGGAAGGGGCGCAAAACCAAAAGAGCCCCCGACATCACAGATATTACCGCCCCTTCCGTTCACCCCCGGCACGGACAACCCGCTTGCGGAGCCGTCGCGCCTTAGCGCGGGGGGAGGCACCAGCGCAGCGCAGTGCCGATGCGGGGGGTAACCCCCGCAAACTAGCTGGTCAGGCGCGCTGCGGTGTGTACATCCTGAGACACTTCCTTACAGGAGCATAGCAGATGGCCTCATCCGACAGCAACGCCTTCGTCAAGATCCTCGCCGCGTGGTTCCTTCCGCCGCTCGGGGTGTTCATGCAGAGCGGGGTGGGGACGCCGCTGATCATCAACTGCGTGCTGACGTTCTTCGGCTTCGTGCCGGGCATCGTCCACGCGCTCTACCTGATCACGACGCAGAGCAGCCGCGACGGCGACAAGGACTTCTGGCGGCTGATCGCGGCGTTCTTCCTGCCGCCGCTGGGGGCGTTCATGCAGGTTGGGATGAAGGGGGCGTTCTGGGTGAACTGCCTGCTGACGGTGTTCTTCTGGATACCGGGGATGGTGCATGCGGCGTGGCTGATCACGACGAAGGACGACTGATTTACCGGATCGAAAAATGGAATGCCGTGCTGGAACGCCCCCTCATCCGGCCCTGCGGGCCACCTTCTCCCCCAAGGGGGCGAAGGGACGGAGGGCGCACCACGACGGAGGGCGCACCTGCGCCCCCTCATCCGGCCCTGCGGGCCACCTTCTCCCCCAGGGGGGCGAAGGGACGGAGGGCGCACCACGGAGGGCGCACCTTGATGCCGGTCAGATTTTCAGTGTGACGGAACGGGGGGGTGCCGGGGGGGAATCATGGAGGTCACGCGACTCAGGCGCGTGACCGGAATTTCCCCGCCCGGCTGCGGGAGGTTGGCAGGAGGGGGTGCACAGCCCCCTCCTGCCCGGGAGGGGCCGGGAACCGGCGGTTCCCGGTATCTACCCACTCCGCCCCTGCCCGGGAGGGGCCGGGAACCTGCGGTTCCCGGTATCTACCCAATCCGATCCTTCCAGGCCCCCAGCGGCGTCAGCGTGTGGTCGGAGAGCCGCCGCTTGAACGATGCGAGGTTGGCGACGCCCGGCATCTCCTGCACCTCGGCGGCGCCGTCGTTGATCCAGGGGAGGGCGGCGACCTCGGGCTGGCGGCAGGCGTCGCGGAAGGCGAGCTGGTTGACGTAGGTGAGGCTGCGGGGGTCGTAGCGCTCGGTGTGGCAGATCCAGATGGTCTCGGAGAGGACGGTGGAGATGTTGACGGCGACGAGCTGGCCGTCGACGCGGACGGCCATGGCGAAGGTGCCGGGGACGTGCTGCATGAGCCAGCCGATGTTGCGGAACAGCCAGGTGATCTCGACCTCCTGGAACATCTCGCCGAGGATCGGGGCGCGCAATTCGTACCAGGTGCGGACGAGGGCGGCGGCCTCCGTCGCCTCCTCCGGGGGCAGCCGGTAGACGCTGGCGCGGCCTGAGCGCTCGACCTTCTGGATGGGCTGGCGCAGCCCCTTCAGGCGGTTGCCGGACATGTGGGCGAGCTCGACGGTGCTGCCGACGTAGTCCGGCCACAGCTCGGCGATCAGGAAGCCGTAGAGGTGCGGCTCGATCCACTGGGGCAGCCGCAGCACCGGGCGCCCGCTGCGGACGCTGGCGCGGACGGCGGCGATATAGCGCTGCCGATCCGGGATGATCGGCAGGATGGAGCACCACTCCCCGGCGTCCATGCACAGCGCGCCGTCCAGCTCCTCGATCTTCCAGGGCTTCGCCTTGGTCAGGTGGGAGAGATAAAACAGCGGGTTGTGATAATAAAAGCCCAGCCCCATCCGGTCGATCAGCCGCGTGATGGCCGGGAGGTGGCGCAGATAGAGGCGGACGGCATCGTTCATGCTGGGCTGCTCATCCAGCCCGGCTTAACCCGGTGTGGCTTAACCCGGCGTGGCTTAACACAGCCCTCCGTCCACGATGAAGTTCTGGCCGGTGATGTAGGAGGCGCCCGGCCCGAGCAGGAACCGCACCAGCGGCGCGACCTCCTCCGGCTTCCCAAGGCGGCGCAGCGGGATGAGGCTCTTCACGCCCTCCAGCAATTCTCCGGGCAGCGCCCGCGTCATGTCGGTGTCGATGAAGCCGGGGGTCACGCAGTTCACGCGGATGTTGCGCCGCCCCAATTCCTTCGCCATCGACCGGGTGAAGGCGATCACCCCGGCCTTCGCCGCCGCGTAGTTGGCCTGACCGGGGTTGCCGGTGATCGCCGAGACGCTGCCGAGGTTGACGATCGCGCCCCGCCGCCGCCGCAGCATCGGCTCGGCCGCCGCCCGGCACATGCGGAACACGCCGGTCAGGTTGGTGTCGATGACCTCCGACCACTGATCGTCGCCCATGCGGAGCATCAGCCCGTCGCGGGTGATCCCGGCGTTGTTCACCAGCATCCCGATCCCGCCCATCGCCTCCGCCGCCGCCACGAGCGCCTCGACGCCCGCCTGGGTGGACACGTCGGCCTGCACGCACTCCGCGCGCCCCTGCCCCTGCCCCTGCCCGCCCGCCTGCCGGATCTCCTCCGCGAGCGCCGCCGCCGCGTCGTGGTTCTTCAGGTAGTTGATCACCACCGTCGCGCCCGCGCGCCCCAATTCCAGGGCGATCGCCCGGCCGATCCCCCGGCTGGCACCGGTCACCACCGCGACGCTGCCCTGGAGCTCCATCACTTCACCCGGGAGACGTAGGAGCCGCCCTCGCGGGTGTCCACCTTCAGCATGTCGCCCTCCTCCACGAACATCGGCACCAGCACCTTGGCGCCGCACTCCAGCACCGCGCTCTTCATCGCGTTGCCCGAGGTGTTGCCGCGCACGGCGGGCTCGGTGTTGGTGACCTTGCTCTCGATGAAGGTCGGGAGGGTGATGGAGACCGGCTTGCCGCGCCAGAACATCACCGAGCACTCCAGGCTGTCCATCAGGAACTGCGCCTCGTCCCCCAGCGTCCCGGTCGGGATCTCGACCTGCTCGCCGCTGCCGTTGTTCATGAACACGTAGTTCTCGCCGTCGTTGTACAGGTAGTTCATCGCCTGCTCTTCGATGTCTGCAGCGGGCAGCGTCTCACCGCTGCGATACGTACGCTCGATCACCGCGCCAGTGAGGAGGTTCTTCATCTTGGTGCGGGTGAAGGCCGTGCCCTTGCCGGGCTTCACGAACTGGAAATACACCACCGCGAAAGGATTCCCGTCGATCTCAACCTTGAGGCCGTTACGGAAGTCCGAGGTCTCATAGAAGCTGCCCATGATACATTCTCCTGAAGCGAAAGACGGCCGCGCCTATCACGCCGCCGTGACTCCGGCATCTTTTCCCGACGGCCCCATGCTCGGGCGCCCCGAGGCCCTGCGCCGCTTCGGCTGGCTCACCGGTCGGCTCTGGTCTGAGGTCGCCGCCCGCTTCCCGGTGCGGCTCCCGCGCGGCTACCTCGGCGACGCCGCGCGCCCCGACGACCCCCGCCTCCGCACCGCCCTCCCCGATCCGGCTGAGCTGGAGGACGATCCCGGCGATCTCCCCGATCCGGTCGGGGACGCCGCCCGAAGCCCCCTCCCCTGGGTCGTCCACAAGCACCCCGACCGCGTGCTGCTGCTCCTCACCAAGCGCTGCCACGTCTACTGCCGCTACTGCTTCCGCCGCAACCACCACCCCGGCGCCGACCCTGACCGCCCCGACAGCCACGCAGAGGACCCCTCCCCCGCTGAGTGGGCCGCCATGCTCGACTATGCGCGGCGCAGCCCCGCCCGCGAGGTGATCCTCTCCGGCGGCGACCCGCTCGCGATCTCAGACGAACGCCTCTTCGCCGCCATCGACGCCGTCCGCCGCCCCGGCCGCACGCTGCGCGTCCACACCCGCGCGCCCATCGCCTGGCCCCGCCGCGTCACCCCCGCCCTGCTGGACGGCCTCCGCGCCCGCGCCCCGGTCTGGCTGCTCGTCCACGCGAACCACCCGGTCGAGCTGACGCCTGAGGTGCGGGCGGCGCTCGGCATGCTCGTCGATGCAGGCATCCCCGTGCTCAACCAGGCGGTGCTGCTGCGCGGGATCAACGACGACGCCGCGATCCTCCAGGAGCTGTGCGAGGAGCTCGTCTCGCTCCGCGTCTTCCCCTACTACCTCCACCACCCCGACGCCGCCCAGGGAAACGCCTCCTTCCGCCTCACGCCTGAGGCGGGGCTCCGCGTCTGGAGGGAGCTGAGGGGGCGGGTCAGCGGGGTGGCGCTGCCGCAGTATGTGATCGACCGGCCGGACGGGAGCGGGAAGATCGGGGTGGCGGAGTTTTTTGGGCTGTAGCTATTTACGGTTCCATCTCTTCCACAGCCACCCGCCCTTCTGCTGCTCCGTCAGCTCCCGCAGCCGATCCGCCGCCCTGGGGTGGGAGATCCGCTGATCGCAGAGATCCTTGAAGATCTGATCGGCCTCGTCGCGGCGCCACATCGCGGCGAAGGGTTCGAGGATGCCCTCGATCCAGCCCGCCCAGGACTCCCAGCGGCTCACGACCTTGCCCGCCCGGCGGACATCTGCGAGGGTCTGGAGGCGGCTCTGGACGCGGGCGGTGAGGGCGGCGGCGCGCTCGCGGAGATCGATGTCCTGGGCGAGCGGGGTGAGGGCGCGGAGGATCTCCTCGGCGGCCATCATGGAGCCGACGGGGGTGTTGTCGAGGGCGTCGATGGCGGCGCGGCGGCGCACGGGATCGCGGCTGCGGAGCGCTTCAAAGCGGCGGTGGATCTCGCGCCAGCCGACCCACTGGTAGGCGAAGTCGAGGCCGGTGCCCTTGATGTTCTGGACGCCCATGAGCCAGACCTCGGCGCCCGGAGGGGCGAGGGAGAGGGCGGCGGCGATCACTTGATCGCCGCTCGCGGCGCTGTCCCCGAGGATGTGGATGGAGGCGAGGGCGGCGCCGGTGTAGAGGCCGCTGACGGCGGCGCGGTCGGTAGAGCAGGCGCGGGCGCCCTGCCAGGCGAACCAGCGGGCGGCCTCGGCGGTGACGGCGTCGGCGAAGCCTGCGGCGTCGGCGGGGGAGATGCCGGGGATCGTCTGCGCGCTGAGGATCGCGGCGCAGGCGCGCTCCAGGGCGGCGGCGGGGTCGCGGAGCCGGGCGGCGAGGACCTGCGCGGCGGCCCAGGTGGCGGGGGGCGGGCCGTCGAGGAGGGGGCGGGCGGCGGCCTGCCATAGAGAGAGGGCGGCGGAGAGATCGGCGGAGAGGGCGCGATCGAGCCCGTCCGCGCCGGTGAGGCGGGCGGCGCAGGCGGCGGCCATCGCGGCGGGCTCGGCGGGCTGGAGGTGGGCGAAGAGGCGGTCGGCCTGCGGGGCGGGGCCGGGCTCCCAGCGGCGGAGGCGCTCGGCGACGGCCTCGACGGTGTACTGGTGGAGGCCGTGGGTGTTGGTGCCGATGAAGAGGTGGCGGTGGGCGGCGGCGTCGTCGGCGACGATCCCGGCGAAGATGCGGCTGCGGGCGACGCGGTCGGCCCGGTTGTTGACGACGGTGACGAGCCAGCGGCCCGGCGTGGCGGCGCGGTCGTGGGTAGCGTAGCCGCAGTGGCGCCAGTTGTGGCGGAAGGAGAGGACGTCGTTGGCAGACATGCCGCTGGCGAAGCGGACGCTGCGGCCCATGTGGCGGGCCTCAGGGTAGATCAGCAGGGCGCCGAGATCGGGGACGACGTGCTCGGCCATCATGCCGATCGCCTCGGTGCGGTCGAGGCCGAGGGCGACGCCGACGGCGGCGGCGAGCGCGACGTTGGACGGGTGCTCGGCGTGGGGCATGCGATCCATGAGGTCGCGGGGGACGAGCTCGCGGGCGGCGCGGGAGACGGCGATCAGGTTGGTGTTCCGGGCCTCGGCCTCGGCGCGGATCA
>JBEIQZ010000049.1:0-18791 GCA_040376255.1 Alphaproteobacteria bacterium
CCGCCCAGGTGCGGCCGTCCCGGATGCGGTCAGGGTGGACAGAGAGGGTCAGAAGGTCGGTCTCCCCCTCGCAGATCAGCACCCGCCCGTCCCACGCGGTGTCCCCGCAGATCGTCCGCCCGCCGAGCAGCGCCACCCCCATCGGATCGGCCAGCACCAGCCCCGCCCGCGCGTAGCCGCGCAACGCGAGGCTCTTCCCCGGCATGTAGGCCGGCGGCTTCGCCACCGCCCGGAACAGCAGCGAGCGGCGCGCGCCCGTCGCGTCGAACAGCGGCATCGACGCCACCCAGGGCCAGCCCCAGATGTCCGGGCGCCGGTCGTCAGGGGTCGGGTCCGTTTTGTCAGCCGGAGCCCCTGTCGCGGCCGCTCCCGGCGTCCGTTCTGGCGGGGTCACCCGCACCATGTCGAGCGCCGCCACAAGATCGGCGTCGATCCCGCGCGACGCCAGCCACTCCGCGACCCCGAGGCTCTCCCGCCGCTCCCGCTCTGCCTCCTGCATGTGCTGGAGCCGGAGGAATTGCTGCCAGAGGGCGGTCACCGCGCGCTGCGGCGGCCAGTCCGGGGCCGGTTCGACCCGCGCCTCCCGCACAGCAGGCGAGGGGAGCCCGTACCACACCCGCAGCGTGTTCCAGCCCGCCTTGTCGAGGAGCCGCGCCGGTCTGCCCATCAGCGACAGCGACACGAGATCCAGCGCGTCGCCGGAGACATGGCAGCGGTTGCAGGTCCAGGCGACGCCGCCGCGCAGGACCCCCACCGCCATCCGCGCCCCGGTGCGCTCCCGCAGCTCCCCGCAGGCCGGGCATGGGCCGAGCCGATCCCGCCGGACTGACAGCCCGAGCTGCTGCGCCACCAGCGGGAGCGGACGCTCCCGGGCCTCCTCATACCAGCTCATCCTGCTTGCCTCTGCCACGGTCGGATATAGCCATCAGAGGCGGCCTTCGCAACAGCGGCGGCGCCGCCCGGCAGATAGATTCGCTCACCTGATAGAAGAATCTTGCTCCAGTTCATTCCCTGTTCAGAATGCGTGCTTAATCTACCGGCACGATGATGATGCTCGTCCTGTCTGCCCTCGCCCAGACGCCTGACCCGGGCGCTGATGCTCCGCCTCCGACGCCGGAGGGCGCGGGATCAGCGTCCACAGCGGAGGATCCCTCCCTCCCTGTGCTGCTGACGCAGCCGCCGGTGAGCTACCCGCCGGAGGCGCTCGCGGCGGGCCGTGAGGCGGCGGTGCTGCTGGAATTGCAGGTGGACGCGGCGGGCGCGGTGCAGAGCGTCCGGGTGGTGGAGCCGGCGGGGGAGGGGTTCGACGCCTCGGCGGCGGCGGCGGCGCGGGGGTTCGTGTTCCGCCCGGCGATGGACGCGGCGGGGCAGCCGGTGGCCTCGGTGATCCTGTACCGGTACGTTTTTGTCGTGGAGCGCGCGGCGGCGCCGTCGATCGAGGGCAGCGTCCTCGACGCGGACGATCTGGCGGTCCCGGGTATTGAATTGCGGGTGACCGGGACGGACGGGACGGCGGTTTACGCGCTGACGGACGATTCGGGCCGGTTCGGCCTGTCGGGGCTGGCGCCGGGAACCTGGGCGATCCAGGCGGTCGAGGCGCGGTACCGGCTCCCGGCGACGGTGGTGGAGGTGCGCGAGGGGGCGGTGGTCCAGGCGCTGCTCAGGCTGGAGCCGGAGCCGGCTGCGGAGAGCGGGCCGGGCGCGGAGGTGGACGTCGTCGCGTCGCGGCCCGACAGCAGCATCACCGAGCGGCGGCTGTCCCAGGAGGAGGTGCGGTTTTTGCCGGGGACGGGCGGGGACGTCGTGAAGGTGGTGCAGAACCTCCCCGGCGTGGCGCGGGCGCCGCTCGGCGTGGGGCAGCTCATCATCCGGGGGACGGCGCCGGAGGACTCGGCCTACTTCCTGGACGGCTCCAGCATCCCGGTGGTGTTCCACTTCTCGGGGCTCTCGACGGTGATCAACGGCGACTTTGTCTCGGAGGTCGCCTACCTGCCCGGCAATTACAGCGCCCGCTACGGCCGCATCCTCGGCGGGCTCGTCGATCTCCGCACCAAGAGCGCCGTCCCGGAGGCGTCGCGCGGCTATGTGTCGCTGGATCTGTTCCAGGGGACAGCCTATATTGAGCAGAAGGTCAGCAAGGATACAGCGCTCGAATTCTCGCTCCGACGCTCCTGGATCGACGCGATCCTCACCCCGGTCCTCTCCAGCACCGGCTCCTCCTTCCGCGCGCCGCAGTACTGGGACGCACAGGCGCGGGCGCTGCACAACTTCGACGACGGCGGCAGCTTCGACGCGCTCTTCGTGTTCTCGGCGGATCGCTTCCGGTTCGTGGGGGACGAGGAGGAGGGCGTCGCCATCGGCCTCTCCACCACCTTCGCCAAGCTGCGCGCCCGCTGGCTCCAGCCGCTCAGCGGGGGCTGGGAGAGCGAATTGTCGCTGATCGGCGGGCCGGAGGATCAGTCCTTCGCCTTCAACGGCGACGAGGAGGCCGCCTTCG
This sequence comes from Alphaproteobacteria bacterium, assembly GCA_040376255.1. Classification (GTDB taxonomy): domain Bacteria; phylum Myxococcota_A; class UBA796; order UBA796; family SXON01; genus JBEIQZ01. Next base: position 2,498 of record JBEIQZ010000049.1, read on the forward strand.
AGCGGACGCTCGGCTTCGGGGTGCGCGAGGAGCTGTACCGTGGCGCCACGGAGGAGCGCCCCCTCGGCTGGCGCGTCGGCGCCGACCTGCAGGGCGGGCGCGACAGCTTCGAGTACGACGTCGAGCAGTTCAGCCCCTACGAGGCCGGTGAAGCCTGGTTCTTCGCCCCCGCGCTCTATGTCGAGCCGACCTGGGAGATCGGGAAGACCTCCGTCACCCCCGGCCTGCGCGCTGACGCGCTGCTCTACGACTTCGGCTACGCGCATGCCACCGCCGATCCGCGCCTCGCCCTCCAGTACGCCCTGACGCCGACGACGCTGCTGAAGGCGAGCGTCGGGCGCTACGCCCAGTTCCCCACCACCCGCCAGCTCGACCCGGACGCGGACGGCAACGACGGATTGTCCGAGGCGTGGTCGCTCCAGTCCAGCCTCGGGATCACCCAGGTGCTCACGCCGGCGCTGATCCTGGAGGCGACCGCCTACTACAACCGGCTCTATGACCTCGTCGAGGGCCGCGAGGATCGGTTCCGCTTCTTCACCGGCCCCCCGCCCGCCGGGCCGTTCGACACCGATCCCTACGGCAACGGCGGCACCGGGCGCGTCTGCGGCACAGAGCTCCTGCTGCGCCTCAACACCGAGAAGACCCTCGGCCTGCTGTCCGCGACCTTCTCCAGCTCCACGCGCACCGGGCGCGACGGGGTGGCCGATCTGTTCGAGTACGATCAGCCCTTCGTCATAAACGCGCTGGTCTCCCAGGAATTGCCCCGGAACTGGCGTATCGGCGCGCGCGGGCGCGTCGGCGCGGGCGATCCCTACACCCCGGTCGTCAACCGCGTCTATGACATGGAGAGCCGCAGCTTCATCCCGATCTACGGGGAGCGCGACGCCGCCCGCATCCCGCCGACCTGGTCGGTCGATCTCCGCTTCGACAAGGAGTGGGAATTCCGCCGCTGGACGCTCACCACCTACCTCGACCTCCAGAACGCCTTCAACGTCCAGAACCCCGAGGTCATGGCCTGGACCTACGACTACAGCGCAGAAGATCCGATCAACGGCCTGCCCATCGTCCCGGCCTTCGGGCTGCGCGGGGAGTGGTAAGAGGATGACACCTGTTTTTATCTCTGTCCTTCCTGTATTTTTTGCTCTCACCGGCTGCTCCGGCCCGAACGACGAGACCCTGCTCGCTGAGCTGCGCGTCCTCTCGCTGGTGATGGACCCGCCCGAGGCGCAGCCGGAGACCACCGCCACTGTCACCGCCACCGTCGTCGATCCGGCGGAGGAGGGGGCGGCGGGGATGCTCTGGACCTGCACGCAGTTCGGCGACGGGTGCGTGGAGGCGGCCCTTCCCGATCAGGGCGCGGTCGTGGCCGATCCGCTCGGCGCCACCCTGAGCGCGGAGATCGCCCTTCCCGCCGTGCTGGCCGACGTCGTGCGCGACGGAGAGACCGTCCTGCCGATCCCGGTGTGGATGCTCGCCTGCGCGCCCGGCCTCTGCGACGTCATCGATCAGGTGAAGGCAGCGCCCGGAACCGCCGACGCCGCAGAGGCCGCCGCCTTCCTGCAGGATCCGTTCACCGGGATGGAGTCGCTCCCCCTGGTCGGGACGTCGCTGGCCTTCGGCCTGCTCCGCGTCTCGCTGCGGGAGGAGCCGGTCCGGAACCCGGTGATCTCCGGCGGCCCCGACGCCTGCGCCGCCGCCCCCGGTGAGGAGGTCGCCATCAACCTCGACGTCAGCGAGGGCAGCGCTGCGGGCGGGGCGCTCTCCGCCTGGGGCTACGCCACCGCCGGGGGCTTCGGCATGGCCGGGTACGACGTCCGCGACGGGATCGCAGAGATGAGCTGGTTCGCCCCCGGCGGCGAGGACGCCCCTGCGGATGAGGTCGTGCCGGAGAGCGCCGATCTCTACGTCGTCGTGACCGGGGAGGAGGGCGGCAGCGCGCTCTGGCAGATCCGGTGCAGCATCGGGTGATGTAACTGTTCAGCGCCCCTCTGTAGCCAGGGAGCGACAGGGAGGCCGGAAGTGTGTCAGGAGGATGGCATGGATGATTCTACCGAATTTAAAGATTCCCTTCTCCTCCGCAGGGGGAGAAGGGACGGAGGGCGCCTCTCGGCACTCTATTCTGCGATTCGGTATTATGTATATCGACTTAGATTTGCAATTTGATAAATCTGATCTCCAACATCTAAATATTTTTCCGAACCTCTCTGCCCGACCGTGTTCCCTGACTCGTCCCGGCTGGCCCGGTGGATGTGGGGGACGTAAAACCAATAAAGAGTCGTCGCGACAGATATGACCGTCCCCCTCATTCACCAAGGGCATGGGCCAGCCGACGCGCGCCGGTGCGCGCGGGGGGAGGCACCAGCGCCAGCGCAGTGCCGATGCGGGGGGTAACCCCCGCCAAGATCACTTATCGAGCCTGCACCCCTCCTCGGCGCCGAGGTAGCGCGCCCTCCGGGGCGACAGGCCGAGCGAGCGCGCGGTGACGGATCGCTCCTCCGCGTCGACGCGGAAGCGGGCGACCGCCGGGCTGACCCGCACCAATCCGGCGCACCACTCCTCCTCCATGCCGAGGACGAACACGCAGGAGCACGCCTCCTTCGCCGCGAAGGCGCTCGCGATCCCGAGCAGGCCGGTGTCGTACTTCGGCGCCTCAGTCGGGATCGGCAGGGGAGGGGGCGCGGGCGGGCGCGCCACCGCAGGGCGCTCCTCTCCGGCGACGGCGAGCGCCAGCCTGAGAAAAGTGTCCCGGTCGAAGCTGCCGTCGCGGTCGTCGGCCATCCGGACGATGACGGTGTCCAGCGAGGGGATCACCACCACGCTCTGCCCCCAGTGGCCGAGCATCGCCACGGCGTCCGGGGGGAGGGAGGGCCAGGAGGACTCAGCCGGGTTTTTGCTGAGGGAGCGGTTCAGCCAGAGCTGGCGCCCGTAGGAGGCGAAGTCGCCGTTGTCGTAGGCTTTCTGCTGGATCGCAGCGTTGGGGGTGGACATCGCCGCGATCCAGCCCTCCGGGATCAGGCGCCGACCCTCCCAGCAGCCGTCCTCCCGGAGCAGCAGCCCGAGGCGCGCGAAGTCGCGGGGCGTCGCGTAGAGGTAGCTGGAGCCGGCGAAGGTCTGCCGCCCGTCCCGCTCCCAGACGGCGGATCGGACGCCGATGGGGTCGAACAGGCGCGTCCACGGGGCGCGCGGCCCGTCCGTCTTCAGCGCCTGCCCGGTGACGCGGGAGAGGATGTTGCTGTCCCCCGAGGAGTAGGCCCAGGAGGTACCCGGCGCGTCGCGCAGCGGGAAGGAGGCGGCGAAGGTGGCCATGTCCCCGCGCCCGCCGCCGTAGAGCATCGCCAGCACCGAGGACTGGACGGGGCTGCCGCCCTCGTAGGTCTCATGCCAGTCAAAACCGCTCGCCATCGAAAGCACGTCGCGCACCCGCGCCGCGCAGGAGGCGGGGGGCGCGTCAACAAAAGCGCAGATGGAGGCGTCCGGATCCAGCCTGCCGTCCCCGGCGGCGATCCCGGCCAGCAGCCCGGTCACCGTCTTGCTCATCGACCAGCCGAGGTGGACCTTCGCGGCGGTGTAGGGGGCCTCGTACCGCTCGTAGACGACGCGGCCCGCGCGGACCACGACCACCGCGTCGGTGCGCGTCCCCGCCCGATCCGGATCGTCCCGGTCGGTGTCCGGCGGGAAGGCGGCGGCGTCGAGGGCCGCGACAGCCGCCGGGCGCGCGGCGCGGGTCGCGGCGGTGTCGTCGATCCAGCCGTCGATCCCGCCGACCGCGCCGGGTCCGGCGGTCGCCGGGTAGACCGCCTCCGGGCGGCAGGTCTGTGCGTCCAGGGGGAGCGCCTGAGCCGGAGGGGCCGTCAGGGCTGCGCCCAGAGAGAGCGGGAGGAGCGCGGGCAGCAGGCGGAGCAGGAGCAGCGGGCGGGACAGCGGGCGGAGCAGCATGCGCGCATGGTACCGCAGGACGCAGGGCGGCACGCAGCGCGGGCGCAATGTCTGCAGTCTGTGCGACCTGTCCTCCGCAGGATATCAGCCTGTTTTCAAGGTGCACCTGCATGTCCCTGCCGACGATCCTGCTCATTCACGGCGCGTGGATGAATTCCACCTGCTGGGAGGGCTTCCAGGCGCGCTACAACGCCGCCGGGTACACGACGCTCGCCCCGTCCTGGCCGCACCTCTCCGACGACGTGCAGGCGGCGCGCGCGCCCGATCCGGCGCTCGCCTCGGTCGGGCTGCCGGAGATCGTCGAGCGCTACGCGGCGGTGATCCGGGCGCAGCCGGGGCCGGTGGTGCTGATCGGCCACTCCTTCGGCGGGCTCGTCGTGCAATTGCTGCTCGACCGGGGGCTGGGGGTGGCCGGGGTCGCCATCGACTCCGCGCCGCCGCAGGGCGTGCTGCCGTCGTGGTCGGCGCTGCGGGCGAGCTTCTGGCCCTCGCTCGGGGCCTCGCGCGTCCACACGATGAGCTTCGAGAATTTTGCCAGAGACTTCGCCAGCACATCACCTGCGGCGGCGCAGCGCGCCCTCTACGACCGCTACGCCGTCCCGTCTCCGGGCAGGCCGTTCTCGCAGCTCGTCGGCGGCAGCGCGGCGAAGATCGACTGGAAGAACGGGCAGCGCGGGCCGCTGCTGCTCATCGCCGGGGAGAAGGATCTCACAGTGACAGCCGCGATGAACAGGTCGAACGCCGAGAAGTGGGAGAAGAGTCCCGCGCTCACGGAGCTCGTCGTGATGCCGGGGCGCGATCACGCGCTGATCGTGGCCGCCGGGTGGGAGGAGGTCGCGGATAAGGCGATCGGCTGGCTGGAGAAGAACGCGCCCCGTTAGCGGGGGAGGGGATCGCGCGCGAGGCCCAGCCCGTCCGCGATCCGGTTGACATAGGCGAAGAAGGCGGAGATGGCGGTGATCTGGAAGATCGCGCGATCATCGAAGCCTGCGGCGCGGAGGGCGTCGAGGTCGGCGGGGGTGACGGAGGCCGGGGCGCGGGTGAGCAATTCCGCGTGCGCCAGCATCGCCGCCTCGGGCGCGGTGAGCGGCGCGGCGCGCCAGTCCTCCTTGAACAGCGCCACCCAGGCGGGATCTCCGGTGATCTTACGCAGAAACTCTGCGTGGGACTCCAGTCAGTAGAAACAGTCGTTGATGCGCGAGACGACCACCGCGATCATCTCCTGCTCCTTGCGGGAGAGCGGCAGATCCGGCGAGAGCATCGCGTTGAAGCCGCCGAAGATGCCGGTCATCGCCTGCGGGATCATCGCGTGGGTGGCGACGATGCTCTCCCGGCGCACCGGCTCAGGGAGCAGCGCGGAGGGCGGGGTGGTGTACTCGGGCGGGAGGCCGCTGCGGAGCGCCATCATGTCGGTGATCGCGGGCTTCGGGAGGGTGATCCATGCCATCGGTCCGCGTTAACCTGTCGGCAGCAGGGAGGGTCTGTGCTGTTGTTGCTGGCATGTATCGGAGCACCTGCAGAGCAGACGGCGGAGCGGGCGGCGGAGGCTGTGAGCGCCCCGGCTGCGCCGGTCGCTGCGCCGCTGCTGGTGCTGGCCGCGTCGAGCCTCACTGAGTCGCTCAGCGCGGTCGGGCAGCGGTGGACGGCGGCGGGGAACCCGGCCGTGAACTTCAGCTTCGACGCCTCCTCGCGGCTGGCGAAGCAGATCAGCGCGGGCGCTCCGGCGGATCTGTTCGTTTCGGCGGACAATGAGTGGATGGATCAGATGCAGGCGGGCGGCTTCGTCCGGGCGGAGACGCGGCGGACGCTGCTGGGGAACCGGCTGGTGCTGGCGGTCCCGGCGGGCGCGCCCCCGTTGATCCGGGCGCCCGCTGATCTCGCAGGCGCCGCTGTGCAGCGCCTCGCCCTCGCCGGGGAGAGCGTCCCCGTCGGCCGCTACGGGCGCGCCGCGCTCCGGCATGCCGGGGTGATGGACGCGGTGGAGGCCAGGGTAATTAACGGGGACAACGTCCGGATCGTCCTCGGCTGGGTCGCCTCAGGCGAGGCGGACGCCGGGATCGTCTACGCCACCGACGTCCGCGCCGAGCCGCGCGTGCAGGCCGCCTTCACCTTCCCGGCGGAGAGCCACCCGCCCATCGTCTACCCCGCCGCCGTGCTCTCAGGCGCGCCGGAACCGGTGGCCGCTGCCGGGTTCCTCGCGTGGTGTCAGGGCGCGGAGGCGTCGGCGCTGTTCGCTGCGGCGGGGTTCACGCTGGCGCCCGGGCCGTAGAGGGTACGGAACAGGAGGCGCGGGATCTGTGGCGGATCGGTTATCCTTTCCTCATGGTCAACCCAATCGCGCTCGCCATCCCCGGCTTCTTCGTCCTCATCTCGCTGGAATTCGGCGTCGGGCTGCTGCTCGGGCGGCAGCAGGGGCCGCGCCCGCTCTACCGATGGGTGGACAGCCTGACCGACCTCGGCTGCGGCGTCGTCAGCCAGGTCACCGGGATCGCCCTGATGATGGGCGGCACCGCCGTCGCCTACACAGCAGCGTGGGAGCGCCTGCGCCTGATCGACCTGCCGGACGGCGCTGCGCTCTGGATCGGGACGTTCATCGCCGTGGATTTTCTCTATTACTGGTGGCACCGGGCCAGCCACCGCGTCAGCCTGCTGTGGGCCGCCCACGTCGTCCACCACCAGAGCGAGGACTACAACCTCGCCGTCGCGCTCCGCCAGTCGGTGTTCACCGCCGTCACGATCCTCCCGTTCTACCTGCCGCTCGCGCTGCTCGGCGTCCCGCCGCTGGTGTTCCTCACCTGTCAGGCGCTCAACACGCTCTACCAGTTCTGGATCCACACCCGGCTCGTCGGACAGATCGGCCCGCTTGAGCTGGTGCTCAACACCGCCTCCCACCACCGCGTCCACCACGGCATCAACCCCGCCTGCATCGACCGCAACCACGCCGGGGTGTTCATCGTCTGGGATCGGCTGTTCGGCACCTTCACCCCTGAGCGCGCCGCCACCCTGCAGGGCGCCGAGCCGGTCTACGGCACTGTCATACCCTTCACCAGCGCCGATCCCCTGTACGCCAACATCGAACCGGTCTGGAGCCTGCTCGTGCGGGCGGCCGGGCTGCGCGGGACGGATCGCCTCCGGGTGCTCTTCGCGCCGCCCGAGTGGCGCCCCGGCGGCGTGGCGCCGATCCCTGAGCCGTCGCCTGTCCTGCGCTGGCAGCCGCAGACCGTCCCGTGGCAGTCCGCGTGGACGGCGGCGTGGTTCGTCGTCGCGGCGGTGGCGCTGACGGCGGTGCTGCTGGAATTGGAGTCGCTCCCGACCCCGACGGTCGCGGTGATCGGCGGCCTCGTCGTCTGGACGATGGGCAGCATCGGCTGGCTCTATGACGGGCGGCGCGGGTGGGCGTGGCAGGAGGCGGCGCGGGTGCTGGCAGCGGCGGCGGTGGCGGCGCGATGGATCGGGTGGGTGTAAAGTTTGCTTGACGCTCATCGCGGATCGGCATAGCCTGCTGGAGTCAAGTTTCCTTTACACCTCTGGAGCCCCGATGCCCATCTCCCCTGTCTGCGACGCTGCGGGCGACCCTGTGTGCGGCACAGCGCGCGACCGGCGCAACAGCCGCCGCGTCCTGTCCTGCGCCGTCGCGTTCTCTGTCTGGTGGCTGCTCGCCTCTGCTGCAGCGTCGTCGGGACACCTGTCGGCGCCGGTGATCGCGGCGGGCGCGGCGTCGGTTCAGGCGGCGCTCGGGGCCGCGCTGGTGGTGGCCTTCTTCCGGTTTGTGGCGCAGGCCGATGAGCTGCGCCGGAAGGTGGAGCTGGAGTCGGTCGCCCTCGCTGCCGGGGTGGCGATCGCGGGCGGGTTCGCGCTGGATCTGCTGCGGTAGGCGGGCGGGATCGGCAGCGGCGTGGAGACGGGCTTCTTCGCGATCCCCCTCCTCGTCTACAGCGTCGCGGTCTCGCACCGCATGCGGAGCTTCTCCTGAGCCGGAGCGTCCGTTGAAGAACAGCGTCAGAGAATTGCGCGCGGCGCGCGGCTGGACGCAGGGGGATCTCGCGTCGCGGCTGGATGTCTCCCGGCAGACGGTCAACGCCATCGAGACGGGGCGGTATGATCCGGGCCTGCCGCTGGCGTTCCGCATCGCGGGGACGTTCGGGCTCAGGATCGAGGAGATTTTTACGCCGGACACCTCTGTACAGGGGCAGGAGACCGCATGATGCACCTCACCACAGCGATCCTCATCGGCTGCACCGGCGCCCCGCCGGTCAAGCATGCGGCGCCCGGCCTCGGGGACAGCGCCCATGACAGCGCCCGCGACAGCGCCGACGACAGCCGCGCAGACAGCAGCACAGAAAGCGGCGCGGACAGCGCCCGTGACAGCGGCGCAGACAGCCGGGACACCGCGCCCGAAACCGGCGACACCTCCTGGGTCCTGCCGCCGCGCCCTGACACCGATCACCCCGGCGACGTGAGCTGGCGCTGGGGCGGCGGGGAGGGCTACCCCGACATTGTCGATCCGGCGTGGCCGGTCGTGGCGCGGGTGTCGGATCTGGCGGGGCTGTCGGCGGCGCTCGCGGGGGCGTCGGCGGGGGACATCGTCTATGTCGAGGACAGCGCGGAGATCGACCTCACCGGTCAGTCGCTCTGCATCCCGGGCGGGGTCTGGCTGGCCGGGGGGCGCGGCGGGTCGGGGGCGTCGGGCGTGGCGGCGGGCGGGCTGCTCTACGCGACGGCGGGGGCGTCCGCAGCGATCCTGACGGCCTGCGGGCCGGACGTGCGCGTGACCGGACTCCGCATCCGGGGGCCTGACCCGGAGAACTGCCCGCCGGAGTGGCCCTCCAGCTGCCCGCAGGACGTCACCGGGGACGTGAACTGCGCCTACTGCACCGCCACCGCCTACGGCGTCTCCACTATCGGCCAGCCGGGGCTTGAGGTGGACAACAACGAGTTCTCCGGCTGGACCTACGCGGCGGTCGGGGTCAAGGACGCGACGGGCGCCGACGTCCACCACAACCACATCCACCACGGCTGGCGGGAGGGGCTGGGCTACGGGGTGGTGCTCTACGGGCAGCAGCCGACTGAGGCGCTCATCCGGTGGAACCGCTTCGATGCCATGCGCCATGTCGTCGCCGGTCAGGGCTACCCGCTGATCAGCTATGAGGCTCGCGACAACCTCGTCGGGGACGCTGCCATCAGCCACGTCTTCGACATGCACGGCCAGGACGAGGCCGACGGCAGCGGCAGCGACGCCGCCGGGGACACCATCCTGATCCACAGCAACATCGTGCTGGTCCCCGATCAGTACAGCGTCGCCATCCGGGGCCGCCCGGCCACCGGCATGTGGTTCTACGACAACTGCGCCGCCCCCGCCGAGGGCGCGGGCTACACCCAGCGCTACTTCTACGGCAACTTCCACATCGGCGAGGCGCCCGACGGCAGCAGCGCCCCCGACGCCTGGGGCAGCGACCCCGGCGACTGCGGTACGATCCGCTGGTGCCTCGCGGACGGCGCGACCGGCGCGGTGCGCTACGGCTCGGCCAGCGGCACGCCGGTCTCAGAGATGCTGGTCGGGGACATGGACGGCGACGGGCAGGACGAGGTTTTCGGCACCGACGGCAGCCGGTGGCGTTACGCCGACCCGGACGGCGGGAGCTGGACGGCGCTCGCAGCCTCCGGCGTCGCCCCGGATCGGCTCGCCCTCGCCGATCTGGACGGGGACGGCACCGGTGACGTCTTCTACGCCGACGGCGCCACCTGGAAGTGGTCGCGCAGCGGGACCGCCGCCTGGGCCACGCTGAAGTCCTCCGGCTACAGCCGCGCAGAGATCGCCGTCGGTGACTTCAACGGCGACGGCGCCGACGACATCTTCACCGCCGACGGGAGCCGCTGGTACTACCACCCCGGCGGCTCCGGCGCGCCCGTCGCGCTCGCCAGCTCCTCCGATCCGCTCTCCAGCCTCGCCTTCGGCGACTTCGACGGCGACGGCACCACCGACGTCTTCCACGGCACCGGGAGCCGCTGGCAGTGGTCGCAGGGCGGCGCCGCCTCCTGGGCCGACCTCGCCTCCTCCTCAGCCACTGTCTCCTCGCTCCGCTTCGCCGACGTCGACGGCGACGGCACCACCGATGTCCTCTCAGTGTCCGGTCACACGCTCCGGTGGTCCTCCGGCGGGCGGCAGAGCTGGGCCACCCTGCGCCACCAGCAGGAGGGGCTTGATGAGATGCTGATCGGGGACTTCGACGGGGACGGGCGGGATGATATTTTGACGGGCGGGTGCCTGTGAAGCTGTGTTTGGGGTCAGAGGGGTGAGGTCATCCGTTTTTCTGCTCAAGGCTGCGGATCGCGCCTCATCGAACACCTCCGCCCTGCTCCACCGCACCGCCTCCATGAGCAGCGGCCACCACCAGCGCTGATCGGGCGGGTCGGGGAGGGGGCGGTGCTGATCGGCGCGCCCGTCGTTGTCGGAGATGTGGATCTCCAGGCAGCGGGGCGAGGCGAGGAGGGCGCGGACGAGGCCGGGGTCGGCGGGTTCGCGGCAGTGGAGGATGTGGAGGTGGCTCAGGTCGATGGCGAAGTGCAGGCCGCTGTCGGGGCCGCTGTCGGAGTCATTGTTGAGGAGCCGGCGGTATTCCTGCCAGGTGGAGAGCAGGAACGGATCGCCGGGGGCCGGGTACAGCCCCTCGACGGCGACCGGCAGCTCCATCTCCTGCGCGAGCCGCCGGAGGTTGTCGGCCATCTGCGCGAAGCTGGCGCCCTGGCGCCGTCCGGCGTGGAGGCTGTAGCGGGCGGCGCCGAGGCGGCGGCTGATGGCGGCGGTGCGGCGGAACCAGGGCAGCGTCTCTGCGCAGACGGTGGAGGCGTCGATGCGCTCCGGCGAGCCGGGGCGGAGCGCGACGTTGGCGTGCAATTGGAAGCGCAGGCCGGGGAAGCGCGCCCGGAGCGCGTCCGCGACCGCCATCGTGAGCGCACCGGCGGACTGCGGGCAGAGCTGGACGCAGGCGTCCGCCCCGGCGGGGAGGCTGTCAACGATCCGCTGGCAGGCGGCCAGCCAGGGGACGCCGGGGAATTGCGCGGTCGTGCGGTGGATCACCACACCGGCTCCTCCGGGGTGATCCACCGCAACCGCATCGTGCGCGGCTTTTTCTGCCGGAGCAGGAGCGCGATCACGTGCCAACCTTCTTCCTCGGACATGAGGAGTTCGACGATGCCGGCGGGGAGCTTCAGCCTGGCATCCTCCAGCATTTGATAGCGGACACTCACTGGATCGGACAAGCCTTCAACGGGCATGGCGTTGTCTGTCAACAGGGACTTGTAGAGGGCGGAGTCTGTCTGTGGCTCAGGGAGTGTACGCAGGGGTATCAGGCTGATCTGGTGCGTGTAACCCTCGTCGTTGTAGTGCCGGTCGCACAGCACAGCGACCGCGACCGCCTCCGGCTGTTTGTCCAGCATCTGGATGGCGGGCGGCGCGACGAGGCGGCGCAACAGCTCCTGGCGCAAGGCATAGAGATCGAATTGACCGGTGGCGTCCGGCGGGATGGTGAGCTGCGAATCGGCAGGGAGGGGAGGGGGTGGAGGCTCCTCAGACAACAGATATCTCATCAAAAGAGGGTAACTGATCTGTCCTTCTCGCCGGGGACAGGTTTTGGCGTTCCTGGACAGTTTCTGACTCCTCAACTGTCTGGAGACTCTCCACCTCGCCGGATCAGCCCTGGCCCGCCGGATCAGGCTTCACCCGCCGGTACTTCTCATCGATCGCCGCGTACCGCCACCCCATCCACGCGAACAGCCCGATCAGGATCGCCCCCTGCGCCCCGATCGTCTGCGGCAGCGTGAGCGCCCCGCTCAGCCAGCCGATCAGCGGCCCGGTCGCGGTGAAGAACAGCCGCCCTGCGAGCGAGGACAGGGACAGGACGGTTGCCCGCTTGTCGGCCCATGCGTGTTCGAGCAGCCGCGCCGTGAGCAGCGGGCGTGTCAGCCCGCGCACCGCCTGGTGTCCCAGCAGGAACACGCAGGAGAGCGGCGTGAGGACTGTCCACATCAGCAGCGGCGTGAGCGTCTGGAGCAGCGCGAGCAGGACGAACACCCTGTCCGGGCCGAGCGCTCCGGCCACCCGCACCGCCCGCCTGCTCACGAGGGCCGCCGTCAGGTTGCAGATCGCGAAGACGATCCCGACCCCCCAGGTCGGCACCCCGGTCAGCGTCATATAGGGCTGGTACGACCAGAGCAGCCACGTCGCGCTCCCGGTGAGGATCGCCTGGAACGCCACGATCCACCGCACCATCCGGTGCTTCCACACGAAGCGCAGCGCGCCCCCGGTCAGCTGCAGGTAGGCGTCGAGCGACGCCCGGAGATCCTTCGCCGCCGCCGGGCGCTCCCCGTCCGAGAGCGCCATCGCCACCGGGATCGCCAGGATCGGCCCGACCGTCGACGCCCACATCACCGCCGGGAGCGACCACGCGGCGATGAGGCCGCCCGCGACGGTGGAGAGCGCGGAGGCCAGCAGGCGTACCCAGTGGTTCTGCGCCTCAAAGGCGGCGTGCTCGCCCTCTCGCCCCGTCTGCTTCAGGCAGTCGTACAGCAGCGCCGAGTCCGCCCCCGACAGCAGCGCCATCCCCAGCGCCAGCGTCACCTCCGCCGCCAGGAAGCTCCAGAACCCCGATCCGAGCGCGTACAGCACCGAGCCGCCCGCGACGACGATCTGCCCCGCCAGCAGGCTCGTCCGCTTCCCGACCCGATCCGCGATCATCCCGGTCGGCACCTCCAGCAGCATCATCGCGCCCGCGAAGACCGACTGCAGCAGGTAGATGTCGAAGGTGCTGAGGCCGCTGGACTGCCAGTACAGCACGATCCCCGGCACCATCACCGGCATGAAGGAGAGCGCCGAGAACAGCGGGAACAGCCGGAGCGTCCGGGCCGGGCTCCGCGCTGTCAGTAGTATACCAGCCAGGCCGTCGTCTCCTGGCGCGCGCCGCCGGGGTACAGGTCGCCCTGGAAGGTGGCGAGGTACTGGAAGGTGTTGGTCTGGCCGGGCTGCACCAGATCGGTGATGTCGATGGTCGTCATCGGCACCTCCTTGCCGGGGCACCAGCCGTTGCGCCCGTACCACCACGTCCCGTACTGGTTGGGGACGGTGCCGATGCCGGTCTGATCCATGCAGCCGTAGTTGTCGCCCGGCTCGGTGAACTGCAGGAGCCGCTCGGTGCCGTTGATGAAGAACCGGTTCTCGATCTCGCAGAACTCGGCGCAGTTGCCGGGGCTCTGCATCCCGTGGCCGGAGGCGACGACCGCCAATTCGACCTTCTGGACCCCGGCAGGCACCTCGACATCGACCGGCGGGTGCTGGGCCTCCCAGTCCGGGTTCAGATCGCCGCCGTAGTGGAGGATCTGCGTCTCCGTGGGCCGGTCGCGGCCCTGGTTGGAGAGGCGGACGGAGAGGGTGACCTCGTAGGGCTGGGTGGTGTAGAAGCTGACGGTCTTCGTACCGCCCGCCGCGAACAGCAGCAGCAGCGCAGAGACGTCGTGGACCCAGCGGCCCTCGCGGTGGTAGGTGGTGATCCAGCGCCCGATCTCGGTGGGGCAGGAGGTCGTGTCCCCGTCGTCGCAGAGGTGCATGTAGACGAGGTAGTCCCAGGCGGGGCAGGTGCCGAACTCGCCGTCCCCGACGCAGAGCATGGAGAGATCGAACTCCATCGTGTCGAAGGAGGACATCGTCGCGGCGTCGGGGAATTCGACGGTCGCGTAGCCGCGCGCGCCGGCCCAGCTGGAGTCGGAGATCTCCTCGTCCGTGAACACCGGCACCACGGTGGCATCCTGCGCCGCGAGGATCTGCTCGCGTTGCGCCTCGAAGTTGTAGTAGATCGCCTCGTTGGCGGCCATGCGGAGGTTGTCGTTGAACCAGCCGGTCTCGCTGTTGTAGCGCTGCGGATCGGTGAAGGCGCCGATGTACCGGAGGCGCTGCGCGCGGTCGATGCCCATCCCCCAGGCGGGGTTCATCAGCGTGTCGCTGAGCCAGCCGTCGAGCTCTGCGGCGGTGACCGGGACGTAGTGCAGCCGGGTCGCCCAGTGCTCGCGCTCCTCGGAGGAGATGCGATCCAGGGCGGTGTCCATGGCGGTGTGGAGGGTGGTGAGGGTGTCGGTGGTGCGCCCGGAGGGGATGAAGAAGACGTGTGTGTTCTGGGGGAGGGACGCGAGCAGCGATCCGGCGTCGCGGTCGCTGCTCCAGAAGTCGTCGCCGGTCTGGGTGTTCTGGCGCGGGGAGTCGGGGATGAACAGGTAGCTGTCGCAGCCGGTCCAGTTGCCGCTCAGGCTCCAGTCGCCCGCCTCGGTCGGGATCGTGAAGTCGGCAGCGGTCGCCCAGAGCGCGGTGGAATTGTCGGCGTCGGTGAACGGGAGCGCCGGGGTGCCGTCCGCGCAGTCCGGCAGGGTCGTGCCGCCGCTGTCGCCGCTGTCGCCGGTGCCGCTGTCGGTGGCGCCGTCGCCGCCGGGGTTCCGGCCCGGCTTGTCGTCGGGAACGCAGGCGGGGAAGGTAAGGAACAGCATCGCAGACAACATCATGGCTCCAGCGCGGTGCAGGGTGACATCAGGAGCGTAGCATACCGCGACGCTCTCCGGGTATAGAGGCTGCCATGCTGCTGCTCCTCCTCGCCTGTAAGCCGGACGCTGACGACACCGACAAGCCCGGCGCGGAGCCGCCCGCTGAGCTGGCGTGTACCGCCGCGCTCGCCCCGCGCATCTCCCTCGTGATCGGCGTGGAGGCTGAGGCCCCGGCCGACGGGAGTGTCTACGCGGAGTTCCACGAGGAGGGCGCCGCCCCGCGCCGGACGCCGATCCAGCAGGTGCAGGCCGGCGATCCGATCCGCCTGGATCTGATCGCCAACCCGCCGGAGACGGACATAGGCTGGTCTGTCGCCTTCACGGCGGACGACGCGGCGGGCGGAGGCGCCTGGGCCTGCGAGGGCAGCACGCGCACCGGGCTGGTGCCGCCGGAATTGCCGGGGCTGCTGCCCGTCACCGATGATCCGGACGCCCGCAGCCCGGAGGGCTACATGATCGGCGCCTTCTTCGGCAAGGACGGCGGGATCATGGCCTTCCGCCGGGACGGGACGCCGGTCTGGTACATCCAGGAGGAGGCGGGCGGCTCGCTCGATGTCCACTACGATGTCAACGGCGACGGCATCTTCTACAGCGTCTACGTCGACAACATGCTCGGCGGCCCCGATGGCTACATCCAGCAGACCCGGATGAACGGCGAGGCGGTCGCGCAGTTCCCCGCGCCGTATGCCCACCACATGTTCACTCAGCTCCCCGACGGGACCCTCACCTTCCAGCAGGTCGATATCCGCCGTTACACTCCCGACGGCGGGCAGGAGGAGGACTGGGTGGGCGACGCCATCGCCGAGATCCCCCCCGGCGGGCAGGCCGCCACCGTCTTCTCCGTCTGGGACGTCCTCACCCCCTCCTTCAACGAGCACATGAACGGGCCGGGCCTCTACCCCGGACGCGACTGGACCCACGGCAACCGGGTCCGCTACGACCCCGACACCGATCAGTACCTGCTGAGCCTCGCCCACGCCGCCGACATCCTCATGATCCGCCGCGACGGCTTCAGCGTCGAGGAGATCTGGGGGACCGACGGCCTCGCCGCCGAGCCCGCCTTCGATCACCAGCACGATCCCGGCTGGCTCCCCGACGGCAACCTGCTCATGTTCATGACCTCCGATGAGCGATCCGGCGCCGTCGAGTACAGGCGCGACGGGGACACCCTGAGCGAGGTCTGGCGCCACGGTTTTGAGAAGCAGTCCGTCGCGCTCGGGCAGGCCCGCCGGCTCCCCGGCGGCAACACCTTCATCAACTACGGCTCCGGCCAGATCATGCAGGAGGTCGGGCCGGACGGGACCGTGTACTGGGAGGTGGAGAGCGCGGACCCCGGCATGGACAGCCCGTTCTTCGGACAGTTCTACCTCGTCAACGACCTGTATACGGGCATATAGCGCGGGAGGACGGGATCGGTTAAAGAGCAGGGGCTATGTAGCAGGCCAACGTCCAGCCTCCATCCCCATGACCCGCCGGTGCGGCACGATCCTCTGTTGACTTGAGACAGAGGGCTGCTGCGCCGGAGCGGCCATGCGCCCGTTTACTTCATGCTCTGCTCCTGGACGATGCAATGTCTACCCGTATTGTGCCTGTCACACCTGTGTCTGCGCTGTCTGCTGCGTCTGCGCCGTCTGTGCCCGCGCCGGGCCGCGTCAAGTACCCCCGCACCCCGCACCTCCCCTGGTCCCCCGGCTTCACCGCCGACGATCTCCACCACCGCGATCTGCGCCGGTTCGACGGGCAGGAGGTGGTGGTGACCGAGAAGATGGACGGGGAG
>JBEIQZ010000645.1:0-3056 GCA_040376255.1 Alphaproteobacteria bacterium
CCGAGCCGGTCATCACGTAGTCGGCGCCGAGCTGGAAGGCGGCGGCGACGGACCAGGGATCGCCGAGGCCGCCCGCCGCGCCGATGAAGACGGGCGGCAGGCCGGGCTGCTCCAGCGCGATCCGGTCGCGGAGGCGGCGGAGCAGCGGGATCAGCGCGACGAGCGGGCGCCGGTCGGTGTGGCCGCCGCTGTCGGCCTCCCCGGTGAGCGCGTCGGCCATCGGGAGGCGCGGCGCGAGGGCGGCCTGCTGCGGAGTGATCTTCCCGGCGTCGAGCAATTCCTGCACGATCTTCGCCGGAGCCGGCCGGAGGAACTGCTCAGCGACCTCGGCGCGGGAGACCTTGGCCAGCAGCACATGATCCGCGATCACCCGCCCGCCCTCCTCGCGCAGCCCGGAGAGCCGCCACCGCACGACCGCCGGGGTGAGCTGCATGTAGGCGCTGGCGTCAGCGATGCGGACGCCGTGCCTCAAAAACAGGTCGACCGTGCGCTCCTCCACCTCCGGCTCGGCGGGGTTGTGGAGCAGGTTGCAGCCGAAGTTGCCCGCCGGAAGCGCCGCCTTCAGCCGCACGATCGCCGCCTCCACCGCCGGGAGATCCAGCCCGCCCGCACCGTAAAATCCCAATAACCCGCCCCGCCCCATCGCCTCCACCAATTCCACCGACGCCACCCCGCCCGCCATCGCCCCCGCCACGCAGGCCAGCCGCAGCCCCAGCCGCGCCCGCAGCGCCGCCGACCCCAGCGACTCAGGCGGCAGGGCCGGGACGCGCCGCGACGCGCCCGCCACCTCCCCCGCATGCCACACGCCGCCCGACTCTGAGAGCGCAAGCTCCGGCGTGTGGAGCGCCTCGGCCAGATCCTTGACCGGCTCGGCGGGCGGGAAGGGCAGGAAGGAGCTGACCTCTCCGCCCTCAGGATACCGCGCGACGACGGCCACCCCCGCCGCCCCCGGCGTCAATGTGAGGCTCAGATCGCCGTCCTCCACCTCGATGCGCTCCGCGCCGGGGCGGAGGAGCGACAGCAACGCATCTTCGCCGTGCGTGGCGAGCGCCCGGCTCAGCAGGCCGCCCGGCCCGCTCCTCGTCTCCAGGCCAGCGGTCAGGTACCAGCGGATCTCGCGTGCGGTGTTCAGGAGCATCCCGCCGCTTATCCCGATGTGGAGGCGGACGGGAGGGGGGGACACGCCGCTCCCCCTGCGGGCGCCGCTCCCCTCACCCGCCCTTGAACGCCATCGGCAGGCTCCGCTGCAGACAGAGAACGACGATGATGAACAGCATCCAGCTCCCCGACCACACCGCCAACCCCCCGACCACCGCCGCCGTCACCACCCCGACCCGCGCCGCCCACAGCTCTGCAGTCGCGCGCCGGGTCCACGAGGAGAGGCCGTGGTAGAGGATCTGCCCCCCGTCGAGCGGGTACATCGGCAGCAGGTTGAAGAAGAACCAGGTGAGGTTGAGCGAGGCCCCGGCGCCGAAGAAGCTGATGAGGAAGGGGTTGGGGACGACCTGCGCGAGCCCGTACAGGACGCCGGAGAGCAGCAGGCTGCAGGCGGGTCCGGCGGCGGTGACGAGGACGCCCTGGACCGGGCGGCTGCTCGGGGCATGGCGGGTGTAGCCGCCGAGGGCGTGGAGGGTGATGTCGATGGGGAACAGCCGGAAGGAGCGGGCGGCGAAGGCGTGGCCGAGCTCATGGAAGAACACCGATCCGAGGATCAGCATGGCGAAGAGGACGCCGCGCGCCATCCCGGCGGGGCCGTTGTCGAGCCCCTGAAAAGCGATCAGCGCCACGAGGAACAGCGCGGTGACGTCGAGGCTCAGGGGGAAGCCGAGGATACGGCCGAGAGAGATCAGGGTTCACCTCCGGGGCGTCAGGGCGCCCGCTGGATATCAGGAGCCAGAGTTGTAGGTGCCTCAGGGGTGAACGGCAAGAGGCCGAACGCGGCCATCCAGCCGAGAATCGCGACCCCGACGAACAGGACGCAGAGGGCGGCGTAGATCTCGTTGACGCGGCGCCCGATGAACCCGATCTCGTTGAGGGTCTCGACCTGCCGGGACAGCAGGTTGATCCGGCGCTCCTGCTCTTTCAGCCGCTCCTCCATCTCGGAGAGCAGCAGCGACTCCGGCGAAGGCAGTGAGGGCAGCGGCTGATCGCGGCGCTGGAGCCAGCCGATGATCAGGGGGCGGCAGGGGTGGAGGGGGACGCGCTCCAATTCCAGCGCGAGCCGGATGGGGTTCTCCTCCAGCAGCGCGTCGAAGATCGGGACGGTGCCGCGCGCGAGCCGGTAGCGATCCAGCTCGACCATGAGGGCCTCCGTGTCGGGCGCGCGGGGCGGATCGGGCGCGCGGGGCGGGGCGTCCTCCGGCGCGGCCCCGTCCATCACACCGCCGGGACGAACAGCAGCCAGGTGAGGAAGGCGGGCTGGACGCCGGTGGCGCTCATCACCGTGCCGTCCGCCGAAGCGGTGCCGACCGGCCCCTCGGCGACGCCGTGATCATCGACGCTGTAGACCTGGTAGGTCCCGGCGGGAACGTCGCTCTGGAAGAGGATGTCGAACGACGCGCTGACGGTGGTGGCCATCGGCAGGAAGCTGACGGCGACCGCCGGGGCGGCGGGGGTCTCCCAGAGCGGCGGGATGTCCGGCCCCTGGACGACGCCCGCCCAGTACAGGTTCTCGTCGTAGCCGAACGGGACGGCGAAGCTGTCGGCGTCGGCGGTGATCGTGACGTCCCCGACGGTGACGGGGTCGCCGGTCATCGCCTCCGGGCCGTAGACCTTCGGCATGAAGAAGGCGGCGGGGAAGGCGAACTCCTCGCCCACCTCCAGCTCGACATGCGCGCGGATCTGGCCGTAGTCCCCGTCGATGGAGGGGCCGATGGCGTCCACCTTGTAGCTCCCCGCCTTCAGCCCGGTCTTGACGAAGGCGCCGGTCGCATCCGTCTCCACCGAGTAGCAGACGAGATCGCAGACCTGCACCTCGACCCCGGCGGGCGTGGTGCCGTCGTAGGCCACCGCCGTCCCGGTGACGGCTGCGGTGGCAGGATCGGCGTCCGCGTCGC
>JBEIQZ010000881.1:0-1441 GCA_040376255.1 Alphaproteobacteria bacterium
CGATCCCGATGGAGCCGTGGCCCGGCTTGTGCGGCACCGGGCCGTGCATCGGGGAGAAGCTGGTGGCGAGCGCGACGTAGTTGGCGAGGAAGTCGTCCTGGGTGTCCTCTTTCCAATAGTCGGTCATGACGAGCTGGTTGCAGTCCTCAGGTGTCGGCCCGAGCGCCCAGGCGGGGGCCGACAGCGCGAGCCCGATCAGCAGTGACATCGTGTATCGCATCATGGCGCTCCATCCAGAATCCAGTTCTCAACTGTTGTAAGCGTATCCGCCGAGAAGGCTCCGCCCTGCGGCATCACGCCGCCCGCCCCCCCGACCTCCGCCTGGCGATCCGCGAGCTTCAGGTAGAGATAGCTGGTCTCCGGATCTTCGGGCGTGACATAGCTGAGATCCGCGACGGTCGAGGGCTGATCGATCATGGCGTCCAGGCCGCCGCTCAGATCGAACCCGCCGAAGGCGGTGTCTGCCGAGTGGCAGCTCATGCAGGCGCCGTCAAAGAGCGGCCCGATGTCCGCCTCATAGGTCGGATCCTCGATCACCTCTCCCTTGCTCCCGAAGACCGGATCGTAGCACCCGGCCAGCACTGTCAAGATCCACCCTGTCCCAGAGAACAACATCCAGACTCCTGCTTGAAAATCAGGGTTAACGCACCGGCTTCGGATCGTGGCGGAGCGCGAGCGAGATCAGCCAGGAGCCGTCCTTCGCCTCAGGCGAGAACACCGCGCAGTCCGGGGCGGCGCCCGCCGCAGGCTGGATCGGGGAGAGCGGCACCTGCCCGGAGCGCGTCAGCCCGCGCGTCTGTGCGCCGCCGCTCTGGGCCACGCTCGCGGCGCGGGCATCGGCGGTCATCTCCGGGCGAATCTGG
The DNA here is from genome assembly GCA_040376255.1 of Alphaproteobacteria bacterium. Lineage (GTDB taxonomy): Bacteria > Myxococcota_A > UBA796 > UBA796 > SXON01 > JBEIQZ01. The sequence goes on from JBEIQZ010000881.1 coordinate 864, forward strand.
GCGTAGATCCGCTTCAGATCGGCCACCTGCATCGGGGCCTGCGACCAGATGACGTCCATCTTCTCGGTGCCGGGGACGTTGTCAGCGATGATCGGGTTCGGGTCGTCGAGCGACATGAACCGGAGCGTGCCGCCGCCCGTCACATAGGCCTTCTCGTCCTGGAGCGGGAACAGCAGGTTGATCGAGCCGTCGGTGCTCTGGTTGACGATGTAGGTGTAGCCTGAGAGCGGGTAGGTGACGCCGAGGCTGAGCGTGTCGCCCTCGACGTAGGGCGTGTCGATGCCGACGCTGCGCCCGTTCTTGATCAGGCAGATCTCGACGTTCTTCGGGAGCGGCGGCACGCTGGCTCCCGCCGAAGCGACCGCCGCCGTCGCCACCGGGATCGACAGCGAGGCCGGGGCCACCTGCGGCTTCGTCTCCGGCGAGGCTGAGGAGGCGGGCGGGTAGCTGGCGGTCGAGGCGGTCGAGGCGCCGCCGCCCTGCTCCACCTTCGCCCGCACCGTCAGGCTCAGCTCCTCCATCGACACGAGCCGATCCCCGTTCAGATCGCCGCCGCCCTTCATCGCCTGCACCAGCGA
>JBEIQZ010000857.1:0-1554 GCA_040376255.1 Alphaproteobacteria bacterium
CCAGCGCACCTGGCTCTACGCCGCCAGCCCGATCCGCCGCGACGGGCAGATCGTCGGCGCGATCCTGCTGACCCGGCCCTCGCGCCACGACGCCACCGAGATCCTGCTGTTGCTGGAGAGCACCCTCCAGCCCGCCTTCCTCTCCGGGGTGCTCGTCCTGCTGCTGGCGCTGGCCTTCTCCTGGCGGCTCTCGCGCTCCCTCCACGCGCTCGCCGTCGCCGTCCGGCCGCTGGCAGAGGGGCGCGCCGACGGGCTGGGCGGGCTGGAGCGCACCCGGATCGCCGAGGTCCGCACCCTCGCCCACACCTTCACCGGGGTCACCCACCGGCTCCACGCCCAGCTCGAACACAACCGCGACTTCGCCGCCAACGTCGCCCACGAGTTCAAGACCCCGATCACCACCCTGCGCGGCACCATCGAGCTGTTCGCTGAAGAGACCGATCTCCCGCTCTCTCCCGCCCACCGCGAGCGCCTGCTCCAGAACGCCCGCACCGACCTGAGCCGCCTGGAGCGCATGGTCCAGGGCCTCCTCGATCTCGCCCGCGCCGAGGCCGCCCACCCCTCCGGCACCGTCGACCTCGACGACATCCTCGCCGCCACCGGCCTCCCCGTCGATGGCTCCGCCGGGATCGTCCAGGGCGACGCCCGCCTGCTGGAGAGCGCGCTGCGGAACCTGCTCGCCAACGCCGACCGCCACGGCGCCCCGCCCGTCACCCTCCGCGCCTTCCGTGAGGACGGGCCGGAGGGCTGCGCCGGGTTCTCAGTCATCGACGCCGGGCCGGGCATCTCCCCCGCCAACCTCCCGCGCCTCTTCGAACGCTTCTTCACCACCGACCGCGACCGCGAAGGGACCGGGCTGGGCCTGCCGCTCGTCCGCGCCATCGCCCGCGCCCACGGAGGCGACGTCTCGGCGGAGAGCAGGCCGGGGCGCACAGTGGTCACGGTGCGGGTGCGGATAGCTCAGATGGGCTTCGCCGGATGATGTGGGTGCGCTACCCCGTGTGCGCCTTTGGCGGTTGGGCCGAAAAACAAGGATTGATCATTCGGCGAAGGCGGACTGGGCTTCGCTGGATGATGGGGGCGGTTCTGTACGCTTACTCCGGTTGTGATGGAGGAGATCTATGAGGTGCTTATTGGGCAGTGAGGCAGTCAGCACAACAGTAGATCAGTAGCCAGTAGATCACTGCAATCTGGCGAGGCGGAAGCCGAGGTTGTAGTCGCGGTAGCCGGGGGGGCTCCTGAGACGAAATGCCACGCGGGCGTACGACGGGGCGCCGCTGTCCCAGCTCCCACCACGATTCACCCGGTAGCTGCCTGAACTATTGTTTATATAATCACTTGAATCGCCAGGATACACATCGTACCAGTCCTGCACCCACTCCAAGACGTTGCCGCTCATGTCATAGAGGCCGCAGGCGTTCGGTGCCTTTCCCCCGACTGGATGTAATTCCAATCCACTGTTTACATAGTGCCAAGCGACCGCATCAATGTCATCTGATCCTGCATAGAGGGTATCTTCTCCACAGCGGGCCGCATACTCCCACTCGACCTCGG
>JBEIQZ010000795.1:0-1879 GCA_040376255.1 Alphaproteobacteria bacterium
CCGTCGTACCAGATCTCCGGCGCGCCCGGGTAGGATTGCGCGTCTGCGTCGTTGCAGTCGTCGTCCGCGTCGAAGCCGTCCCCGTCCAGATCCCCGCCGGCGGGCTCTGAGTCATCTACCGGTGAGGAGTCGTCCGGCTTCTCCTTCCCGTCACAGCCCGTCAGCAGCCCGAACAGCACCGGCAGCAGGAACCTCATCCACACCTCTCTGCGCGCAACATAACCTCAACCGGCGCCCCCCCGCATCTGTATCCCGTGCCGCCGGAGATACACCCCCGCCGCGAGCGCCCCCGACACCGCCACCACCCAGGAGAGCGCCGTCGCGTCCCGCCCGCACAGGCTCAGGATCACCGCCGCCGCCAGCGACACCGCCGCCCGCCGCCCCCAGGGGCTCGTCACCGGCAGCGTCCCCTTGAGCTCCTTGAACGGCCCCACCAGCAGCGGCACCATCGGCGCCTGGATCAGCTCGCGGGTGAACCAGAGGATCATCCAGTGATCGGGGATCTGATCCTCTACCGCCAGCGTCCACGCGAGGTTCACATGCAGGATCTTGTCCACCCACCCGTCCAGCGCCGCCCCCGCCCACGTACAATTCCCCTGCCAGCGCGCCACCGCCCCGTCCAGCATATCGGTCAGGATCGCCAGCAGGTACAGCCACAGGCGCCACTCCACCGGGAAGAGGGGCCAGAGCGCGCCGATCAGCCCGCGAGACAGGGTGAGCGCTGTCGCCACCGTCCACAGGTCGCTCCACTTCATCCCGTCTTCATAACAGGATATACCGGCCCCGGAGGAACCATGCTCAGACGGATGATCCGCAAGCTCCTGGGGCGGCCCGAGGCGCCCGCACCCGCACCCGCGCCCGCGCCCGCCTCCAGAGGAGAGAGCACCGCGCCGCCCCCGGAGGAGGACAACGCCGCGTACCTGTCGCGGATGGAGTGCGGCGCGCAGGAGGTCAAGGAGCGGCTGGGCGCGGGAGAGCCGGTGCTGCTGCTGGACGTGCGCGAGCCGCACGAGACGGCGGGCGGCATCATCCCGGGGGCGAAGGTGATCCCGCTGCGGTCGTTGCCGGATCGGTGGAAGGAATTGGAGGCGGCGAACGAGGTGGTCTGCTACTGCGCGGTGGGCGCGCGGTCGCTGCAGGCAGCGGCCTTCCTGCGCGAGCGCGGCATCATCAACGCGACCTCCATGGACGGCGGCATCTCTGAGTGGATGCACCTCGGCGGGAAGGTGCAGATGCCGGACGGATCGCTCCATTGAACGCTCGGGCTCCGGCACAGGGCGCGGCGCAGACCGCCATCGTCGGGATGGGACGGATCGGGCATGTGCTGGCGCGGTGCGCGCCGGAGGCCGCCCGGATCGACCGCATGATCCAGGAGGCGGGGCAGGCGCGGCCCGCGACGGTGGCGGATCTGCCCCCCGCCGGGGCGGTCTGGCTGTGCATGCCCAACAGCGGGCTGGCCGGGTGGCTGCGGGCAGACGGGCTGGCATCGCGGGCGATCTGCACCCAGAACGGCTTCTTTGACCTCCCGGCGGGCGCGACGCGGGCGCTTATCTACTTCGCCGCCACCGACCGGAGCGGGGCATGCGTCGTCGGCGGGCCGAGCCTCGCCCACGGCCCCCGCGCGGCGGAGGCAGCGGCGCTGCTGCAGGCGGGCGGGATCGCGGCGGAGATCGTACCGGAGGCGGCGGCGTTCCGGCGGGAGGTGGCGATCAAGACCGGCTGGTGCCACGCGCTGGGGCTGATCGGGGAGCGGCTGGGGCTGGCGGTGGGGCCGGCGGCGGCGCGGCCGGAGCTGGAGCAGATCGCGGCAGAGATCGGGCCGGTGCTCAGCGGGGACGGGCCGATCCCGCCCGGCGAATTGGTGGATCGCTGGCGGGCC
>JBEIQZ010000370.1:0-6273 GCA_040376255.1 Alphaproteobacteria bacterium
GCGCGGCGGCAGCGTCGCCCGCGACAGGCTCAGCCCGGCCAGCCGTCGGCTCTGCGCCCGCCGCGTCCGCCTCCGCGCCCGCCTCTGCGCCCGCCGCTGCGCCCGCCGCGCTGTGCCGCTCCGGCGGCTCCGTCAGCAGGGTGTCCCGCTTCAGGATGCGCCACTCCGCCGCGCCCTCCGCGCCCGCCAGCCCCAGCAATTCGACAACATCCCGCGCCCGCGCCGTACGCCCGCCGTCCACCGACGCCTCCAGCCGGATCGCCCCGTCCTGCCACTCCAGCACCTTCAAAAAGGGCCGGATGTCCACCTTCCGCACCTCATCGCCCTTGCGCCGCTCGATCACGATCTCGCCGCGCGCCATCAGCGCCGCCGCGCGCGCCTGGATGTCCGCCACCTCCCCCGCAGAGAGCGCGCCTGACGGCGCGTCTGACGGCGCGTCCGGCGACCCGTCCGGGCGGCGCTCCGGGGGATGGATCGTGTACACCAGCCCCGTCACCAGCCCCATCACCGCCGGGCCGCGCAGCCCGATCTCCGTGCAGGACAGCACCGACATCCCCTCCGGCAGCGCCGCGCTCAGCCGCGCCTGCACCTCCGCCGGATCGGTGCGCCGCGTCATCATGATCTCCATCCAGTCGCCCACCGACTCCTCGCCCACCGGCACCGCCGCCGAGAAGTTCACGCGGGGGTGGGTGTGGAAGCCCTGCGAGTAGCCGACCGGCAGCTTCGCCCGGCGCATCGCGCGGATCCAGGCGTTCATGCTCTCCAGGTGGCCGAGGAACCGCGCCTGCCCGAGCCGCCCGATCCGCAGCCGGAGCCGCTGCTGCACCTGCGGCTCCACCCAGGCGGGCGACTCCTGCCGCGTCCAGCCCTTCTCCTCTTTCGTCCCGGCGATGCTGTTGCGGAGCATGTGCGCGCACAGCGGGCGGTGGACGTCGATCACCCCGCACTTGTGGCACTTCGCCCGGCGGCAGTCCGGCGCCCACTTAAGCTCTGTGGCGCGGTTCCAGTCCTCGACGAACCAGGTCTTCGGGATGAAGATGTCGAGGTTGTCCCAGGGCAGCGCCTCGTCCAGCCGCCGCTCCCGCAGCGCATGCTGGATGTCGAAGCCCGTGTCCTGGATCGCCTCCAGCCACGCCGCCTGATCCAGGTGCTCGCTCCACGCGTCGAACCGCGCCCCCTTTTTGAAGGCCGCCTCGATCAGATCGCCCGCCCGCCGATCCGAGCGCGACACCAGCCCCTCCAGGAACGTCTCAAAGGCGTTGTGCCGCCCGAACTTGATCGACCGGTTGTTGCGGAACCGATCCGCCAGCAGCTTCTGCCGCCGCGACGTCTCCGCCGGAGAGATCTGCTCTGCCCACTGGAACGGCGTCAGCGGCTTCGGGACGAAGGTGCTGACCCCCGTGTGCACCGACGCCCGCCGGTTGTACTTGCGCCCCGCCCGCACCACCCGCTCGCACAGATCGGCGATGGCGATGATGTCCTCGTCCCGCTCAGTCGGCAGGCCGATCATGAAGTACAGCTTCACGTGATCCCAGCCCCGCGCGAACGCCTCCGAGGACATCTCGATCAGATCCTCGTCCGGGATCCACTTGTTGATCACCGACCGCAGCCGGGGCGTCGCCGCCTCCGGCGCGAACGTCAGCCCCGTGCGCCGCGTGTCCGCCACCATGTCCGCCAGCTCGACAGAGAAGCTGTCCAGCCGCAGGCTCGGCAGGCTCACGCTGACGTGCTGCTCCTTCGCCACGCCCACCATCCGATCCACCATCTGCCGGACCCGCGAGTAGTCGCAGGTCGACAGCGACACCAGCGACACCTCCTCATGCCCCGTCGCGTCCAGCGTCCGCTGCATGAGCTGCTCCAGGTTGTCGATCGTCCGCTCCCGCACCGGGCGCGTCGTCATCCCCGCCTGGCAGAACCGGCAGCCCTGCGTGCAGCCCCGCAGCACCTCCAGCGACACCCGGTCATGCACCTGCTCGGTGAACGGGACAATGGTGTTCACCGGGAACGTCGCCCCGTCGAGGCTCGCCGTCACCCGCTTCTTCACTATGCCCTGCGGGACGATCTGCCCGTCGATCTCCTGCACCGGCGTCAGCTCCGGCACATACACCCCGTCCAGCCCCGCCAGCGCCCGCAGACGCTCCGCCCGACCCCGGTGGCGCCGGAAGACCTCCGCGATCTCGATGACGACGTCCTCGCCGTCCCCGATGACGAAAAAGTCCATGAACGGCACCAGCGGCTCCGGGTTGAACACCGCAGGCCCGCCCGCGAACGTCAAGGGATCGCTCTCCCGCCGATCCCGCGTCCGCAGCGGCAGCCCGGCGAGGTCGATGATGTTCAGGATGTTCGTGAACGACAGCTCCGTCTGGAGCGTGAACCCGATCCCGTCGAACACCGACAGCCCCTCCTTCGACTCCAGCGCGAAGATCGGCAGCCCCCGCGCCCGCAGCTCCGCCTCCAGATCCTTCGCCGGGGCGTACACCCGCTCCGCCCACACCCCGGGCTGCGCGTTCAAAATCGCGTACAGGATGTGGAGGCCGAGGTTCCCCAGCCCGATGTCGTAGAGGTCCGGGAAGCACAGCGCCAGCCGCACCTCGACCGCGCTGAGGGGCTTATGCACCGAATTGACCTCATTCCCGAGGTAACGGCTCGGCTTCTCAAGCCTGGGGAGGATCTCGTTCTGAAGGATGTGCTTCAACATGAGCGGGGATATAACACCGCGCTCCGGATCTGCAGATGGCCCTCGCTGACTCTGTGTCCCGCCGCCAGATCTTCTGGCTGCTGATCGCGCTGATCGCGATCCCGACGATCGTGCTGGCCTCCTACAGCTTCACCGGCGTCATGGATCGGCGGGCGGCGGCGGAGCAGCGGCTCCGGGAGCGCTACCTCTACCAGGCGGCCTCGCTGGAATTGGGCGTGCTGACGCGGCTCGCAGCGGAGGACGAGCGGCTCCGGGCGACGCTGGCGGATCTCCCGGCGGCGGCGCTGCAGCCCGCGCTCTCCCGGCTGCTGGAGACGGATCGCCTGCTCCGGCATGCCTGGCTCTCCACCGACCCGTCGATCCCCCCCGCCCTCGCCGCCACCATCCCCGGACGGCTGCAGGATCTCTCAGACGCCGCGCCGCTGACCTTCCTCACCCTCGACCCCCTGACGCCCGGATCGCCCTACGGCACCTCCACCATCGCGCTCTCCCGCATCGCCCCCGCCTGCATCGTCATCTATGAGTTCGACCCCGCCGCCATCGACGCGCTGATCCTGCCCGAGCTGATCACCCGCCAGTTCTCCACCGAGCAGGCCACCTACCGGCTCCGCCCCCGCGTCACCGGCATCTCCACGCCCATCTCCTTCGATCGGCTGCGACAGGATCTGCTCCAGCAGGTCGGCGAGGATCGCCCGCTCGTCGACCACCCGCTCGCCCCGCCCTTCGCCTCCTGGCGCATCACCATCTCCCCCACCGCCGACCCCGCCCTCTCCGGGCCGCGCACCGGCTGGGTGCTGTTCTTCACCGCGCTCTCCGGCGTCGGGATCTGGCTCATGGCCCGCGCCATCGCCCAGCAGGTCGCCCTCGCCCGCCTCCAGACCGATTTTCTCTCCAACGTCTCCCACGAATTGCGGACGCCGCTCACCAGCATCCGCATGTTCATCGAGACGCTCCAGTCCGGGCGCGTCAAGGACCCCGAAAAAGTCCGCGAGTGCCTCGACATCATCGCCCAGGAGAGCGAACGCCTCTCCGGCAAGATCGAGCGCGTCCTGTCCTGGGCGCGCATGGAGGCCGGGCGCCGCCGCTACGAGTTCGAGCTGCTCCGGCCTGTCGACGCCGTGAAGGAGGTGCTCGACGCCTTCCGGGCGCAGCAGCTCGGCGGCGGCGCGCCGATCATCGTGCAGGTGCCGCCCGAATTGCCCCTGATCCGCATCGACCGCGACGCCTTCGGGGAGGCGATGCTGAACCTCCTGTCAAACGCCCGGAAGTACGGCGGCGAGCACGTCCAGATCCGCATCGAGGCGCGCGCTGACCGGCGCTTCGTCGCCATCTCAGTCGCAGACGACGGGCCGGGGATCCCGAAGAACGAGCTGAAGCGCATCTTCGAGAAGTTCTACCGGCCCAAGATCCTGCTCTCCGAGTCCACCCAGGGCTCCGGGCTCGGCCTCGCCATCGTCCGCAGCGTCATCGAGGCCCACCGGGGCCGGATCGAGGTCGAGAGCGAGGAGGGCCGGGGCGCCCGCTTCATCATGAAGTTTCAGCGGATATAACAGGGCTCCGGGGCGAGACGCTCCCCCCGTTCGCATAGAGCGCGTTCCGCGCCGCCCGCAGATCGTCGAGGCAGTCCGCGCCGAAGAAGTTGCGGTGGTGCTCCGGGTAGACGATCCCCTCCCGGCGCTCATAGTGCCGCAGCGGGCACCACGCCGACTCGATCTGCTCCAGCAGCATCGACAGCGCCAGCGCCGAGTTCTTCCACGCGCGCAGCACGACGCGGACCGGCGTCGGCAGCCCCGCCGCGTACCCCGCCCCCTCCATCAGCGCCGCCCCCTCCGCCCGCGAGAACCGCGCCATCCGCAGGCAGCGCGAAATAATAAGGTCGTACAGGAACCGCACCGTGTACAGCTCGAACGCCACCCACAGCGGCAGCGTCGCCACCGCCAGCGGCGCCGCCAGCAGCCACCGCCCCCCCTGCTGCGGCGGGAGCGCGGCGAGGTGATCGAGCTGCGCGTTGAGCATCGTACACAGCCCGTTTGCGTAGCCGCAGAACTGGCAGTTCAGCCGGTCGAGCCAGTACAGGTTCGCGATCCGCCCCCGATCCATGAACACATGATCCGCCCACCGGACGCGCGGCAGCCGGAACAGCGGCGCGAGCATCCACTGCATCAGCGCCACGATGATCGTCAGGTTCAGAACGACGAACGCCGGTACGCTGAGGTACATCGTCCCTCCCCCGACGATGCAGCGCAGCCATCCGTGCCGTCGTACCTGGGTGACGTTGAGCGAGATGAGGACAGAGCGGTGCGCGAGCGGTGCGGTGTTCACCCCGCTCCCATAGCCTGCTCTGTCACAGCCGGGTAACAGAACTGCGCGCTCCCGCTCTTTTTTTACCCGCGCCCCGCCCCCGCTCTCCGCTCCTCCGGCCACGGGCGCAGCGGCTCCCGCTCCACCAGATCGAACCCGAGCGCCCGACCCGACGCCAGGATCTTCTCAAAGTCGTGCGAGATCGTCGCCCCCGCCTTCGACGTCACCTCGTCCTCAGTCGGCAGATCAAAATCGTCCGCCCCGTACAGCAGCCCCTGCAGCGCGTCCTCGTTGCGCGTCAGCACGCTCGTCCGGATGTGCTTGAAGTTGTCCAGATAGATTCTACAGATCGCCAGCCACCGCAGGTACTCCTGAAGCGGCACCTCCTGCCCCCCCAGCTCCGTGTTGTACGGCTTGTACGTCCAGCACAGGAAGCTCGACAGCCGCCCGTCCACCTCCTCCTGGAACCGCCGCAGCCGCTCCAGGTGCGCGAACCGCTCCTCCATCGTCTCGTCGAACCCGATCACCATCGTCGCCGTCGACCCCATCCCCGCGTCGAGGATCGCCTTCTGCGCGCTGTAATAATCCTCCACCTTGTACTTCCCCGGGCTGTGCCGCAGCCGGAAGCTGTCGGTCAGGATCTCCGATCCCCCGCCCGTGATCCACTTCGTCCCCGCCGCCGCGAACCGCGCCGCCCCCTCCGCATACGGGATCTTGTTGCGCTTGCACACAAACATGAACTCCGCCACCGTCATCTCGTAGAACCCCATATCGGGGAACCGCTCCCGCACCTTCCCGAACAGCTCAATGTAGTGCTCAATCCCCAGATCCGGATGGAACCCGCCGTTGAACCCGATCATCCGGCCCCCGAGCGCCCGCACCCCCTCGATCCGCCGGCACACCTCCTCCAGCGACAACAGGTATGTCCCCGTCTGCCCCGGCATCTTATAAAACGCGCAGTAATCACACCGCGCCACACACACATTCGTATAGTTCACGATCGCCATGATCAACCACGTCGCCCGGTTGGCCGTGTGCCACCGCGCCCGGACCTCCCCGGCCCGCACTGTCAACTCATAATTGTCCAGTTCGGATAGCATCCGGTCTCCTTTCAGATCTGCGCTGTCTCAGGATCTATCACAGCGCTGGAATGGCGTCCCCTTCTTCCCCCCCCCGCCCCCCCCCCGCCCCCCCCCCCCCCCCCCCCCCCCCCCCCCCAAACCCCCCCCCCCCCCCCCCGGGCCCCCCCCGCCGGCCCCCCCCCCCCCGGCCCC
>JBEIQZ010000754.1:0-2163 GCA_040376255.1 Alphaproteobacteria bacterium
GAGAACTTCCTCGGCATCGAGCTGAAGCCGTGGGCGCGGGAGATCGCGGATCTTGTGCTGTGGGTGGGCTACCTGTCGGCGCAGCTCCGGCTGCTGGGGAAGGGGCGGCAGGTGCCTGAGCCCGTGCTGCGGAAGCTGGACAACATCCAGTGCCGGGACGCCGTGCTGGTGTGGGGCCGGGCGGTGCCGGTGCCGGATGAGCATGGTCAGCCGATGACGCGATGGGACGGGGTGTCGATGAAGCCCGATCCGCTGACCGGGGCGCAGATCCCCGACGAGCGCCGCCGGGTCGCGGTGCAGCGGTTCATCGGAGCGAAGCCTGCGGCCTGGCCGGAGGCCGACTATGTGATCGGGAACCCGCCGTTCATCGGGGGCTGGAAGCTGCGGCAGGCGCTCGGTGATGGCTACGCGGAGGCGTTGCGGGAGACGTACCCGGAGGTGCCGGAGTCAGCGGACCTGGTGATGTACTGGTGGCACAAGGCGGCGGGGCTGGCGCGGACGGGGAAGCTCCAGCGGTTCGGGTTCATCACGACGAACTCGATTTGGCAGAGCTTCCAGCGACGGGTGATCGACCACCACATGCAGGCCGAGCCGCCGCTGCACCTCGACTTCGCCATCCCCGATCACCCCTGGACAGACAGCGAGAGCGCTGCTGCCGTCCGTATCGCCATGACCGCCGGGAGCGCGGGCGCGGGAGAGGGCGCGTTGTGGCGGGTGGTGGAGGAGACTGCCACCGGTGACACGCCCCTGATCACGTTCCAGCAGCAGACCGGGCTGATCCACAGCAACCTGCGGATCGGTGCGAACGTGGCCTCTGTCGTGGAGCTGCGGGCGAACAGCGGGGTCTGCTCGCCGGGGGTGAAACTCCACGGCGCAGGTTTCATCGTGACGCCGGAGGAGGCGGCGCGGCTGGGGCTTGGGACGGTGCCGGGGTTGGAGCAGCACATCCTCGACTACCGCAACGGTCGGGATCTGACTGCGACCTCGCGAGGGGTGAAGGTGATCGACCTGTTCGGGCTGACGGCGGTACAGGTGCGTGAGCGCTTCCCGGCGGTCTATCAGCACGTTCTGGAGAAGGTGAAGCCGGAGCGGGACGCGAACAACCGGGACACCTACCGGCTCAACTGGTGGATCTTCGGTGAGCCGCGCAGGGAATTCCGTCCTGTGATGGTTGGCCTCCCCCGTTACATCGCCACCGTTGAGACAGCGAAGCATCGTATCTTCCAGTTCCTCGAAGCGACGATCCGCCCCGACAACATGCTCGTCGCCTTTGCATCAGCAGACGCCTTCCACCTCGGTGTCCTGTCCAGCCGCATCCATGTCGTGTGGGCGCTCGCAGCGGGGGCGCGGCTCGGTGTCGGCAACGATCCACGCTACACCAAGTCTCGGTGCTTCGATCCCTTCCCCTTCCCCGATCCGCCGCCCGCCCTCCGCGCCCGGATCGCGGACTACGCAGACCTCCTCGACGCGCACCGGAAGCGGCAGCAGGCTGCGCATCCGGCGCTGACGCTGACGGGCATGTACAACGTCCTCGCGGCGATCCGTGAGGGCTGCGCGTTGGACGCGAAGGAGCAGGACATCCACCAGTGGGCGCTGACGAGCATCCTGCGGGAGTTGCACGACGCCATCGACCAGGCCGTGGCCGAAGCCTACGGATGGCCCGCCGACCTGGACGACGAGGGCATCTTGGAGCGGGTGGTGGCGCTGAACCGGGAGCGGGTCGCGGAGGAGCGCGCGGGGCGGGTGAGGTGGCTGCGGCCTGCGCTCCAGGCGCCCACAGAAGCCGCGCCGGAGCAGCACGGGCTGGGGCTGGCTGCGGGCGTCGAGGAGGAGGCTGCGGGGCCAGCGGTGAAGCAGGCGTGGCCGAAGGGCGTGCGGGAGCGGGTGGCAGCGGTGCGAGCGGTGGTGACGGCCTCGATGACGGTGGGGGAGATCGCGGCGTGCTTCAAGGGTGCGAAGCGCGCCGATGTGGAGGTGATCGTGGAGTCGCTGGCCTCGGTGGGCGTGCTGCTGGTCAGCGCTGACGCCGATCCGCGCTACTCGCCGTAGGCGTCACAGGGGGGATCGGTTGCGAGATGGATGGAGCGCCGTCATATGACCATCATATGAAGTGGCAGCAGACCATAGAACAGGCTACATTCTCATCATCTCATCATCATATGA
>JBEIQZ010000023.1:0-26370 GCA_040376255.1 Alphaproteobacteria bacterium
GGCCTCGACGAGAAGCTCCGGCAGGCCTACCTCTGGATCGCCAATTCCGCGATCATCAGCCCCTTCCACGACATCGAGTACTGCGACGCCCCGCCGCAGCGCTGGATCTTCGGCGACCAGAAGGTGCCGGTTCAGCTCCCCACCGATCAGAGCTACTCCAGCTACATCCTGCTGCCGCTGCTCAACCTCGCCGTGCGCCGCCGCTGCCTGCTCGTCGGCGGCCCCGGGCGCGGCAAGACCGCCATCGCCGTGCTGATGGGCGTCATCGCCGGGTACCCGCTGCGCGAGATCAAGCGATCCATCCAGCACGGCCAGCCGCAGATGACGATCTCCGATCTGCTCGGCAACCCGCTGCCCTCCTCGCTCGTCAGCGCCACCGACATGGATCAGGTCCGCATCTCCTGGCGCCGCTGGCTCGGGATGCGGATCAAGATCATCGACGAGTACAACCGCATCCCCACCCGCACCCAGTCCGCTCTGCTCACCGTCATGGCCGACAACTACGCGGAGCTCTACGATCAGATCTACGAGTGCCCCGAGGCCGCCTGGTACCTCACCGCCAACGACGACGCGGGCGGCGGCACCTACCAGGTGATCGAGGCGCTGCGCGACCGGATCGACGTCGTGGTGAAGGCGCTGCACTTCAACTCCCGGTTCCTGCGCGAATTGCTCGCCCGCATCGAGGACGGCGTGAAGCCCGAGGAGGTCGTCCCGCCGCAGATCGTCTTCACCGAGGAGGAGATCACCGAGATGGAGCGCCAGATCCGCGCCGTCCGCTTCCCCGATCCCCTGCGGCGCCGCCTGGAGTTCTTCGCCTCGCACTTCGAGTTCTTCGAGCCGGCCGGCCGCCAGCTCGACTAGATGACAAAGGACACCGTCAAGCTCTCTGGCCTCGACTTCTCCAGCTTCACCGCTGAGGAGACCGGAAAGGACCCGCTCGCCGACATCGGCAACCAGACCCGCAACGGCCTCTCCGTCCGCGCCCTCCTCACGATCCTCGTCTTCGTCAAGGCGATGGCGTGGTTCCGGGGCAACCAGGAGGTCGCCTTCGAGGATCTGCGCCAGATCCTCCCGTTCGTGCTGCACGACAAGCTCGTCCCCAACGCCGACTCCCCGTTCTTTGAGCAGGCCGGGAACCGCGCCCTCCGCGCCGACCATGTCTCCTGGATCCGCAACCTCTTCGATCTGTCCTGCCAGCACTACGACCGGCTCAACCTCGACAACGACGACCCGGTTGCGCGCTTCACCGAGGAGTTCAACAAGGGCCTCGACGGCATGCCCGAGAAAGAGGTCCGCAAGCGCCTCGCCGCCATCGAGCACACGCTCGCGGAGTGGAGCCGGGGCCGCAAGCTCTACGGCCACCTCTATGACGACCTGCTGACCCTCAAGTACCTCCACCAGCGCTACACCAATTACCTGCGCTGGCTGGAATTCTGCGGGAGGCGCTGATGGAGGCCGACCCGCTCCGCTGGCTCCAGGCCGACCGCGACCGCTACAACCAGCGCTTCCGCGTCGCCCGCCACCAGCACCCGCACCTCAACCCCGACGTCTTCAGCGCGCTGCTCCGCGATCTGCTCGCCCCGCTGGCCGCGCTGCTGCCCGCGCACCTCCCCGACCCCGCCGCGCAGGCCGCCGCCTTCTCGGATCTCTACGATCTGCTGCTGGAGGGCCAGATCCGCCGGATGCTCGGCCCCGGTACCGCCCAGGACACCCCCGCCTACCCCACCGCGCACGGGCAGTCCCCGCTGGCGCGGGTGTGGCGCGATCTGCTGCCCGCCATGCCGCAGCTCACCGCCGCCGCCCCGCGCCAGATCGTGCCGCTGCTCGGCAACGCCGCGTGGAACCTCTGCCAGGAGCCCAGCACCCGCTTCGAGAAGTGGATCGCCGGGATGAAGGCGCTCGGCCCGCTGGCGACGACCCCCGATCTGCTCCGCCGCCTCTGCGTGATCCAGTCCTGGCGGCACGGGCTGGCCTGGATGCGCCCCGGCGCGATCCAGACGTGGCTGGCGCTCGACCCCGCGCTCCAGCCCGCCGCGCTCGGCCTGCCTGACCGCCCGGATCAGCCGCACGACCTCGCGCAGATCGCCCGCGATCTCCAGAACCCCTGGAAGCGCCCCGGCGACCCCGACCGCGACCGGGCGCTCCACTCCCGCAGCCTGGGCGGCTTCCGGGGCTTCGGCGGCCAGTTCCTGACCCCGCCCGTCCTCACCTGCGACGGAGACCGCTTCTTCGCCCGCGCGGACGGCCTCTGCTGGTCCGTGGACGCCGACGAATTCGGCGCGACCCTCCGCCGCTGCCCGCCGCCCGCCGCGCCCGCCGAACCTGCGCCAGCCGCGCCCGCCGCGCCCGCCGGAGCCGCCTTCCGCTTCGACCCCGACGGCACCGTCCACCACACCGCCGCCGGACGCACCCGCTCCCGCGCCTTCGCCGCCCTCGCCAACCCGCTCTCCGTCGCCGCAAGCCCCCACACGCTGATGGTGAGCCTCCCCCGCAGCTTCAAGATCGTCGTCATCGGCCCGTTCGGCCCCGCCGAGCGCCCCGGTGCCTGAGGCGACCGACCTCTCTGCCGCCCCGTCCGCCGCCCTCGCCGCGCTGCGCGACCGGTGGCTCGCCGCGTGGCCGCGCGCGCTCGCCTGCTGGAGCCCGTTCACCCGGCTCTCCGCCCCCCGGCTCTGCCTGACCCCGGCGGAGGAGCAGGCTGAAAAGCTCACCGGCTCCTTCGCGATGATCCGGCTCACCGATCACGCCGTCGTCATCGGGCTGGCTGAGATCGGGGCGAGGGGGCTCGCGGGGTACGCCCCGGAGATCCTCGCCCACGAGATCGGCCACCACGTCTACGCCCCCGGCGACCTCCGCGACAACGCGCGGCTCCTCGCCCGCATGCGCCGCGCCCTCCCCGGCCTCGGCCACCTCGCGGGGCTGGCCTCCAACCTCTACACCGACCTCCTGATCAACGACCGGCTCCAGCGCCAGCACGGCCTCCGGATGGCTGAGGTCTTCCTCAGGATGCAGGCCGGCGCGCCGCCCCCGACCGCTGTCTGGAAGCTCTACCTCCGCATCTATGAACAGCTCTGGAGCCTCCCCTCTCACAGCCTCTGCCCGCCCCACCCCGACGGCAAGACCGCCGCCGCCATCGAGGGCGACGCCCGCCTCGGCGCCCGCCTGATCCGCGTCTACGCGCGCGACTTCGTCGCCGGGGCCAGCCGCTTCGGCGTGCTGTTCCTGCCGTACTTCCAGCAGATGAAGAAGGAGGATCAGGTCGCCTGGCTCGACGCGCTGCTCGCCGGGGAGGGGACGCTGCTGCCGGAGGGGTTGACCTCCCTCGACGACGATGAGCTCGACGATCCGCTCCACCCCGCCGAAGATCCGCTCATCAGCGGCGTCCCGCTGGGCGCGGGCGCCGGGGCCAGCAGGGGCAACCCCGTGAGCGCCGCCGACGCCCGCCCCGCCCGCGAGCGCTCCCCCGCCGACTATGCCGCCCTGCTGAAGACGCTCGGCGTCCAGCTCTCCCCGCAGCAGATCGTCTGCGCCTACTACCGCGAGCGATCCGCGCCCTACCTGATCCGCTACCCCGCCCGCCCCGCCCGCCGCACCGAAGACCCCCAGCCGGAGGGGCTCGACGTGTGGGACGTCGGCTCGCCGCTCTCGGCCATCGACTGGGTGCAGACGCTGATGCGCGGCCCGCTCATCCCCGGCTACAGCACCGTGGAGCGCCAGTACGGCGCCACCGAGGGCCAGGGCGCCGCGCGCCGCCCCCCCGATCTGTTCCTCGGCGTCGACTGCTCCGGCTCGATGCCCAACCCGGCGAACGTCCACTCCTGGCCTGTCCTCGCCGGGACGGTGATCCTCCGCTCCGCCCTCCGCGCCGGGGCGCACGTCATGGTCACCCTCTCCGGCGAGAGCCCGGGCCGCTGGTCCTCCACCGGCGCCTTCCTGCGCGACGAGCAGACCGTCCTCAACACCCTCACCTCCTACCTCGGCACCGGCTACGCCTTCGGCATCCTCCGGCTGAAGGACGCCTTCATCGACGCCGCGCCGCCCCGCGAGACCCACATCCTCATCGTCACCGACTCCGATCTGTTCACCATGCTCGACCGCACCCCGGAGGGCTGGGAGATCGCCGAGGCGGCCCTGAAGCGCGCCGGGGCGGGCGGCACGCTCGCGCTGAACCTCAACCCCGCCTACCACGACAAGCCCATCGCGCGGCTGAAGGGCATGGGCTGGGAGGTCCACCCCGTCTTCGGCCAGCCGGAGCTGCTGGCCTTCGCCCGCGCCTTCAGCAAGAGGAAGTACGAACCATGACCGATCCGATCCCCGCTGCTGGCCCGCTCCTCGAACACCTCACCGCCCGGATGGCCGAGCCGCCGCCCGAATTCCTCATGGCGCCCCGGATCGGCGAGGCAGGCATCATCCTCACCGAGGCGGTCGTCTCCGACCTCCTGCTCGACCTCGGCGGCCGCCCGCTCCCGGAGAGCGCCCTGCCCCGCCTCCGCGCCGCCTCCCCCGAAGGCGCCCCGCACCTCCAATTCCTGCTGCTCGGCGCGTGGCTGCTCCACGACCCGCTGTTCCAGCAGGAAAAACGCCACGCACCCGCCGCCTTCAACGCCCTGATCGACGTCGCGGACGAGCTGACCGGCCACGTCGACCCCGCCCTCGTCGTCACCGACCCCGACCGCCGCGAGGAGTTCGTCCGTCTCCTCCTGCGCGGCCTCGGCCTGCGCCCCGCCGGAGAGTCCGAAGCGCACGCCGCCGACCGGCTCCGCGCGATCTCCACCCGCGATCGGGAGCGCATGGTCAAGGACACGCGCGCCAAGCTCGAAAAGGCGAGGAAGCTCGCGGAGGCGCTCCGTAAGAAAGAGGCCGAAGAGGCCGCCGCGCGCGCCTACCGGGAGTGATCGATACCGGCAGACAGGTTAAAGCGCAGGGATGTCCCTCATCCGCCCGCGCACCCCTGTCGGAGTCATGGAGCTCCTCCCCCCCGAACAGATCGCCCTCCAGTCGATGCTCGACACAATCCGGCGCGGCTTCGAGCGGTTCGGGTTCCTGCCCGTCGAGACGCCCGTCTTCGAGCAGACCGAGGTGCTGCTCACCAAGTCCGGCGGCGACACCGAGAAGCAGGTCTACTTCGTCCAGTCCACCGGCGCCCTGAAGCAGCAGCGCCTGCACGGGCAGCCCGACGAGCTGCCCGACATGGCGCTCCGCTTCGACCTCACCGTCCCGCTGGCCCGCTACGTCGCCGAGCACGAGAACAAGCTCGTCTTCCCGTTCCGCCGCTACCAGATGCAGCGCGTCTACCGGGGAGAGTCCGCCCAGCGCGGGCGCTTCCGCGAGTTCTACCAGTGCGACATCGACGTCATCGGCAAGGACGCGCTCCCGCTGGCCTACGACGCCGAGATCCCCTGCGTCGTGGCCGACATCTTCCGCGACCTCGACATCGGCGCCTTCACCATCTCGCTCAACAACCGCAAGCTGCTCTCCGGCCTCCTCATCCAGCACGGCGTCACCGACCCGGAGCAGCAGAAGCTCGTGCTGCGCGAGATCGACAAGCTCGACAAGCGCGGGCGCGAGGCCGTCATCGACACCCTGGTGTCCGAGCCGTTCAGCCTGGATCGCGCCGTCATCTCCGGCCTGCTCGGGCTGCTCAGCATGGAGGCAGATCCGGACGCGGTGCTGGGGGCGCTCGCGGCCCTCACTGAGGCCGGAGACGGGTCGAAGCTCGCGCAGGGCATCGACGAATTGCGCGCCGTCATCGACGGGATGCGCGCCTACGGGCTGCCGGAGTCCTCGTTCCGGATCGACCTCTCCATCGCGCGCGGCCTCGACTACTACACCGGCACCGTCTACGAGACGCGGCTCAACGACCACCCCCAATTGGGCAGCATCTGCTCCGGCGGGCGCTACGACGACCTCGCGGGCCACTACACGAAGTCGAAGCTGCCGGGGGTCGGCATCTCCATCGGCCTCACGCGCCTCTTCGATCAGCTCCGCACCATCGGCCTGGTCAAGACCTCCGCGTCGCTGGTCGATGTCTCCGTCCTCAACCTCGGCGCGCAGCACCGGAACGCCTGCCTCCAGATGGCGGCGGCCTGCCGGAAGGCGGGGCTGCGGGTGCAGATGCAGTACGAGGAGGGGGTGATGAGGCGCCAGCTCACGCTCGCCTCCCGCATGGGCGCGCGGGCCGTTCTCATCTACGGGGACAACGAGGCGGCGGCGGGGACGGTGGCGGTGAAGAACATGGGGACGGGGGTGCAGACGATGGTGGAGCGGGGAGAGCTCGGGGAGCGGATCGCAGGACTCCTCTGAGGCTGCATTCAGCGCAGATGCCTGCGGAAGCTCCCCTTGTCCAGCAGCGCGTCCGCCTGATCCATCACCACGTACATCACGACGTCGTCCTGGATCCGCTCGATCCCCTCCCCGCGCATCGTCTCCACGACCGCCCGGATGGGCCGGCCGGGCTGGAGCGGGAGCCGGTACTGGAGCGCCTGGTAGCCGGCGAGCAATTCGATCCCGACGACGCGCCGGAGGTTCTGGATGACCTTCGCGCACTTGCGGGTGGCGATGCTGCCCATGCTCACGTGGTCTTCGGTGTTGGCGCAGGTGGGGATGGAGTCGACGCTGGCGGGGTGGCAGAGGACCTTGTTCTCTGAGACGAGGGCGGCGGCGGTGTACTGGGCGAGCATGAAGCCGGAGTTGAGGCCGGTGGACTCGATCAGGAAGCCGGGGAGGCCGCGCGAGAGGCTCTCATCGACGAGGTGGGCGACGCGGCGCTCGGAGATGCTGCCGACCTCGGCGGCGGCGATGGCGAGGTAGTCCATGCCGATGGCGAGGGGTTCGCCGTGGAAGTTGCCGCCGCCCTTGACGTAGCGGTCGACGGTGGCGGCGAGCTGCTGATCGGTGAGCGCCTCGCAGGGCGGCGCGTCCTTCGGCTGCGGGAACAGCAGCGGGTTGTCGGTGGCGGCGTTGATCTCGATGGAGATCATCTCGTGGACGTGATCCCAGGCGCGCCAGGCGCAGGCGAGCACCTGCGGGTAGCAGCGCAGCGAGTAGTCGTCCTGGAACAGCGGGGCGTCGGGGACGGCGGAGGAGAGCGCCTCGACGACCCTGGCGAGCGCGGAGCGGATCTGGCGGGCGGCCTCCTGCTCAGGGAAGCTGACCGACTGCACGTCGCGGAGCAGGACGGAGGCGGAGCGGCGCACCGGGGCGATCCAGGCTTCGGCGGAGGCGATCTGCTCGCGCTCAGCGAGGGCGTGCCAGGCGGCGAGCGCGGCGGGATCGACGGGGCGATCCTCGACCGGTTCGAGGTCGCGGTCGTCCCAGGCGGGGAGCGGGTCGGCGCCGGGGAGGCGCGGGAGCAGCCCGTCGATGGAGAGGCGCAGATCGGCGAGGCGGCCGGGGAGGCGGCGCAGCGTCCACGACTCCTCCTCTCCGGCGGCGTCGACCTGGGCGCGGAGGCGGCGCAGCGAGACCTCGGCGTCCTTCAGGGAGCGGCGGGCGCGGCGCAGGTGGCCGGAGTTGAGGGCGGTGTCGATGATCCCGCTGCCCTCCCACCAGCTCCGGATGCGGCGGGCGCAGGCGAGCTGGTGGGGGAGCGGGCGGGCCTCGTGGATCTCGTCCTCGTAGGCGGCGCGGACGCCGCGTGAGGCTTCGAGGCTCATGGCGCCCGCGAGCTCGGCGGTCTGGAGGAGCAGGCGCATATCGTGGAGGGCGAGGCAGGAGATGGCCGCCATCACCTGCGTGCCGTTGTTGAGGGCGAGCCCCTCCTTGGCCTGGAGCTCGCGGGCCTCGGGGTCGGCCTCCCCGTGGAGGGTGAGGGCGGCGAGGCGGGCGGCGTCGGGGTGATCGGGGAGGCGGCAGAAGTCGCGGCGGCGGGCGTCGCGCTCGACGGGGAGGAGGGGCGCGGCAGGATCTCCGGCAGGATCTCCGGCGGGGAGCGGGCGGCGGGAGACGCGGCCCCCGGGGTCGTTGATGAGGAGCAGCGCGAGGTGGGAGAGCGGGGCGAGATCGCCGCTGGCGCCGACCGAGCCCTGCTCGGGGATGTACGGGTAGACGTCGGCGTTGAGCAGGCCGATCAGCCGCTCCAGCAGCAGCGCGCGGATGCCGGAGTGGCCCTTGCAGAGCGTGTTGGCGCGGAGCAGGATCGCGGCGCGCACGACGTCCTCCGGGAACGGCTCTCCCACCCCGGTCGCGTGGCTCTGGATGAGCTTGCGCTGCAATTCTTTCACCTGCTCGGCGGGGATCACCACGTCGCGCAGCTTCCCGAAGCCGGTGGTGAGGCCGTAGACCTTGTGGCCGCCGCGCAGCAGCCGCTCGACGAGGGCGCGGCAGCGGTCGACGCGGGCGCGGGCGCCGTCGTCGAGGCGTACCCGGCGGCGGCAGCGGGCGACCTCGACGACCTGCTCCACGGTGAGATCCTGGCCGTTGAGGGAGAGCGGCGGAGCGGCGCGGAGATCGGAGAATTCGTCGCGGGACGGCCCGGAGGGGTGGGAGGGGTGGGCAGAAAAAGCGTCCTGGTTCATAGCGCGGCACCGGTGAGGTTATCGAGATCGAAGGCCATGCCGACCCCGGAGAGGGCGGCGGGCGGGAGGGGGAGGCCGGTGCTGGCGGCGATCCGGGCGGCGAGGGCGTCGAGCCGGTAGCGGCCCCCGCCGACCCAGCGGCGCTTGCGGGCGTCGCCGCTCCCGCCGGATTGATCGCCCGGACGGGCGCCGTGGATCTCGAAGGTGAGGCCGTCATAGTAGCCGAAGCCCCGGCTGGGGTCGGCGCTCAGCAGCAGCGGGAGGCCGGGCGGGCCGAATTTCGCGACGGTGTCGCGGGTCTGCCGGAGGACGGTGAGGATCTCAGCGATTGCCCCGTCGGGATCGGGGCGGGCGGCGGCCATCTCCATGAGATCGCCGAGCGAGTCGAGCCTGACGAGCGGCTCCAGCGCCGCCGGATCGACGCCCGCGCCCCGCCAGGCCGCGTGGATCACCGCCTCCTCCAGCGAGGGGAGCAGCCGCCGGATCGTGCCGGCGTCCGGCGCCGCGATCCCGGCGCGGCGCTGCCACTGCGGGTGATCGCGCCACAGCGCCGCCAGCTTCCCGTCCGTCGCCCGCTGCGCCCAGTGGCGGGCCTGCCGGAGCCGCTCGATCCCGCCCCACAGCCGCTCCCGCTGATCGGCGGGGACGCCGGGGAGCAGCGCCAGCATCAGCCCCCGGTGGCCGATCCGCACCTCAGCCGGGACCGCGCCCTGGAGCCGCCCGGTGAGGACGAGCGCCCACTTCAGCATCATCACCGCCGGCCGCAGCATATCCGGCGACGGGAGCGGCGGCGGGCAGAACCACTCCACGCCCACCTGCCGCTGCTCGTTGAAGCGGCCCGGCGCGACGCGGCGGAAGACCGGGCCCGCGCTGATCCAGCGGACAGGGTGCGGCGCAGCGGGCGGCTCCGGCTGGCCGAGCCAATTACACAGAAACATCCGTGCCATCGGCGAGGTGAGATCGGGGCGCAGCACCGCGTCCCAGGAGGTCTGCCGCCCGCCGCCGGAGAGCGCGGGGAAGTCCCGCCCCTGATCCATCGGCACCTCGAACAGATCGCCGACGCGCTGTCGACCGACGAAGCCGGACGTATAGAGATCGGCGTACTCCAGCACCGGCGGCGAGACCTCCTCGAAGGAGAGGCTCCCGAAGAACTCCATCAACTGCTGCTCGATCTTCCGGAAGGACTGGCAGACCTGCGGCGACCGATCCGGGAACCCGTCGGGGCGGCTGTACACGGGGGGCTGTGGCATCCAGCTCAGGTAACCGGATCAGTCCCCCAGCACCTCCCGCAGCGTCCGGCACAGCTCCAGATCCAGGCCGCTGGCCTCGCGCACCGACGCCGGCACCATCGCGCGGGAGAAGCCGTGGCGCTCCGCCTCGCGCAGCCGCATCATCGGCATCGACACGCCGCGCACCTCGCCGACGAGGCCGATCTCCCCGAAGGCGACAAGCTCAGGCGGGACGGGGCGGCTGGTGCAGCTGGAGTGGATGGCGATGGCGATGGCGAGATCGGCGGCGGGCTCCAGCACGCGCACGCCCCCGGCGGCGCTGACAAAGACGTCGCGGTCGTTGAGATCGAGGCCCAGCCGCCCGAGGACGGCGAGGATCATCGACAGGCGGGTGCGGTCGAGGCCGACGACGTTGCGGGTGGGGTTGCCCTGCGTGGGCCGCCCGACGAGCGCCTGGATCTCGACCAGCAGCGGGCGCGCCCCCTCCATCGAGCAGGTCACCACCGTCCCCGGCGCCCCCATCGCCCGCTCCTCCAGCAGCCGCGCCGAGGCGTCCGGCACCTCCGCCAGCCCGGAGTCCCGCATCTCGAACAGCCCGATCTCGCCGGTGCTGCCGAACCGGTTCTTCACCGCCCGCAGGATGCGCAGCCCCGTCGAGCCGTCGCCCTCCAGGTACAGCACCGTGTCGACGAGGTGCTCCAGCACGCGCGGCCCGGCGATGTTGCCCTCCTTGGTGACATGCCCGATCAGAAACGTCGAGATCTCGCGCCCCTTCGCCAGCTTCATCGCCGTGTTCGCCACCTCGCGCACCTGCAGCATCGACCCCGCCCCGCTGTCCATGCTGCTGCGGTGGAGCGTCTGCACCGAGTCCAGCACCAGCACCTGCGGCTTCACGTCGTTCACCGCCTCCTGCACCGTGTCCAGATCCGTCTCAGCCAGCAGGTACAATTCCGGCGACAGCGTCCCCAGCCGCTCCGCCCGCAGCCGCACCTGCCGCGCCGACTCCTCGCCCGAAACGTACAGCACCCGCACGCCCTGCGTCGAGATCGCATGCATCGTCGCCAGCAGCAGCGTGCTCTTTCCGACCCCCGGATCGCCGCCGATCAGCGTCAGCGCCCCCTTCACCAATCCCCCGCCCAGCACCCGATCCAATTCCCCGATGCCGATCTGCAGCCGGATCTCAGACTGATCCATCCGCACCTCAGTCACCGGGATCGCCTTCCCCGGCGCCCGCCCCGGCGGCCCCGCCGCCTGCACCCGCGCCCCCGAATTCGTCCCCAGCTCTTCGACCAGGGTGTTCCACTTCCCGCAGCCCCGGCACTTGCCCATCCAGGTCGATTCCTGGTGGCCGCATTCCTGACAGAGATAGATCGTGCGCTGCTTTGCCATGCCCGACCGTTAACCGCTCTCTGTCCGCATGGCTCACTCATGTCGCCATTTTCTGACACACGCATGAACACATGACCACACAAGGGAGAAATCCCGCGCCGCACCGCGCCGGTCAGGCTATCCTCGCCCGATGCTCCTCCCCCTGCTGCACCTCGCCTGCAACCCGCCGCTCGACTTCACGCTGATCCCCGACGACGATCACGCGGTCGCCGTCATCGCCTGGGAGAGCGACGCGCCGGTGGCTGCGCGGCTGGAGTACCGCTACCCAGGCAGCCCGCCGATCTTCAGCCGCGCCGAGCCTGAACCCCTCACCGCTCACCGCTTCCGGCTGGCAGGCGTGCCGCCGGGGAAGACCGTGCGCTGGCGGGCGGTGTGGGAGGAAGACGGTGAAGAAGTACAGAGCGCCTGGAGCAATTGGGACGCGACCGAGGTGGACATGCCGCTCGCGGCGCCCGCCGTGAAGCGCAGCCGCTCCGACGATCCCGGCTACTACATCGTCCCCGACCTGCAGGATCAGATCATCTGGATCCTCGGCCCGGACGGGCAGCCGGTGTGGTGGAAGGATCTGCCCGAGAACCTGACGCTGGAGCGCGTGCGGCTCCGCGATGATCGCCTCTGGTACGGCACCCTCGATCCGAGCGGCGGCGGGCTCAACACGATGCTCACCTGGATCTCCTCGGTCGGGCTCGACGGCGCCGGAGAGACCACAGAGACCGTCTACCACCACCACGACTTCCTCACCTTCGACGACCGGCTGGTCTACATCCAGCGCGTCACCGGCCCCGGCCCCGACGGGAAGGACTGGGCCGGAGATCAGATCATCGAGCAGATCGACGGCGTGGAATACCCGATCTGGTCCACCTTCGGCGCCGCCTCGTTCGAGCTGTTCGGGGACAGCCAGTACCGCGAAGGGCTGGACTGGACGCACTGCAACGGCCTGTTCTACGAGCCCGGAGAGGACGCCTACTGGATGAGCTGCAAGCACCAGCACGCCATCTTCGTCGTCAACCGGGGCGGTGAATTGCTCCGCATCATCGGCGCGGACATCAGCACCCTCACCCTCGAAAACGGCGGCTTCGGCTCGCTCCACACCCCGTTCCTTGAGGGCGACCGGCTCTACCTCTTCGACAACGATCACTCCACCGACGCCTCCGGCGACCACCCCGCCCGCGCCGAGGTCTATCAGCTCGACCTCGACCCGGACAGCGACGCAGGCACCTATCGGCTCGTCGACAGCCACGAAGACCCGGACATGGATCCCTGGGTCCACGGGAACGCCACCCCGACGCAGACCGGCGGGATGATGGTCGCGTTCGGCGCCGCCGGGCGGCTCCACGTCGTCGACGCTGAGGGCGATCTCACCCTCGACGTCAACTGCAACTCCAGCGCCTACATCGAATACCTGCCCACCCTCAGCGGCCCGCTGGACTAAGCTCAGGCCGCCCGCCGCCCGCGCCGCGCCCCGTACAGCAGCGCCGGCACCAGCAGCAGCGCCCCCTCCCCGCCCGCCCCGCAGCCGCCCGCCGCCCGGTTGCTGATCACCAGCTGCAGCGGCTCCGTCCCCGCGTCCAGCGCGAACGCCGCGTCCACCGTGTGCATCGAGGTCGGCGCGTCCAGCTCGAACCGGCTCACCCACGCCCCGCCCGCCGCGTCGGCCGGCCCCGCCCAGGTCAGCGCCAGCTTCCCGTCGCTGCCCGCCCGCTGCACCGCCTCCGGGTACGCCGAATACTCCATATAGCCCGGCGACTCCCCCTCATCGCGCACCTCGCTCAGATCCTCCTGCCCCCACCCGCCCGATACCCGCGCCCGCTGATCCCCCACCACGTAGACCATCGTGCGGATCTCATCCACCTCCGCGTACCGCCCCATCCGGCTCGGGAACACCATCCGATCCCCGTCGTACTGCAGGCGCAGCGGCGGCAGCTCCAGCCCGATCGCCCCCTCCACCGCGTCCAGCCGCAGCGACACCGCCACAAACTGCCAGCCGCCTTCCTGTACATACTCCGCGATCGACGCCGAAGCCGCCCCGATCTCCCACCCGTGCTCCCCGAGCCACACATCCAGCGCCGCCGGATCATCCGCCGCCACCACCGTCACGTCATAGGTCGGCGTCGAGCCGCTGTAGATCTCCTCCACCCCGCCCGCAGTGTCCAGCATCCCCCCCGACTTCGAATTCAGCGCCGCATCCGTCGCCGCACACCCCCGGCTCTCCACCTCCTCCAGATCCAGCTCCGCCCCCGTCTCTGCATACAGCGCCTCAAACCGCCCCGCGTCCCCGTCCGCTGCCGACCGGAACCCCCCCGGAATCGGGATCACCCAGCCGAAGTCCGGGGTGTCCACCAGCAGATCCACCTCGTACTCCACCTGTACCCCGCCCTCGATCCGCTCAAAGATCGCCTCCTGCCACGAGGACTCCGCCAGCTCCTCCGCCCCATGCACAAAACCCGCGCAAGCCGCCGCATCCCCGCTCACCGCCGCCGCCAGTACCACCCACATTGTCGTCTCCCGGTTTCGCCATGCCGACAAGCAAAAAATGTGCCAGGCGAGCTACAGGTAGAGCGCCCGCAGCTCCACACAGCCCAGCCGCAGCAATTCCTGGCGTGCATCCTCACACGCCTCCTCCGCGATGTCGATCTCCCGCGCCTCCATCTGCGACCGCTCCGTCTGCCACTGATCCACACAGCTGCTCCGGAAGTCGCGCTGCCCCGTCGCCCCCAGGATCTCCCAGTCCGCACCCCACTCGTCCCAGCACTCCCGGATCTCCGCTGTCACGTCCTTGCAGAGCTGCTCACACGGGTCGGAGCTGCAACCGTTCACGTCGCAGTTCACGAGCTCCTGGCTGCAGGCGATCAAGGACCAGATCCAGATCATCGGGGGAAGATAACAGGGATCACGGCGACACGGCGAAAGGCAAAAGGCATGGGAGAAAAATGAAGAACCCGGTTGTTTCAGATTTTTCTGAGACAACCGGGTTTCTATCGCTTATATGGCCAGAGGCGGAATTGAACCGTCGACACGGGGATTTTCAATCCCCTGCTCTACCAACTGAGCTATCTGGCCACACTCTCGCGAAGCCCCAACCCATTAACCGGACCCCTCAGACCCGTCAACCCCTCCCATCCAAAAACCAACCGCTCCCCTCCCCTCACCTTTCGCCTTTCGCCTTTCGCCGTGTCGCCGTGATCCCGCCTTTCCCCCTACCGCCGTGATTTTTCTCACCCCGGCTCCATCTCCAGCACCACCTCCCCCTCCCCCGCCAGATACGCCTGACACGCCAACCGCTGATCCGCCCGATCGAGAAACGGCTCCTCGACCTCCTCCACCGGCGAGAGCGTCCCTGCGATCACGCGCACCCGGCACGTGTTGCAGGCCGCGAACCCGCCGCATGCCGCGTCCATGGGCAGGCTGTGGCGCTCACAGAGATCGAGCAGCCGATCCCCGCGCACGCCCTCGATGCGCTCCCCGAGCGACGGGAAAACCACCCACGGCATCGCCGCTCCTGCTCAGAAGTCGACGCTGGTGCCGCAGCCGCACTTGCGCTTGACGTTGGGGTTCTCGATCTGGAACCCGGCGGACATGATGGTGTCGGCGTAGGTGATGACGCTGCCGCGCAGGTATTCGAGGTGGAGGGGGTTCATGAACACCTTGACGCCGTCGAAGGTGTAGACGTCGTCCTCAGGCTGGGCCTCCTCCTCGAATTCGAGCTGGTAGCTGTAGCCGGAGCAGCCGCCGCCCTGGAGCCCGAAGCGCAGACCGAAGCCGGTCATGTCGTTCTCCTTCTGCAGGTTCTTGATGTGGGCGACGGCCTCCCCGGTGAGCTGGACGGAGGGGATGGTGACGTCGACGTTCTTCTGGAGCTGGGACTCGGAGATGGTCTGCATGGATGCCTCGCTCTCCGGGTTGTAGTCGCAACCGGACCCAACGGCCACCGGGGGCTGCCAATCAGGTGAACCGGCTCACCGGGCCTTGTTGCGCCCGCCGCGACCGGCCTCGGCGGCGATCCGGTCGAGGATGCCGTTGACGAAGGCGCGGGAGTCGGAGGTCCCGAAGCGCTTGGCCAGCTCGATGCCCTCGTTGATGCTGACGGAGATCGGGGTGTCCTTGTGGGTGAGGATCTCCATCGCGCCGATGCGGAGGATGTTCCGATCCACGATGGGCATGCGGTTCACGCGCCAGTTGGTGCTGGCGGCCTGGATCTGCTCATCGATCCACGCGAGCTTCGCCTGGACGGCCCGCACGAGCTCCAGGGCGAACTGCACCTCCTCCTGCGTCGCGGGCTCGCCCATCGCGCCCGCCACACCTCCGCCCTCTGCCGCGACATAGGCGGCCCACAGCCCTGCCAGCGTGTCCTCCATCGCCTGCGGGCGCAGATCGCCGGGGGTCCCGCTCAGATCCGCCGCGTAGAGCGCCTGGAGCGCGAACTCCCGCGCCCGCCGACGGCTGTTCATGGCTGCCTCAGGCGGGCGAACAGGTTGACCATCTCCAGCGCGGCCAGCGCGGACTCGGCGCCCTTGTTGCCCATCTTCGTCCCGGCGCGCTCGATGGCCTGCTCGATGCTCTCCGTCGTGAGGACGCCGAAGATGACCGGCACGCCCGACTGCATCGCCGCCGCGCAGCCCTTCGCCGCCTCGCCCGCCACATAGTCGAAGTGCGGCGTAGAGCCCCGGATCACGCAGCCCAGCGCGATCACCACATCGTACTGCCCCGACTCCGCCAGCTTCCGGCAGAGGATCGGCAGCTCCCAGGCGCCCGGCGCCCGGACCAGCGTGATCCGCTCGTCCGCGACGTTGTGCCGCAGCAGCGCGTCCACCGCACCCTCCACCAGCCGGTTCACGATGAAGTCATTGAACCGGGAGGCCACGATGGCATAGCGCCCGCCTCCGTCGACCAGCCCACCCTCGATAATCTTCGGCACAGTACGCTCCTGTTTGCTCTATCAACGATCTATCAACGATCTATCAGCGATCTATCAACGGTCCAGCAGATGCCCGATCTGCTCGCGGGACGCGAGGAACGCATCTCTATCCGGGTTCCGCGCCGGCTGCAGCGGGATGCGCTCGACGACCTCCAGCCCGAAGCCCTCCAGCCCGACGATCTTGCGCGGGTTGTTGGTCAGCAGGCGCAATTCCGTCGCGCCGAGATCGCGGAGCATCTGCGCGCCGGTCCCCATGTCGCGCAGCGCGTCCTTCGCCGCCGGGGTCTGGGCGGGGAGCATGTGCTCGCGCAGCCGCCCGAGCAGCCGGTCGTTCCCGCCGCCCTCGATGTGCAGGTACAGCAGGATGCCGCGCCCCTCTCTGGCGATGGCGGCCATCGCCGCGTCGAGCTGCGCGCCCGAGTCCGAGGTCCGGAGCCCGAAGGCGTCGACCGGCCCGCAGGAGGTCTGGACGCGCGCCAGCACCGGCCCCGCCTCGGGATCGCCCTGCCACAGCGCGAGGTGGAGCGCCCCGTCGTGGCGGGAGCGGTAGACGCGGCTCTGGAACTGGCCGTGGCGCTCAGTCGGGAACGGCGCCTCCAGGACGCACTCCACCTGCCGCTCCGTCCGCATGCGCCAGCGCACGAGGTCGGCGACGGTGACGATGTGGAGGCGGTGCTGCGCGGCGAACTTCTCCAGATCGGGCATCCGGGCCATCGTCCCGTCCCCGTTCATGATCTCGCAGATCACGCCGGAGGGGTTCAGCCCCGCCATCTTCGAGAGATCGACCGACCCCTCGGTCTGCCCCGTCCGCACCAGCACGCCCCCCGCGCGCGCCCGCAGCGGGAAGATGTGGCCGGGCGTCACGATGTCGCGCGGCCCCTTGTCGGCGTCGATCGCCACGAGGATCGTCTGCGCGCGATCCGCCGCCGAGATGCCGGTGGTCACGCCCTCGCGGGCCTCGATCGACACCGTGAAGGCGGTGGAGAAGGGCGAGCGGTTGGTGGTCGCCATCATCGGCAGGTTGAGCTGCTCCACCCGCTCCTCAGTCAGCGACAGGCAGATCAGGCCGCGCCCCCAGGTCGCCATGAAGTTGATGGCCTCCGGGGTCACCATCTCGGCGGCCATCGTCAGATCGCCCTCGTTCTCCCGATCCTCGTCATCGACAAGGATCACGATCCGGCCCGCCCGGATGTCCGCGACCGCCACCTCGACGCGCCGATCCGGGTCGGCTGACATCACTTCCCACTGATCCTGTCCCTGATCCTGTCCCATGTACATCCTATAGAAAACCGTTGCGCCGCAGCGCGTCTGTGATCCCGCCCGGCCCGGCAGCCCCGCCCGACCCGGCAGCCCAGCCCGGCCCGCCCGCCTGCATGAGCCGCTCCACATAGCGCGCCAGCAGGTCGATCTCCAGGTTGAGCGGCTCCCCGATCGGTATCCCCGCCAGCCGGGTCTGCTGTCCGGTGTGCGGGATGATCCCGATCTCGAACACGCTCCCCTCCACCGCGTTGACCGTCAGGCTCACGCCCTCGATGCAGACGCTCCCCTTCGCCGCGATGTACCGCGCGAGCCCCGCCGGCGCCTCCACCGACAGCCCCAGCCAGCCCGGCCTCGGCGTCCGCCGCCGCAGCACCCCCACCCCGTCCACATGCCCCGACACAAGATGCCCGCCCAGCCGATCCGAGAGCCGCAGCGCCCGCTCCAGGTGGACCCGGTGGCCGATCTGCCGATGCCCCCAGGTCGTGCAGCGCAGCGTCTCCTCGCCCGCCGTCACGCGGAAGATCGCAGGCTCCCCCTCGCGCGATCCGCCCTCCCAGCCCTCCACCGTCAGGCACACCCCGTCGCAGGCGATGCTCTCGCCGAGCGCCAGCCCGGTGAAGCCGCAGCGCACCCACAGCTCCCGCCCGCTGCCCGCCGGGCGCGCCCGCACCACCTCGCCCACCTCAGCCACCAGCCCCGTGAACATCAGCCCCCCTCCCGCCCGACCCGATCCGCGAGCGCCAGATAGCCCCCCGGCAGCAATTCTTCCAGCGGACGCACGAGCCCGATCTCCAGATCCTCCCCCGCCCGCTCCACCGCCCCGAACCGGAACCCCGGCGCCTCCCCCAGCGCCCAGCCCGGCCCGGCCACGAACCCCGGCCCCCCGCCCAGCACCCGCGCGTTCATGTACAGCACCCCCTCCGTCACCAGCCCCGCCCCCAGCAGCGACCGGTGCAGCCCCCCGCCCCCCTCAGCCAGCACCCGGTGATACCCCCGCCGCGCCAGCTCCCGCGCCGCCGCCGCGATGCCTACCCGCCCCGCCTCCACCCCCACCGCGCACACCTCCGCCCCCGCCGCCGCGAGCGCCGCCGCCCGCGCCTCCATCTCCGGGCCGTCGATCCCCCCGCACAGGATCAGCGGCCCGCGCGCCAGCAGCCGCGCCGTCAGCGGCGTCCGCAGCCGCGTGTCCAGCACCGCCGCCCGCGCGTCCCGGCCCGACCCGCCGTCCACCCCCTCCCCCGCCGCCAGCCGCGTGTCGAGCATCGGATCGTCCGCCCGCACCGTCCCCGCCCCGACAAGCACCGCGTCCGACCGATCCCGCCGCCGGTGGCCCGCCGCCCGCGCCGCCCCCCCGGTGATCCACCGGCTCTCGCCCGACGCCGACGCGATCCGCCCGTCGAGCGTGATGGCCGCCTTCATCACCACCATCGGCAGCCCGAGCAGCACGGATCGGAAGAAGCCGAGGTTCGCCCGAACGCACGCCTCCCCCTCCGGCTCCCCGATCCCCGCCACCGCCACCGCGATCCCCGCCGCGCGCAGCCGCGCCAGCCCCTGCCCCGCGACCGGCGGGAACGGATCCACCGCCCCCGCCACCACCCGCGCCACCCCCGCCCGGATCAGCGCCTCCGTGCAGGGCGGCGTCCGCCCCCGGTGGCAGCACGGCTCCAGCGTGACGTAGACGGTCGCGCCCCGGAGATCCGCGCCCCCGGCCCGCTGGATCGCGTGGATCTCCGCATGCTCCTGACCGGGCGGCTGCGTCCAGCCCTCCGCCAGGCACGCCCCGTCCCGCACGATCACCGCCCCCACCGACGGGTTCGGCGCCGTCCGCCCCTGCCCGCGCTCCCCCGCCGCGAGCGCCCGCCGCAGCCAGCGGCGATCCCTGTCGGAGAGCCCGTCAGAGAGCCCGTCGGAGAACCCGGACGCAGCGGGCACCGGCTCAGCCTCCGCCATCCCCCGCTCCCGGCGCCGCCCCGCCCTTCAGCAGCGGCTCCAGCACCCGTAGAAAATCCTCCGGCGTCTGGAACGCCTCATAGACCGAGGCGAACCGCACGCACGCCACCGGATCGAGCCCCCGCAATTCGCCGAGCGTCAGCAGCCCGATCTCCGTCGACGCCACCTCCCGCTCCACCCGCCGCGCCAGCGCCCGCTCCACCCGCCCCACCAGCCGGTCGATCTCCTCCTCCGCCACCGGGCGCTTCCGGCAGGCCAGCCGCACCCCCGCCAGCAGCTTCTGCCGATCGAACGGCTCGCGCCGCGCGTCCTTCTTCACCACCATCGGGAGCCGGTGCTCCACGCGCTCGAACGTCGTGAACCGCAGCCCGCAGCCCAGACACTCCCGGCGCCGCCGCACCGAGTTCTCAGCCTCCCGCGAGTCCACCACCCGGCTCTCCACATACTGGCACGCCGGACACTGCATCTACAGCCCAGGGACCGCGAACGCCGCCGTCATCCTGTGCACCTGCGCGCGGATCTGCGCCAGCCGGTCGCCGTCCTGCCAATTCTCCAGCACGTCCGCGATCCAGCCCGCGATCTGCCGCGCCTCCTCCTCCCGCATCCCGCGCGTCGTCATCGCCGGGGTGCCGATCCGGATGCCGCTGGTCACGAACGGGCTGCGCCGCTCGCCGGGGACGGTGTTCTTGTTCACCGTGATCCCCGCGCGCCCGAGCGCCTCCTCCGCGTCCTTGCCCGAACAGCTCCGCTCCGACAGATCCAGCAGCATCAGGTGGTTGTCCGTCCCGCCCGACACCAGCGGCACCCCCCGCGCCAGCAGCGCGCCCGCCATCGCCTGCGCGTTGTCGATCACCTGCTGCGCGTAGACCCGGAACTCCGGACGCAGCGCCTCACCGAACGCCACCGCCTTCGCCGCGATGATGTGCATCAGCGGCCCGCCCTGCGTCCCGGGGAACACCGCCGAGTTGAGCGCCTTCATCCGATCCGCCTTCGCCAGCAAGAGCCCCCCGCGCGGCCCCCGCAGCGTCTTGTGCGTCGTCGTCGAGACGATGTCGCAGTGCGGGAACGGCGACGGGTGCAGCCCCGCCACCACCAGCCCCGCCACATGCGCCACGTCCGCCAGCAGCACCGCGCCCACCTCGTCCGCGATCTGGCGGAACCCCGCAAAATCCCAGGTGCGCGGATAGGCGCTCGCGCCCGTCACGATCACCTTCGGGCGCTCCCGCAGCGCCACGTCGCGCACCTGATCCAGATCGATGATCCCCTGCGCGTTCACCTTGTAGTGAACCGCCCGGTAGATCTTGCCCGATGAATTCGCCAGCGACCCATGCGTCAGGTGGCCGCCGTTCGACAGATCCAGCCCGAGCAGCGTCTCCCCCGGCTTCAACGTCGCGAGGTACACCGCCGCGTTGGCCTGCGCCCCTGAGTGCGGCTGCACGTTGGCGCCGATCTCTCCGGCTCCCGCAGCGCTGAACAGCCGGATCGCCCGCTCCCGCGCCAGCTCCTCCACCCGATCCACCTCCTCGCAGCCGCCGTAGTACCGCTTCCCCGGCAGCCCCTCGGCGTACTTGTTCGTCAACACCGAACCGGCCGCCTCCATCACCGCCGCCGAGGCGTAGTTCTCTGACGCGATCAGCTCCAGATCCTCGCGCTGGCGCTGCCGCTCAGCCGCGATGATCGCCGCGACATCCGGATCGACCCCTTCCAGCACGCCCATCCTGCCTCCCTGTGTGAACCGTCCGCTCAGGCCCGCGCCGCTGCCCGATCAGGGCCGCTCCAGCGCATGTATCTTCGCCACCCGCCCCGCATGCCGCCCGCCCGCGAACGCCGCCGCCCGGAAGGCGTCGAGGATGTCCGCCGCCAGGCCCGCGCCCACCACGCGCTGCCCCAGGCAGATCACGTTCGCGTCGTTGTGCTCGCGGGTCGAGCGCGCGCTGAAGCAGTCGCCCAGCACCGCCGCCCGCACGCCCGGCACCCGGTTCGCCACCATCGCCATCCCCTGCCCCGTCCCGCAGCAGAGCAGCCCGTAGACCCGCGCCCCGCCGTCCGCCCCGGCGCCATCCCCGGCCCATGACGCCGAGACCCGCCGCGCCACCACCGCCGCCATGTCGGGGTAGTCCACCGACACCCCCGGCGAAGCCCCCAGATCCTCGACCTCCGCCCCCGACGCGCGCAGCCGCTCCACCAGCGCCAGCCGCAGCTCCACCCCCGCATGATCCGACGCCGCGATCCACCGCTCAGCCTGCTGCTCAGTCTTCCGCTCAGACATCTGCGTACCTCCGGAAGATCAACGATGCGTTCGCGCCCCCGAAGCCGAAGGCGTTGGACAGCACCACATCAGGATCGGCCTTGCGCGCCAGCGGGACATAGTCCAGATCGCACTCAGGATCGGGGGTCGTCAGGTTCGCCGTCGGCGGCAGCCAGCCCGTGCGGAGCGCCAGCACCGAGGCCACCGCCTCCACCCCGCCCGCCGCCCCCAGCAGATGCCCGGTCACGCTCTTGGTGCTGGACACCGCCAGCCGCCGCGCGTGATCCCCGAACACCGTCTTGATCGCCTGCGTCTCGCTGGCGTCGTTGTAGGGGGTCGAGGTGCCGTGCGCGTTGATGTAGCTGACCTCATCCGGCTGCAGGCCCGCCGACCGCAGCGCCATCTGCATGCACCGCACCGCGCCCGCCCCGCCCGGCGCCGGGGCCGTGTCGTGGTGGGCGTCGTTGCTCAGGCCATAGCCGACCAGCTCAGCGAGGATCTCCGCGCCCCGCGCCCGCGCATGCGACAGCTCCTCCAGCACCAGGATCGCCGCGCCCTCGCCCATCACAAAACCGTCCCGATCCTTGTCGAAGGGCCGCGAGGCCCCCTGCGGATCGTCGTTGCGCCGGGAGAGCGCCTTCATCACCGCAAACCCGCACAGCCCCAGCGGGTTCACCGCCGCCTCCGCCCCGCCCGCCAAAATCACGTCCGCGTCCCCCGCCCGGATGCAGCGCCACGCCTCCCCGATGGAGTGGTTGCCCGTCGCGCAGGCCGTGCTGACGCAGAGGCTCGGCCCCTGCGCGCCGTAGTGCTGGGCGATCTGACCGCAGGCCATGTTGGTGAGCGCGCGCGGAATGAAGAACGGCGACAGCCCCCGGAAGCCCTCCTTCTGGAAGAGCCGATCCCCGGTGATGATCTCGTTGAACCCGCCGATCCCCGTGCCGACATACACCCCGGCCATCGGGTTCCCCTGCTCCCAGCGATCCAGCCCCGCCTGCCGCATGGACTCCATCGCCGCCACCAGCGCGTACTGCGTGAACGGATCCATCCGGCGCGCCTGCTTGCGCCCGAGCAGCGCCTCGGCGTCGAAGCCCTTGATCTCAGCCGCGATGCGGACCGGATAGGCGCTCGCGTCAAAACGCTGCACCGGCCCGACACCGGAGCGACGCTCCAGCATCGCAGACCAGGTGTCCGGCACGTTGTTCCCGCAGGGGGTGATCGCCCCGAGGCCGGTGATGACGACCCGACGCATCCGGGCCCCGGCCCTACGCCTGCTTCATGTGGGCTTCGATATACTCCACCGCTTCACGGACCGTCGTGATCCGCTCCGCCTCGTCGTCCGGCACCTCGATGCCGAACTCCTTCTCAATGGCCATCACCAGCTCGACGATATCCAACGAGTCTGCTCCCAGATCCTCAATGAAGGATGCGTCCAGCACCACCTCATTCTGGTTGACGCCCAGAGATTCGACGATCAGGTTCTTCACGCGCTCGTTCAGGTCACTGGCCATATGCCCTCCGTGGTGATGGTATCCCGAAATGCCGGAGAGATCAGCCCTGACCGGTCGCGCCCTGATCCGCATCCGGGAAGATCGCGCGGCCACGGTAGAAGTTGCAGTGCGGGCAGACGTGGTGCCGCAGCATCCAATTGCCGCAGTTCGGACACTCCTGAGTGGCCTGGGTGGCGTTGAGATGATCATGCGAGCGGCGCATACCCTGCACGCTGCGCGAAGAACGCTTCTTAGGAACAGGCACGTAGACTCCAAAGACAGAGGAGATGATAGAGGGTGCGCGGCTTAACGGGTTGGCTTGAATCCGGCGAGGGCTGCGAACGCATTTCCTGCGATAGCCGGATCGCCGGTGAGCGGCGGCCCGACGGTGTCGGTAACGGCGTCTGCAGCGCCCTCCGGCGCGCCCGCCTGCCCGGCAGCCCGTTTCCAGCGCGCCTCGCAGGCCGCCGCCGTCGATGGCGCCACCTCGTCGCAGCGGTAGACCGGCGGGCGCTCCAGCGCGAACACCTCGCGCACCACGTCCTGCAGATCCAGCGCCTCCCCGGTGTACTCGCCCTGATCGTCCACCGGCTCCCCGATGGAGGTGATCTCCTCAGGCATCGGGAAGTCGCCCTCCTCGTCCTCCTCGCGGCTCGGCACCAGCGACATCGGGGAGTAGACGCAGTTCAGATCCGCAGCGAACTTCACCGCCAGCGGCTCCCGGCACAGGTCGCACCGCACGGTGAACGCGCCGTTCAGCTTGCCCTGCACCAGCAGGTGCGCCTTGAACCGCCGGATGCGGAGCAGCCCGCTCAGCGCCTCCACCGTCCCGTCCGCGCCCTCCCCCGCCGCCCGGTGCGCCCACGGCCCGAGCTTCACCCTCATCCCGTGCGGTGGCACCATGTCGGGGGTGACCGGAGGAAAAACCTCTTTATCAGACATCTCTTTATCAGACATCCCGCCGCCTTAACCGGTCTCTTCTCACACCGCCAGATCCGGGTGGTGGCACTCCCGCCGGCACGCCCGGATCGCCGCCCGGTGCTGAACGAGCTGCCCGCTGACCTCCGCCGCCCCCGCATCGATGCCCGCCGACCCCGCCTTGAACGGGCAGCTCCGCAGCCGCATGTCCGGCAGCACCTCCCACTGGAGCCCGCCCACCGGGCAGCTCCCGCTCCGCCGCTCCGCCCCCGGCGCACCTGTCGCCGCCGCCCCGCTCATCCGCCGCAGCGCCATCAGCGCCTCAGGGGACGTCCGGTTGAACGGCGGCCGGTACAGAGACAGCAGATCCAGCATCACCGCCTGCTGCGGCTCCCACCGCCCGCCGGTGAACGGCACCGCCACCCGGCACATGTCCGCCCCCGCCTCCTGCGCCCAGCGGAACACCCCCGCGATCTCCCGCGCCCCCTCCGCCCGGAACGGCACCTCGACCCCCACCCGCATCCCCTTCCCCAGCCCCGACCGCGCCGCCATCAGCATCCGGATCGCCGCCTGCGCCTCCTCCACCTCCTCCCCGCAGGCCGCCCGCTGCAGCTCCCCGCTGAGGCCCGCCAGCCGCACCCACACCTCCTCCAGCCCCGCGTCCACCAGCTCCTCCGCCAGCCGCGCCGTCATCCCCCGCCCGCAGGTCCGCAGCGACGTCGGCGCCTCCAGCCGGTGCGCGAACCGCACCAGCGGCACCAAAAACGGCGCGCCCGGCCGCCCGACGAACCGCGTCGGCACCACCCCCGCGCCGCTGTAGATCCGCACGATCAGATCCTGCCAGCCCTCCTCCCGACGGTGGATCCGCCACTTCCCAGGCGCAGTCTTGAAGTTCCCCGAGGCCGGCGGCTGCCGCACCGTCTCCGCCGCCGCCGCCATCGCCAGCCCCGTCCCCGCGTCCGGCGCGTCCAGATCGTCAAGCCGGATCAGCAGCCGCGCCGGCCAGCCGCCAGCCAGCCCCCGCATCGCCCGCACCACCCGCCAGCGCGCCCGGAGCTGGATCTCTGCCCGCTCGATGAACTTCATCCCCGCCCTCCTCTGTCGTCCGGTGTTGACCCCGCTACCTGCGGGGATGCGGGAACGTCTTGGGCGAGATGGGCCGGTTCGCCCCCTTGCCCGGAGCGCCGCTCATCTTCGCTGGATCAGGGACGTCCATCCCCGCCTCCCGCGCCATCTCCATCCGCCGCTCCATCGGGATGTCCTCCGGGAAGAACTGGTACCAGATGTCCCCGAACTTCCCCATGTCCGGCTTCTGCCGGTTCGTCAGCGCCGCCTGCATCGCCACCAGCCCGGGGCTGCTCCCCGCTGACAGCCCCCGCCCCACCACCGCCATCGCCTCCTCCGGCTTCTTCGCCTCCAGCAGCAGCAGCGCGTAGAACCCCCAGAAGAACGGCTCCTTCTGGCCCGCCGCCTCTGATTCCTTCATCGTACCGACCGCCTCGTCCAGCTTCGTCAGCCGCATATGTACCGCCGCCAGCATCGCCCGCGAGCGCCAGTCCCCCATCAGCCCCGACAATTGCGGGTGCCACGCCGCCACCAGATGCCCCCGCGCCCGCTCAAAATGCGTGATCGCCTCCGACGCATGCCCCGTCATCTTCGACTCGATCCCCTCCTGGTAGGAGAGCATCCCCAATTGCCCCTCCACGTTCTCCCGCACCAGGAACTGCCACCGCTCCCACACCAACATCTCCCGCAGGATCGCCCGCACCTCGTCCCGGTGCTTCGCCTGCCACTGGCGCAGACTCCGCTGCCCCTCCGGGGTCTGCGCGATCCGCAGGATCTCAGGCGGCGGCGCCACCTGGAGCTTCTGCTGCACCCGCAACGACACCGCCTGCAGCTTGCCCATCATGTGCCGCGAGATCAGAAAAAACGTCAGCCCGAAGAACAGCAGCGCCGGGATGATGCCCGCCACCCAGCCCACCGTCACCGCCCCCAGGCCGAAACCCACCACCGCCGCCGCCGCTGCCGCCAGGATCGAATTCATGCCCAGCCGCTAACCCGCTGCAGCCCTACGGGACAAACCCGGTGTCGAAGTCCGTGTCCGACTTCCGCGTTGCGATCACGCTCCCCGTCGCCCCGCCCAGCTCGCCGCTCGCGCTCGTGCCGTCCGGCGCCGTCCCCGAAAAACTCCCCCCGTAGGTGAACGTCCCGCTGAGCTGATCGCCGTAGAACACGAGGTGCGCCGTGTAGTCGAACTGGTGCGTGTTGTTGCTGAGCGTCACGCCGTCGCCGTCCGTCCGGGAGGCCGGGTAGTCGTCCTTGATCGCGATGTCGAAGACATTGCAGTTGTCCTCGGTCATCGTCATCGATCCCACCATCTCCACCGCCTCATAGGGCTTCTCCTCCCCCGGCGTGTCGCTCGACTCCAGCACGTCCGTCATCGCGATGGCCACCC
>JBEIQZ010000883.1:0-1437 GCA_040376255.1 Alphaproteobacteria bacterium
ACCTGCTCGACCTGACGGCCCCAGGCGGAGGAGAGCTGGGCGCTGCTCCGGATCTCGGCGAGCAGCCGGACGCGCTGCTCCCGCTGCTTGCCGGTCTCGGCGCGGGTGCGCTCCAATTCGGCGCGGCTCTCCTTCAGGGCGGCGAGATCGATGTTGACCTGATCGTCGGCGCGCCGCAGCCCGGCCAGCCCCTCCTGGTACTGCGCGATCCGCCCGCGATCCGCCTGGATGATCCAGCTCAGGTACTGGAAGCGCCGTCGGAAGTCCTCCGGAGATCGCGCCGCCAGCAGCACCGTGGCCAGCCCACGCCGCCGCATCCGGTAGAGGGTGTGGAGCCGCTCGATGGCGTCCGCCCGCCGCTCGGAGAGCGCGATCTCGGCATTGCCGCGCTCCGCCTCGTGCTGGCGCTTCTTCTCGGTCAGCGCGTCGGTCTGGAGTTGCAGCTCCGCCTCCCGCTTGTCCATCTCCAGCACCTGTTGATCCATCTTGCTGATCTCGTCCACCAGCATCCGCTCGCCCGGCAGCCGCGCCTCTCCCGGCGCCCCTGAGGCGTCCCCGCTCAGCAGCGCGACCAGCAGCCCCAGGATCAGCGCCCCCGGCAGCGCCCCCCGCTCCCAGACAGACCCGCTCATGAGAGCTGCCGCAGGAACCGGATCGTCGCCAGCGTGTTCACGCTCGCCCCGCCCAGCGGCCCCGCGAGCAGGAGCAGTGCGACGACGGGGATCGGCAGGAAGTGCAATTCTTCCTGGCCCATCGCCACCGGCAGCAGCCCGCCGACCCGCATGTAGAGCGCCCCGTGCAGCACATACAGCGCTGCCACCGCCGCCACCGCACCGATCAGCCCCTGGATCGCCCCCTCCAGCGCGAACGGCCCCACGATGTAGCTGTCCGTCGCCCCGACCAGCCGCATGATCGCCAGCTCATCCCGACGCGCGTAGATC
Source organism: Alphaproteobacteria bacterium (assembly GCA_040376255.1). Lineage (GTDB taxonomy): Bacteria > Myxococcota_A > UBA796 > UBA796 > SXON01 > JBEIQZ01. The sequence goes on from JBEIQZ010000883.1 coordinate 942, forward strand.
GCGAGGTGGACGGTGTTGGCGACGAGGAACAGCGTCCCGAAGGCGGTGAGCCCGCCCAGCACCACCCCCATCCCGCGCACCAGCGACAGGAAGGTGTCGAGCCGCCCCACCCAGTCGCGCCCGTAGTCCACCATCTCGAAGCTGCCGGAGTCCATCAGCGAGGCCGTGAACGCCTCCAGATCGGCGGGCGTGACCCGCTCAGGCCGCAGCGTGATCTCCAGCGAGGCGGGCAGCACCTTTGTCCCCAGATCGTCGAGGATCGGCACCAGATCGGGCATCTGGGCGCGGATCCAGGCCGTCGCCTCCTCCTCGGTGACGTGCGTCGCCGAGATGACCTCCGGGCGGGTCGCGACGGCCTGCTGGGCGGCGATCTGCACCTCAGGCGGCGTGTTCATGCGGAAGTAGGCCGAGACGTGCGCGTCCTGGTTCCACGCCGAGACGATCCCGTCCAGGTTCCGGATGATCAGCCCGAAGCTGCCGAGCAGCAGCAGCGCCG
>JBEIQZ010000719.1:0-2441 GCA_040376255.1 Alphaproteobacteria bacterium
CGATCTTGATGCCGTAGCGCTTCACGAAGCGATCCTGGTACTTCTCGCGCAGGGCCATGATCCGGCTCATGTCCACCTCGTTGAAGGTGGTGAGGATGGCGGCGGTGGACTGCGCCTCGACGAGCCGCTGCGCGATGCGCTTGCGGATGCCGGTCATCGGCACGATCTCCTCAGATCCGGCGCTGGAGAGCACCGGAGCGGCCGGGGCGGCCGGGGCGGCGACCGGGGCGACCGGGGCGGCAGGCGCAGGAGCAGCGACCGGGGCGGGGCGCTTCGCGGCGGCCTCGACGTCCTCGCGGGTGATGCGGCCCCCTCGACCGGTGCCGTGGACATCGGCGGCGGAGATCCGGTTCTCCTCCAGCGCGCGGCGGGCGGCGGGGCCGGGGGCGGCGGCGTCTGCCGGGGCGGCGTCTGCCGGGGCGTCTGCAGCGGGGGCGACAGCGGGGGCGACAGCGGCGGCACCTGCGTCGACGATCAGGGCGATGACCTGACCGACAGTGACCTCCGCGCCCTCGGCGAGATCGGAGGGCTGGAGCACGCCTGCGGCGGGGGCAGGCACGACGACGTTGGCCTTGTCGCTCTCCAGGGAGAGGATGCCCTCGTCCACCTTGACTGTCTCGCCTGCTTTTTTGAGCCACTTCACGACGTTCGCCACGCTGACGGACTCACCCATCGACGGCACCCGCACCTCAACCGACATCCGACCTCCACGCCGCCCCCTCTATCCGCTTTCCTGCGGCAGCGACAGGTTACGGACAGACCGTGCAGTGGAACGCCGCCGACCCGTTGAGCCTCTTCCTGGCCTGTACCATCAGCGGGCTGCTGATCCCCGTCCCTGAGGATCTGGCGCTGCTGGCGGCGGGCTGGGCGATCAAGACCGGGGAGGCGACGGAGGCGCCGATCCTGCTGGCGGGGATCGCCGGGGTCGGGCTGCGCGACGCGATCGCCTTCTACGCGGGGCGGCTGGTGGCGGGGCAGGCGGGGCGGTGGGCGTGGCTGGATCGGCTGGCGCGGAGCGGGCGGGTGGAGCGGGCGCGCGGGATGTTCGTGCGGCACGGCCCGGCGATGATCGGGGCGGCGCGGTTCGCCATCGGGATGCGGGCGCCGCTGTATTTTGCCGCCGGGATGCTCGGCACGCGCTCGCGGTCTTTCCTGTTTGCCGACGGGATCGGCCTCTGCCTCAGCACGCCGCTCACGCTCTACCTCGGCTGGCGCTTCGGCGATCAGGCCGCCGCCTTCCTGCAGGAGGCGCTGAGCCACCAGCGCGCCCTGATCGGGGGCGGGCTGGTGGCGCTGCTGCTCTATCAGCTCTGGCGGCGCCGGCTCCCGGCGTAGACCGCCGCCAGCCCCGCCAGCGTCCACAGCGGCCCCGCCCTCCCCTCCCCGGTCGCGCAGCCCCACCGGCCAGCGGCGGGGGCTCCTTCAGGCGCGGGCGCACCGGGCGATCCTTCAGGCGCGGGCGCACCGGGCGATCCTTCAGGCGCGGGCGCACCGGCTCCGGGCAGGCCGGCAGGCGCGGCAGCCACGACCGGCGCTGATCTGAGCAACGCCAGGTTCTCCCGGTCGACCGGCCGCAGCCTCCCGTCCGTGTACTTCGGATCGGACACATAGCCGAACTGCGCGAACACCGACGCATGCGCGGGCGCGGGCGAGGGCCGGCCCCGGCGCGCGTGGATGCCGTCCTCCAGCAGCCGCCGATCCGAAACCCCGATCCGCGCGAGCAATTCCGGGTCCATCGGTTCGTCCGCGCGCTCCAGCATCCAGAGCGCGAGCGCGCGCTGGAGCCGGGGGATCGCCTCCGCGCCGCGCGGATCGGCGCCCGCCCCGGCGAGCTCCGCCACGATGGCGTCGGCGCCCTGCGGGCTGCGGGCGAGGCAGAGGTAGTGATCCCGGTCGGGATTGGCGACAAGCGTGTCGGCGGCGCCCTGCGGATCACAGGGGAAGGCGAGCGCGATCAACAGGAGCATGGTGAGGTATACTCCATCGATGTACCTGCTGCTACTTGCCTGCGCCCCCGACGACGGAGCGATCGGCCTGGATGTGCCGGAGGCGGGTCCGGCTGAGACCGCCGCTGCTCCGGCACCCCCGCCCGGCTGGTGGGCCGCCGTCCGCCCCGCGCTCGACGCCGAGGCCCGCGCGATCCGCATGGAGGCGCCGGGGCGGTTCGCGGCGGATCTGCCCGCGCTCGGGCTGCAGGCGGGGTGGTCAGCGGAGGGGGCGGTGATCGGGGACGGGCAGGGGCCGCTGCTGGAGATCCGGGCGGAGATCGGAGATGACGGGATGGCCTCCCTGCAGGCGGGCGGCTGCACGGCGGAGCGCGGGGCGGAGGGCGCCTGCATCCGGCGGCTGGAGATCGCGCGGGGCGACCGGGTGGAGTGGTGGGTGAGCCGGGCGGACGGGCTGCAGCAGGGATTTTTGTTGAGGTCACCGCCGGAGGATCC
>JBEIQZ010000402.1:0-5871 GCA_040376255.1 Alphaproteobacteria bacterium
CGGCGCTGCTCTGCATCGTGGTGAGCTTGATCTCGGCGCTGCTGACGCTGCCGTCCTTCGCGACGACGAACTTCACCGTGATCTTCCCGGCCAGCGACGGGTTTTTTGTCAGCTCCCGCTGATAGCAATATCGGATCTGGGCCATGTTCCGCTTGATCACCGCGTCGACGAGGCTCCGATCCAGCGAGCCGAGGATCTGCGGCTCCCCGCCGACAGCAGCGGTCGGGGCAGCGGTCGCGCCCGCCGGGTCGGTCGGCGGGGGGACAGTCGCCGGATCGGTCGCCGGATCGGTCGCCGCCGGATCTGCCAGAATTTCCTCGACGATTTGCCGATCCATCGCCTCCTGCCGGAGCTGCTCCTCCCTCGCCTCATACACCGCCCGCCCCGCGCGACGGGCGCTGAAGTTTTGCCAGCCTATCCAGGCCACGCCGCTGCACAGGAAGAGCGCGACGCCCCCGGCGACGAGGAGGAGGCCGAGGGCGGTGCCTGATGTTTTCTCCTGAACGCTCATCGGTGTCCCTTTTCCATGGCCTTATCCTACCGGCGCCGCCCCCGTATCCAGCGGAGCAGCGGCAGGCGCTCAGGCAGGCGCTGCGGCAATTCCCGCAGCCCCTCCAGCGCGCCGATCCGCCGCAGCGGCTCCCGCGCATAGCCCCGCCATTGCGCCTGGTGCCGCGCGACCGCCGCCTGATCCAGCCCGCGCCCGAACTGCCACACCGCCGCGCCCACCCCGGCCAGCACCGCGCCGCCGGGGATGTCCACCGCCCAGTGCTGCTTCAGCGTCAGCACGCTCGCACAGATCGCCCCGGCGACCGCGAACAGCCCCGCGCCGATCCGCCGGTCGTGCGTCCACACCATCCACGCGCAGAGCAGCGAACAGGCCACATGCAGCGAGGGGAAGGTGTTGTAGCGCGTGTCGATCTCGTACATGCGCTCCACCAGCGCCAGCGTCCCGGTCAGGTCGCCGTGCAGCAGCGGGCGCGGGCTCGCCACCGGCATGAACAGGAAGAACGGCACCGCCATCGCGTTGGTCGTCAGCGCCGCGAACAGCCCCGCCCGGAAGTCGCGCCCCTGCCGGACCACCAGCAGCACCATCACGAAGCAGAGCCAGTAGCCCGGCAGGTACACATAGATGCTCGCCGGGATGAACGGGATCGCGGTGTCCAGCCAGGTCGCCTGCGGGTGGATCGGGGTGCGGATCGGGTTGCCCGCGAGCGCGTAGAGGCTGGCGGTGAACGCCGCTACCGGGAGCGTCAACAAAAGCCGACCGCTGAGCGGGAGCGTGCCGTCGGGCCGCTGGCGGATCGGGCCGGGAACACCACGAACCGGGAACATCTCATCCCTCCTGTGTCATGGAATGGTCACAGCCTCCATGATCGGCAAGGCCCGCGAACATGCGTGGCAACCCGTGACAACCGGGATAGGGCCGGTTCATGGAATGGCTCTCCCTCTCCCTCTCCCTCCTCGCCTGCTCCGAACCGAAGCTCGACGGCTTCGATGACAGCAGCGGCTCAACCGGCAACAGCACCGACAGCACCGGCGACAGCGAAGGCACCACCGGCGGCACCACCGACACGGACCTCTCCGGCCTGCACGGCGCCGCGCCCTCCGGCGACACCTCCCTGCCGGAGTTCACCGCCACCAACATGGACGGCAGCCCGCGCACGCGCGACGACCTCCAGGGGCACCCCACCATCATCTGGTTCTACCCGCTCGCCAATACCGGTGGCTGAACGACCGAAGGTTGCGGGTTCCGCGACCGCTATTCAGAGTTCCAGGCCCTCGGCGTCGAGATCGTCGGCGTCAGCTTCGACCGCCCTGAGGACAACGCCTCCTGGGCCGCAGACGAAGAATTCCCCTTCGAGCTGTGGACCGACGAGAGCCGCGCCCTCGCCATGCACTACGGTGCCGCCTCCAGCGCCAACCAGGGGCTCGCCGACCGCATCACCGTCATCCTCGGGCGGGACGGGGAGTGGCTGCTGGTCTACGACCCGGTGAACGTGGTCAGCGGGCCGTCGGACACGCTGGAGGACTGCCAGGCGCTCTTCGGGGACTGATCAGCCGCAGCGCCGCAGCGCTGACGGTGCCGTTATGGCACCTCGTAGACCAGATCCTTCTTCTTCGGCAGCTTCCAGTCGATGGGGGTGTGGCCCACCTCTTCGAGCAGCGCGTTGATGCGGGAGTACGGCTTGCTGCCGAAGAACCCGGCGCTCGCGGAGAGCGGAGAGGGGTGGGTGCCCTCGAAGACGCGGTGCTGGGCGCCCTTGATGAGCTTCGCCTTCTTCTTCGCGTAGCCGCCCCACAGCACGAACACCACCGGCTCAGGGCGCGCGTCGAGCGCCTTGATCACCGCGTCGGTGAACTTCTCCCAGCCCTTGCCCGCGTGCGCGCCGGGAGTGGCCTCGCGCACGGTGAGGACGGCGTTGAGCATCATCATCCCCTGCTGCACCCAGGGCAGCAGGCAGCCGTGATCGGGCGGATCGATGCTGAGATCGGAGCGCAGCTCCTTGTACATGTTGTACAGCGAGGGCGGCACGCCGACCCCCGGCTTGACCGAGAAGGACAGCCCGTGCGCCTGGTTGGCCCCGTGGTAGGGGTCCTGGCCGAGCAGCAGCACCTTCACGCGCCCGAACGGCAGGGCGCGGAAGGTGGTGAACACCTCGTTCTCAGGCGGGTAGATCGTCGCCGCCGCCCGCTCTGTTGTCACGAAGGTATCGAGATCCTGGAAGTACGGCTTGTCAAACTCCGCGCCGACCGCTGCCGCCCAGGACGCGCCCAGATCCTCTGCTCTCATGCTCCCTCCACGCTGCTGAAGCTGAACAGGCGGCTAACCGATCAGCGCGCCGCCCGCCAGATCGCATGGCGCAGCCCCGCTCAGCCTTCTTCGCCCTGACCGATCCCGAGCAGCGCCAGCACCCCGAGGTTGTCCAGCACGGTGTAACCGGCGAGCGCCAGCGACTCCCCGGCCACGACGCCGGAGGCGATGGAGACGACGTACTTCTCGGCGGACTTCGCGTCGAGCTTCGACCAGACGAGGGCGATGAGCGCGCCGACGAAGAACGACAGCGAGTTGGGGAAGGAGACGACGAAGGCGAGCCCGACGCCCATCGTCGAGGGGAGGTAATTGCGGGCCTTGGGGAACAGCGTCTCGGCGAGGGTGAGGAGGATGCCGAGGACGCCGCCGACGAGGATGGCCCGCGGGCGCTCTCGGGGATGGTGGTGATGCCCTGGGAGAGCGCCTCAGCGACGGCGTACCACATGGAGGTGGCGGGGGAGTTGAACTTCTCCAGCGCGGCCTTGTTCGGGACGAGCAGGTACCAGGCGGGGACGACCGACAGCACGCCGAAGAACACGCCGTAGAACTGCGCGATGAACTGCTGGCGGGGGTTGGCGCCGAGCAGGTAGCCGCTCTTCAGATCGGTGAGGAGATCCGCCGAAGATCCGGCGGCCCCGGCGGTGATCCCGGCGGTCATGAGGTTGACGGTCTTGTCGGCGGGCGCCAGGATCGCGTAGACGAACTGGGTGATCTTGCCGAGCGCGCCGACGGGGGTGGTGTCGGTCTCGCCGGTGGCGCGGCAGGCGACGAGGGAGAGGAAGAAGGAGAACACCACCGAGAACAGCCCGAGCAGCGGGTTGATCCCCATCGCCACCCAGCACAGCGCGACGAGCCCCAGCGTGATCGGCACCATGCCCATGATCATCCAGGAGGTCGGCACCTCGATCTCGTCCATCTTCGACGCCTGAGCGGCGCTGCCGCCGGCGGCCTTGACCCCGGTGAGCGCGCGGAGGATCGTGCGCCAGCTCATCGAGAACGCGGTGAGGCCGGAGGTGACGAGCATCGCCGTCCCGAACCAGAGGCTCCAGCGGGTGACCTTGACGAACGCCACCGCGTCGCCGTCCATCGCCACCTCCAGGTGGCCGAGGAAGTGCTTGCCCTCCTGCGACCAGTCCGGCAGCCCGCCGACATAGGGCACCAGGATCAGCCAGTTGATGAGGCCCGCCACCACCATCGACAGCGAGACGCGGAAGCCGACGATCATCCCCGCCGCCACCATCAGCGCCGAGGTGTCAAGGTTCATCCCGAGCTGCGCCCCGGTGAGCGGCACGGTCTGGCCGCTCGCCCGCCGGACGGTCGCGACGGTGAAGTTCAGCGGCACCTCGGCCATCACCGGCCAGACCGAGCGCAGCACGCCCCAGACGCCGCCGAAGATCAGCGTGCCGATGAGCATCCGGGCCTTCTCGACCGCCTCCGTGCCCTCGGCGTAGAGGCTCTTCAGCGTCTCGGCGGCGGCGACGCCGGAGGGGAAGGTGAGCTGCTCGACGTTGATCATCTGGCGCTTCATCGGGATCGCCAGGAACACCCCGAGGAACGCCACGAGCGCCACCCAGATCGCCACCGGCACCCAGCCCATGCGCCCGGCGTCCCCGGTGATCATCAGCATCGCCCCGACCGCCGTCGCGAGCGTGCCGCCCGTCGAGTAGCCCGCCGCCGAGGCGGTGGACTGCATGCAGTTGTTCTCCAGGATCGTCATCTTCGTGCGGGCCAGCCCCACACCCACAAAGGCGTTCCAGACCGCATAGGAGATGACGCAGGCGGTGATCGCCACCCCGAAGCTCCAGCCGAGCTTCAGCGTGGTGTAGAGGTTGCTCACCGACATCGCCATGCCGATCAGCCCGCCCATGATCACCGCGCGGGGGGTGAGCTGGGCCACCCGATCGCCCTGATAGTACTTCTCGAACCAGACGCGCTCGCGCTCCTCCGGGGGGATGTGGGACAGGTCGATGTTGGTGCTGCCACCGCCGGATGGGCTCTCTGCGTGCATCAAGGCTCCTGAGCTTTTAGGTTGTCTGCAGGTCTGGTCGGCGGCGAGTCTACACCCTCCCCGCGCTCCCCACACATACCCCGCAGGATTCTCCGTTGCTGATCCGCTTCTTCGCCTACTTCTACCCGCCCTGCATCGGAGGCGGCGAGGTCATCCTCCAGCACCAGGCCGAGGAGCTGGCCCGGCGCGGCCACGAGGTGCATGTCCACTGCACCGCCTACCGGAACATCGCCTGCACCGATGAGGCGCCCCCCGGCGCCAGCCTGGAGCGGGGCGTCCACGTCCACCGCGCCCGCTCGGCGCTGATCCCGTTCCGCAACCCGCTGGAGAAGGACGCGATCACCCCCGGCCTGCTCGCCGCCTGCCGCCTGCCCGCCGATGTCCGCGTCTGCGTCGGCTTCCCCTCGCTGCACCTCGATCTTCTGGATCTGCTGTACGCCCGCCTGCCAGGGCGCGCGCCGCTGATCGTGCAGAACTACATCACCGCCGATTTTCTCACCGAGATCCTGAGCCCGCCCCCCGGCGCCGCCGGGCGCGCCCCGCGCAACAAGCGGCTCCGCGCCCGGTACTGGCGCAGCCATGTGCAGCCGCAATTGCGCCGCGCCGCGCTGGTGCTGGCCGACTCCCCCGCCGCCGCCCGCGCGCTCTCTGCGCAGCTCGATCTGCCGAACGTCCGCACCCACATCGGCATGGCCGTCGACCCGGCAGAGTTCGACGCGGTGACGGAGGCGGACATCGCGGCGGCGGGGCGGGCGATCGGCGCCGGGGGGCGCTACCTGCTCGCCCCCTCGCGCCTCAGCCGCCAGAAGGGCGCCGATCTGCTCATCGCCGCCGCCGCGCCGCTGCTCCAGGCCGATCCCGGCCTCCAGGTCGTCATCTGCGGGCCGGTCAACGAGCCCGAATTCGCCGCCGCCGTCCGGGCGCAGGCCGCACCGTTCGGCGATCAGGTGCGGATCGGGGAATTGCCGCGCGCCCAATTCGTCGCGCTGATCCGGGGGGCGTCGGTTGTGTGCCTGCCGTCGCGGGGGGAGACGGTGGGGGGGGTGGC
>JBEIQZ010000866.1:0-1526 GCA_040376255.1 Alphaproteobacteria bacterium
ATGTCGGGCAGCCCGGTGGCTGGCGCCCTCGGCGGGGCGGTGGCGGGGGTGGGTGCGGGGGCGTTTCTCAACCAGTGGATCGGCGGTCTGGCGGAGAAGGGGTGCCTGGGGGCGGCGGCGGGGCTGGTGATCTCGGTGCTGCTGGTGCTGTGGGCGGTGGTGGCGACGCTGTGAGGGTGAGGGACAGGAGGGACAGGGGCTGTCCGGTGTGGCCTGCTGGAGCCAGCGGCAGCCTGGATGCGATCCAGAAAGAACCGGTGTAATTGAGAGATGAGTATGTTGGGGTGCAAGGGGGCGTGGGTTCAAATCCCGCCACCCTGATCCCATAGAAACCGGCCTCCCAAGGGCCGGTTTCTTCATTTTCCCGCTCACCTCTTTTCCGGTCTCTCCTGACCACGATCACGGCCGCTGAGGGACAAGCTCTGACATACCTGTCCGGTTCCGCTTATCTCAGCCGGAGAACTCGACCATGAGCTGCCGGGAGGTGGCGACCAGCGCACCGTCCGGCCCCCAGATCTTCGCGTCTGCGTCCACATAGCCATCGGCGGAGGCGACGGCGTCGCTCTCCACCTGCCACCACGCGTCCGGGGGCGCCTCCGGGACGGCCCGCACGAAGTTGACGAGCCAGGTGACGGAGCTTGCCGGGACCACCCGGTCGGCGCGCGGCAGCATCGGACAGGGCCAGCCGTCGAGCAGGCTGAGCACCACGGCTGCGTCGACCCGCGCCCCGGCGCGCGGCCGGATCAGCCCCCCGAAGCCGTCGGTCGCGGCGCCGGAGAAGGGGAAGGCGCCACGGGTCCAGCGGTACTCGAAGTGTTGGGTGAAGGCGGGCGTCACCCCTTCGATATACGGCAGGGTGGAGAGCGACCCGTCCGGCGGGATCGGCGGGGCCGGCGCTGCGGGCCGGTCGAGGCGGGTGGGCCGGGTCATGCCATAGGCGATGGCGGCGATCATGGCGAGCTGTCCCCGCTGGTGGATCCGGATCTCCACGTGGCTGAGCGCCCGTCCGGAGCGGAGCGGGAGGATCCCGATCTCCACCTCACCGGCCTCCACCGGCGCTATGAAGTCCACCATCACAGAGCGCGGCGCCCGGTCAACGTCGACCGCCGTATCAGCGGCCCGCAACCCGAGCCCTGCGAGCAGGCCGCCGAACGCTGCGCGGCCCTGGGCCATCGTGGCAGGCACCTCCGCGCGCCAGCGGGAGGGGCTGAGGGGGGTGATGCGGAGCGCGTCATCCATCGTGAATTCCATGAACACGAATATGATACATTGCGGCGATGCGCGCAATCCTCCCCATGATCGTCCTGATCATCACCCACCAGGCGTTGATCCTGCTGCTGATCGGCCTCGCCTCAGGGGTCGGGGCGCTCGCGGGCGGGGGCGCCCTCGGCGGGATCGCGGTGTTCGTCCTCGGGCTGGGGGCGCTGGTGCCGGTGATCGGGCTGATCGCGGGGATGCGGCGGCTCGGGGTTTCGAAGCGCGATCTGGAGCGCGCGGCCACCCCGGCGGTGCTGGCGGCGGTGCTG
>JBEIQZ010000572.1:0-3890 GCA_040376255.1 Alphaproteobacteria bacterium
CCCGCCGCGGCCGGGCGCCCCGCCGGCGGCGCCCCGGACTCCGGATCACAGCCCTGCGCCAGGAACATCCCGGGGAGGATCAACCGGCGCACCGCCCTCCCTGCTCCGCTGATCCGGATGTTGATCAACATGGCCATTCCAGCGGTTAACCTGTCTCCATGCACCGCGATGACCCCTTCCATCCCCGCTTCCCCGATCCAGAGCCGGTCGAGGGACGCACGCTGCCGCTCTACCTGCTGGACGGGGAGGAGCCGCCCGCGCCCCGCCCGAGATGGATCCGATGGGCCGCCGCATTCTGGGCGTTGATCCTGACCGCCTCTGCGCTGTTGGGGGGACTCCACCTCCCCTCCCACCCGCCCCGCCCCTTCCCGGTGCTCGCCCGATGAGCGCTGTCCTCTTCGATCTGGACGGCACGCTCGCCGACACGCTCGCTGACATCGCCGCCGCCCTCAACGCGGCGCTCGGGCGGCACGGGCTGCCCCCCCATGACCTGCCGGCAGTGCGCGGGATGATCGGCGACGGCGCCCGGACGCTGGTGACGCGGGCGGTCCGGGGAGAGGCGGAGGTGGAGGCGGTGCTGGAGAGCTTCCGCACGATCTACACGGCGGATCTCATCGTCGCGACGGCGCCGTACCCGGGCGTCCCGGCTGCGCTGGCTGCGCTCGCGGGGGCCGGGGTGCCGATGGCGGTGGTCAGCAACAAGCCGCATGCGATGACGGTGCGGATCACCGGCGCGCTGTTCCCGGACGTGCCGTTCGGCTGTGTGCTGGGCGATCTGCCGGAGCGCCCGCGAAAGCCTGCGCCGGACATGCTGCTGTACGCGGCGGCACAGCTCGGTGTGGCGCCGGAGCGCTGCGTCTATGTCGGCGACTCGCCGGGGGACATGGAGGCGGCGCGGGCGGCGGGGATGGCGCCGGTCGGGGTGGCCTGGGGCTTCCGGAGCGCGGAGAGCCTGCGGGCGGCGGGCGCGGCGGAGGTGCTGGAGGAGGCCGGGAGCCTGTGCGGGATCGGGTCGGCTACGGCTCGCAGATGAAGCGGTTGCGGTCGTCGCACTCTGCGTCGCCCCACTCGCCGCGCTGCCCGTCGAAGTTGACAAGCACGCAATTCTCGTCCGTCCCGCCGTCCGGCTGGCTGCTCTCCCAGGGGTCGTAGGCGCCGAGCGATGTGCCGTCCAGCCACTCCCAGTCGTCGTCGATGGCGGCGTCTCCCAGCCCGATCCAGGAGGGCAGCAGGGTCACGCTCTCCAGGGTGGTGCCCTCCGCGCTGTCGTCGATGATCACGAGGTGGTAACCCATGCCCTCACAGGCCTGGAGCGCGTCGGGCTGGCTGGAGAGGGAGCTGCAGAAGAGGTAGGGGGCGACGGGGCTGGTGCAGCTCCAGCAGCTCTGCTCCTCGTCGAAGTAGCCGTTGCAGTCGTTGTCGAGATCGTCGCAGGCCTCGGCGGCGCCCGGGTAGACGGTGGCCTCCGCGTCGTCGCAGTCCCCGCCGCAGATCGTCACTGTGTCGCCGTCGCCGTCGATGTCCTCCTCGGTGTCATAGCTGCAGTCGTCGTCGATCCCGTTGCAGACCTCCAGCATGCCCGGGTTGATCAGCGGGTCGCCGTCCTCGCAGTCGTCCATGCAGATCGAGTAGCCGTCGCCGTCCAGATCGAAGGTGTCGTCGATCCGCCCTGAGCAGTCGTTGTCGATGCCGTCGCAGATGTCGCCGCGACCGGGGTGGATGTCCTCGTCCTCCTCGTCGCAGTCGCCCGCGCACTCGCTCCAGCCGTCGCCGTCGAAGTCCCACACCTCGTCGATCTCCCCGTCACAGTCGTTGTCGAGCCCGTCGCAGGCCTCGGCGGCGCCGTTGTAGACGAAGGGGTTGTCGTCGTCGCAGTCCTCGCACTGGGCGACGCCGTCCGCGTCGTCGTCGTCCTCGTCCTGCTCGCCGTCGCAGTCGTTGTCGTAGCCGTCGCACAATTCTTCGGCGTCGGGGTGGATGCTGGCGTCGTCGTCATGGCAGTCCAGCTCGCCGCCCAGCCGGTTGCAGAGCCGGATGTCGTCGTAGCCGTCGTCGTCCAGGTCGTAGTCCGCGTCGTCGACGTCGCCGTTGCAGTCGTTGTCCACCCCGTCGCAGTCCTCGACCGCGCCGGGGTAGATCTGGAAGTTGAGCGGCTCGCAGTCGTAGGCGTCGTTGATCCCGTCGTGGTCGGTGTCGTGGAGGGTCGGATCCCAGTCGCCGGTGTCCGGCAATTCCGGGTCATCGGTGTTCTTGACATCCGATTCGATGCCGCAGGCAAGCGCCAGGAGTACGATCCACTGCATACAGACATGATATCCGATTTCTCACCAAAGGTGACAGCTCCGTGTCAATGGATCGCTCATTGGATCGCATCACGCTCCCCGCCCTGACCGCCAAACTCGTCGCGCAGGGCCACCCCTGGGTCTACGCAGACGACCACCTGAAGACCGTGCCTCCCCCCGGCACGCTGCTCCACCTGCTCGACCCGAAGGGGAAGACCATCGGGATGGGCATCAGCGACGAGGGGGCCATCCTGATCCGGGTGCTGACCGCCGATCCGCAGCCGCTCGCCACGCTGCTGAAGCGGCGTGTCCAGCGCGCGTGGCGGCTGAGCGCGCTCTGCGGCCCGGACCCGACTGCTGCCGCCTGCTGAACGGCGAGGGCGACGGGCTGGGCGGGCTGGTGGTGGATCGCTACGGGCCGGTGCTGGTGGTGCGGCTCTACAGCCACGCCTGGGTGCCGCACCTGCCGCTGATCGTCGGGGCGCTCCAGGATCTCCCAGGCGTCCGGACGATCTACCGGCGTCTCGGGGTGGGCCGCGTCGACGGGTCAGAGGGCGGCGAGGTGCTGCACGGGCCGCCGCCGCCGGAGGCGCTGGTGGTGCAGGAGCACGGGATGAAGCTGCTGGTGCGGGTCGAGAAGGGGCAGAAGACCGGGCTGTTCCTCGATCAGCGCGAGCACCGGCTGCTGATCCGCCGATGGGCCGGGAGCCGCACGGTGCTGAACCTGTTCAGCTACAACGGCGGCTTCTCGGTCGCCGCCGCCCTCGGCGGCGCCCCCCGCGTCGTCTCGGTCGACCAGAGCGCCCCCGCCCTCGCCGACGCGAAAGAGATCTTCCGCCTCAACGGACTCGATCCGGATCGCCACGGCTTCGAGGTCGCCGACGTATTCCGCTACGTCGCCCACCCGCAGGCCGCCGCCGACCTGCTGATCTGCGATCCGCCCTCGCTGGCCCACGCCCGCCCCCAGGAGAAGAACGCCTGGGCCGCCTACCGCGATCTCCACACCCGCATCGCGCCGCTGGCGCGGGAATTGCTCGCCACCTCCTCCTGTACCGCGCGGCTGCCGCAGAAGGAGTGGGAGGACGCGGTGATCCAGGGGCTGCCGGAGCGCCGGGGCTGGGCGTGGCTCCACCGCAGCAGCGAGCCGACCGACCACCCGGTTTTGCTCAACCACCCGGAGGGGCGGTACCTGAAGTTCGCGCTATTATCAAGATTATAACAGTGTTACACAGATTCTACAAGTTGATCGGAAAGCTGAGCCGCACGTAGCCCTGCACGCCCCCCGACGCTGAGATCAGCGTGAACCCCGACACCGGCAGCAGCCCGAAGCCCTCCACCCCCCAGCGCACCGGCGCCGGGCGGCTGGAGAACCCGGCGGCGGGCTGGATCCAGACCGAGGAGGAGAGCCGCCCCCACACCGGGTTGACCTTCAGCCCCGCGTAGAAGAAGCCGCCGGAGGGCGCCTGCATCCGTCCGACCGCCCCGGCATAGGGGCCGATGAGGAAGCTGCCGATCCCGCCCATGATGCCGACGCCGCCGATGCCGGTCAGCCCGTAGCGGCCCTCGCGGGGGCTGGAGAAGCGGAATTCGATCTGGCCCTGCACCAGC
>JBEIQZ010000277.1:0-8037 GCA_040376255.1 Alphaproteobacteria bacterium
ACGCGGATCGGCGGACGATGGTGGTCAAGGGCCGCGATCTCAGCTCGGGCGTCCCCCGGCAGTTCGAGATCACCTCCGACGACATGGCGGAGGCGCTGCGCGACTGCGTGTACCAGATCATCGAGGTCGTCCGCACCACGCTGGAGCAGACGCCGCCCGAATTGGCCGCCGACATCATCGATCAGGGCGTCGTGCTGGCGGGCGGCGGCGCGCTGCTCGGCAACCTCGACGAGGTGCTGCGCGACGCGACGGGGCTGCCGGTGGTCGTCGCTGAGGACCCGCTGCGCTGCGTGGCGCTCGGGGCGGGCGAGACGCTGGAGGACGCGGAGATGCTGCGCCGGATGATGATCTGAGCGCGATGATCTGAGCGCAGGGCTGAGCGGCGATGCAGATCTCGTGCAGCGTGCGCGGCGGTGGTTGAAGGCGGGGCGGCGGCGGTTACTGTCGGCTGATGCTGGAAACGATCACGTATCGGCTGGATCTGTATGGGAACCTCCTTTTTCTGGTGCTGGATGTTCTGGCGCTGCTGGCGCTCCGGGCGCCGCCGTGGGGGAGGGCGCGGCTGGGGATGGTGGCGGTCGGCTGGTTGGCGGCGGCGTTCATCGGCGGGACGGCGGTGGCGCTGCTGCTGGGGCGGGGGAACTTCGCGGTGATGCGGATGATGTGCTGGCCGCTGTTCCTCCACGGGCCGGTGATCCTGCTGTGGCTGGGCGGGCGGGCGCGGGGCGCGGCGGGCGCGGGGCTGGCGCTGGTGGGGGCGGCGGGCCTCGCGGTGTCGGCGGACGCCTTCCTGATCGAGCCGCGCTGGCTGGAGGTCAGCCATGTGCCGGTGGCGGGGCTGCCGGTGCGCGTGGCGCTGGTGGCCGATCTGCAGACGGATTCGATGGGGGAGTGGGAGGCGCAGGCGTTCGCGCGGCTGCGGGAGGAGGCGCCGGATCTGATCCTGTTCGCCGGGGACTACCTCCAATTGCGGGGCGGCGACCCGGAGGCGGAGCGCGCGGAGCTGCAGGCGCTCCTGCGGACGCTCACGCCCCGGCTCGGGAGCTTCGCGGTCCGGGGGGACGTGGACTGGGCGGACTGGGAGCGGATCTTCGAGGGGACGGGCGTCGTCGCCAGCGACGCGACCGCCCGCACGGAATTGCCCGGCATCACCCTCACCGCCCTGAGCATCAGCGACTCCCGCGCCCCGGCGCAGAGCCGCGCCCTGGATCTTCAGGCCTCCGATCAATTCCACATCGTCCTGGGCCACGCGCCTGACTTTTCCCTCTCTGCGTCGGTCGTGGGCGCCGCCGATCTGCTGCTCGCCGGCCACACCCACGGCGGGCAGGTGCGGCTGCCCTTCATCGGGCCGCTGCTGACGCTCAGCCGGGTGCCGCGCGCCTGGGCCGCCGGGGTGACGGCGCTCCCGCATGGGACGCTGGTGGTGTCGCGCGGGATCGGCATGGAGCGCGGCGACGCGCCCCGGCTGCGGTTCGGGTGCCGCCCGGAGCTGGTCATCCTGGAGCCGGGCTGATACAGCCTCTACTCAGGTGTATATGGAATCCTGTTGCAATTGATAGAGGGATGCGATAGTATCGCGCTGTACTGAGGCGGAGCGTGATCGCAGCGTGGTTGGGCATCGCATCGTTGAGCGCGTGGGCGGCGGAGGGTCAACCGGCGGGCGCGCCCGCAGATCCTGCGCCTGCACCCTCCGATCCTGCGCCTGCGCCCGCAGATCCGGCCCCTGACGGCGGGCTCAGCCCTGAGGATCTGGCGGCCATCGAGGCGGCGCTCGCGGCGGATCAGTCGGCGGCCCCGGCGGCCCCGGCGGCTCCGGCGCCCCGCGCGGCGGGCATGCAGAGCATGAACCCGGACATGTCGTTCATCGCCGATCTGGCCTTCGCCTACTTTTCGGCGGAGGAGCCCCGGATGGTCGGCGGGCATGACCCGACACAGAACGGGTTTACGCTCCAGCAATTGGAGCTGTCGGTCGGGAAGCCGGTCGATCCGTACTTCCGCTTCGACGCCAACATCGTGTTCTCGCTGTTCGGGGTGGAGATCGAGGAGGTCTACGCGACGACGCTCTCGCTGCCGGGCCGCCTCCAGCTTCGTGCCGGGCAGATGTTGACGCGCTTCGGGCGCAGCAACGCGACGCACCCGCACGCCTGGAATTTCGTGGATCAGAACCTGGCCACCGGGCGGGTGTTCGGCGGGGAGGGGAACCGGGGGCTGGGGCTGGAACTGTCCTGGCTGGCGCCGCTGCCGTGGTACGTGGAATTTGTGGGGTCGTGGACGGGGGCGGCGGGGGAATCGACGGCCCGCAGCTTCTACGGGGCGGAGGACGGCGGCTGGCAGAGCCCGCTGGATTTTCAGTCCACGCTGGCGATCAAGCAGTTCTTCCCGTTGTCGCCCGATCTGTCGCTGATGTGGGGGCTGTCCGCCGCGAACGGGCCGAACCCGACCGGCCTCGGCAACCGCACCGACGTCTACGGCACCGATCTCTACCTGAAATTCCGCCCGATCACCGCTGAGAGCAGCACCATCGTCTCCCTCCAGGCCGAGGCGCTCTACCGGCGCATGCAGGTGCCGGAGGACATCCACTCCGACCTCACTGCCTCTACAGAGCTGTTCTGGCGGATCAGCCAGCGCTGGGGCGTTGCAGGACGTTACGAATACGGGAGCCCCACCACGGGTCTGTCGGGGGAGGTCGTGACCTCCACCCTGGATCCGGAGTGGATCGCCGTCCGGCAGCGGGGGGCGACGAGCCTGACCTTCTGGCCGAGCGAGTTCTCCCGCCTCCGGCTCCAGGGCGAGGTCGATCTCGCGGGCTGGTCGGATCACCCGGACTGGGCCGCGCTCGCGGCGTTCGAATTCAACGTGGGCGCCCACGGCGCGCACGCCTTCTAGGAGGAAAGATGCGGTATCTCTCTGCGCTCATCGGCTCGATCTCTCTGCTTATGAGCCTCTTCGCGCTCCCCGCCCACGCCGGGCTCCGGGTGGTCACCTCCGTCCCCGACCTCGCCGCCATCGCCGCCGAGGTCGGCAAGGACAAGGTGAAGGTGACGGCGCTGGTGCTGCCCTCCCAGGATCCGCACTTCGTCGACGCCAAGCCCAACCTCGCGCTGGAGCTGTCCCAGGCGGACATGCTGGTGGTGGTGGGGCTGGAGCTGGAGGTCGGCTGGCTGCCGAACCTGCTGGTCGGGGCGCGGAACGCGAAGGTGCAGCCCGGCGGCGCGGGCTACCTCGACGCCTCGCAATTTGTCGGCCTGCTCGACGTCCCTGCCGGGGCAGTGGATCGCTCGATGGGCGATCTCCACTCCGGCGGCAACCCCCACTACCTCTACGACCCCCGCAACGCCGTCCCCGTCGCCTACGGGATCGCCGCCCGCATGGCGCAGCTCGACAGCGCGAACGCCGCCGCCTACCAGGCCAACGCCGCCGCCTTCGCCCAGCAGGCCCAGACGAAGGCGCTCGGCTGGCAGAAGCAGCTCAGCGGCCTCGCCGGGAAGGAGATCATCACCTACCACCGCTCCTTCAGCTACCTCGCCGCCTGGATCGGCTTCACCGTCCCCATCACCATCGAGCCCAAGCCCGGCATCCCGCCCTCCCCCAGCCACATCGCCACCGTCATGGGGACCATCCTCCAGAAGCACATCGGCCTGATGCTGCAGGAGGAGTACTACCCCGCCGGGACCGCCGAATTGGTGCAGTCCAAGACCACCGCGAAGCTCGTCCGCCTCCCCGGCGGCACCAACTTCCAGGGCGGCGAGACCTACCTGCAGCGCATGGAGCGCACCGTGCAGATGCTCATCGCGGCGGGCGGCTGATGCCGGCGCTGCTGCTGGCCGCCCTGTCCGGCTGCGCCTTTGAGGCAGGCCACGGGTTCGGGGAATTGGCCCCGGTGGACTTCAGCGCCGCGCTCACCCCCGGCCCGGCCCGCGATCTCGGCGGCGCGGTGCTGACGGATCAGGGCTACGCGGTCGCCCTCGATGGCTTCGTCTGGACGGTCGGCGGGATGCACCTGATGGAGCTCCAGGGCGGCGGGGGCGGCGGCGGCAGCTTCGACCCGGCTGATCCCCCCGATGGCTACACCCTCTGCCACGGCGGCCACTGCCACAGCGATGGCGGCGCGCTCGTCGACTACGCCGACATCGAGGCGGAGCTGGCGGGCGGCGCTGCGGCTTTTGTCGCCCTCGTCTCGCTGGCCCCGCCCGGTACGCTGGACATGCTCGGCACAGCAGCGGCCACCCTCGCCCCGGACGAGCCGGTGCTGGCAGACGTGAGCCTGACAAAACTGCGGCTGGAGTCGGTCGGCGTCCACATGTCCGGCACCGTCCGGCGCGAGCCCGACGACGGCTTCTCCGCGACCTTCGATCTCGATCTTGCGCTCTCCGGCGACCTCGACGCGGGGCTGGAATTGCCCCTCGGGCGCGGGGAGCTGCCGGTGATCGCGCTCTCCGTCGCGCTCGCGCCGGACGGGACGCTCTGGGATGAGCTGGACTTCGCCGCGCTCGCGGTCGATGGCGCCGTCCCGGCGGACGCTGAGTCCGCCCTCGCCCTCACCCTCGGCCCGCGCCTCCTGGCCGTCGAACCTTCCGTCACCCTCACCCGGACCGATTGGGAATGAACATGCGACTCACGATCTCCGCGCTCCCTGCCTCCCTGCCCCTCCTGCCCCTCCTGGCCCTCGCCGCGCTCTCCGGCTGCGCCGCCGGGAAGGAGGAGGAGGACCCGCTCGCCCACGCCTGCGAGGTCATCGCCGACGCCGGAACCGCCATCACCGCCGGGGCCGACATCGACTCCGCCCCCGGCATCCAGATCGGCGACACCCCCTACACCGTCACCCTCGTCCCGGGCGCCGCCAGCTACGTCTCGGTGAACGTCTCCGGTGACACGGCGGCGATCCTGTTCATGGGGACCGCCGACATCGCCCAGACGCTCTACCAGGACGGCGCCGACGTCGGGCTCTCCGAGGGCGCCCCCGATGATCTCTGCCCGGAGGACGTCCCCGAGCACTACGATGTCGACCTCCACACCGCCGGGACCTGGACCTTTGAGCTCGGCCCCGCCGCTGTATCTGAGGTATGGCTGCTGCTCCATGACGCCGGGGCTCATGTCGATGAGCAATAGATTAGAGGGCTGCGATGTCTGAACCCATCCTCCGCTGTACGAACCTCTCCGTGGGCTGGAACCGCAAGGCCATCCTCCCGGCGATCAGCTTTGAGCTGCGGCCGGGCGAGTTCTGGGCGGTCATCGGGCGGAACGGCTGCGGCAAGTCGACGTGGTTCAAGACCATCCTCGGCATGATCCCGCCGGTCGAGGGGGAGGTCCACTGCGCCCCCGACGTCCGGATGGGCTACGTCCCCCAGCGCTCCGCCTTCGACGAGATCTACCCGATGACCGGTCGGCAGGTCGTCGCGCTCGGCGCGGATCGCGGCTGGTCCTTCCTGATGCCGCACACCGCTGAGAAGCGCGCCGCCATCCAGCATGCCATCGATCAGGTCGGCGCCGCCCCCTTCGCTGATCGCCCCTTCCGCTCGCTCTCCGAGGGCCAGAAGCAGCGCGTCCTGCTCGCCCGCCTCGTCACCGCCCGCGCGCAGGTCGCCTTCCTCGACGAGCCGACCGCCGCGATGGACGCGGTCGCCGAGGAGGAGGCGCTCACCCAGGTCGACCGCATAAGAAAAGAGCTCGGCACCGCCGTCGTCATCGTCAGCCACAACCTCGACGTCGCCCGCCACCACGCCGATCACGTCGTCTACCTCGACCGCAACCAGGTCGCCGCCGGGACCGCCGAGGAGATCTTCGCCCTCCCGAGCTTCCGCAAGCGCTACGCCGCCTCCCTCGACGACGAGCGGGGCGGCTGGAAGGAAGAACCTACCAATGCCTGAGATCACCCCGTCCTGGGCTGAATTCGTCGCCGCCTGGCCCCTGTTCCGCGAGGCCGTCCTCTGCGCGGTCACCGCAGGCGGCGTCCTGGGGATGCTCGGCGTCCACGTCGTGCTGCGCCGCACCGTCTTCGTCAGCGCGGTGCTGTCGCAGGTCGCCGGGCTCGGCGTCGCCTCCGCCATCTTCGCCGGGATGCTGTTCGACATGCACACCGAGCCGATGATCGGCGCCGTCTCCTTCTGCCTCATCGCCACCGGCAGCCTCGCCCTCCGCCCCGAGCGCGTCCGCCTCTCCCGCGAGGCCATGCTCGCCGCGATCTGGGTCGCCGCCGGGGGCGCCGCCCTGATCCTCGGCGACAAAATCGCCGCCGAGGCCCACGACATCCAGTCGATCCTGTTCGGCTCTGCCGTGCTGGTGCGCCCGGTGGACTGGATGCTGGTCTCCGGGGTCGGGACGGTCTGCGTGATCGCCCAGATCCTCCTCGGGCGCGGCTGGCTGTTCTCCGGCTTCGATCACGACGTCGCCCGCGTCCACGGGCTGCCCGTCAAGCTGCTCGACATCTCGCTCTGGCTCTGCGTCGCCGGGATGGTCTCCGTCGCCACCCGCGCGCTCGGGGCGCTGCCCGTCTTCGCCTTCACCGTGCTGCCCGCGATGGCCGCGCTGATGCTCGTGCCGGGGATGGTCGGGGTGGTGCCGGTCGCCGGGCTGCTCGGGCTGCTCGCCGGGGGGCTCGGCTACCTGCTGGCCTGGTTCGAGTCCTGGCCGGTCGGCGCCTCGCAGACGCTGGTGGCGGCGGCGTTCGCGCTGATGGCGGTGCCGATCCGGCTGCTTAGAGCGGCGTAGCCCGGTTGGCGATCCGCGTCCTCCACGTCGCCGTCGCCTTCCCCCCCGCCTGGGCCTTCGGCGGCATCCCCCGCGCCGTCGCCGCCCTCGCCCGCGCGCAGGCCGCCGCCGGGGCGTCGGTGCGGGTCTGGACGACGGACGCTTTTTCTGAGACCGGGCGCGCGCCCGTCCCGCCGCGCCGCACCTGGGAAAATGTGGAGGTCTTCACAACAAAGAACCTGTCGCCCCGGCTGGCGTGGCGGCACCAGCTCTACCTGCCCGCCGGGCCGCCCCCGCTCGACGGGATCGACCTCGTCCACCTGCACGGCCACCGCCACCTGCTCAACCACCGGGCGTGGCAGGCCGCGCGCCGCCTCGGGCTGCCGGTGGTGTTCACGCCGCACGGCACCGCCCCGCGCATCGAGCGCAAGCAGTCCGTGAAGCGCGTGTGGGATCGGCTGTTCGACGGCGATGTCCCGCAGGGCGCCGACGCGGTGATCGCGCTCTCCCGCGCCGAATTGCGGACGCTTATGCAGATCGGCGTCCCGTTCGGGCGCGTCCATGTGATCCCCAACGCCCTCTACGCTGAGCCCGCCCCGCCGCGCGGGCGCTTCCGGGCGCGCCACGGCCTGCGCGGGCCGCTGGTCGGCTACCTGGGCCAGATCTCGCCCCGCAAGGGCGTGGAGCACCTGATCGCGGCGGCGCGCGGGCTCTCCGTCGATGGGCAGGCGGTGACGCTGGTGATCGCGGGGCCGCAGCGGGGGATGGCGCTGCCGCCGGGGGATTTCTGTTATGTCGGGCCGCTCGACGGGGCGGAGCGGCTGGAATTGCTCGCGGATCTGGACGTGCTGGCCTACCCCTCGACGCAGGAGGTGTTCGGGCTGGTGCCGCTGGAGGGGCTGATGTGCGGGGCGCCGGTGGTGGTGACCGGGGACTGCGGCTGCGGGGAGGTGGTCGGGGAGGCGAAGGCGGGGCTGATCACCGGCTACGGGGACGTCGCGGGGCTGCGGGCGGCGCTGCTCCGGCTGCTGCAGGATCGGGCGCTGGCGCAGGAGATGGTCGGGCGCGGGCGGGCGTGGATCGCGCGCAACCTCGAACCCGCCGCTGTCGCCGCACGCCACCTGGAGCTGTATGCTACGCTCCTCCGCAGATGAGCTTTCCCCCCCCGAAGCTGCCGCCTCCCGCTCCAGGCCGTGTCCTGATCGGCCTGGCGCTCACGCTGCTGCTGCAGATCCTCGCGTGGTCGCGCGTCCTCCATGCCCCCTTCGTCTACGATGACAAGCTGGAGGTCGTCGGCAACCGCACGATCCGGCTCCTCGACGAGTGGCAGGCCATCGGCAGCTACAACGT
>JBEIQZ010000296.1:0-7683 GCA_040376255.1 Alphaproteobacteria bacterium
GTCGTTCTGCTCCGGGTCGAGGACCTCCAGCAGCGCCGAGGAGGGATCGCCCCGGTAGTCCGCGCCGAGCTTGTCGATCTCGTCCAGCACGAACACCGGGTTGTTGGTGCCGGCCTTCTTGATGCCCTTGATGATCTTGCCCGGCAGCGCGCCGATGTAGGTGCGGCGGTGCCCCCGGATCTCAGCCTCATCGCGCACCCCGCCCAGCGAGATCCGCATCATCTTCCGGCCCAGCGCCCGCGCCACCGACTTGGCCAGCGAGGTCTTGCCGACGCCCGGCGGCCCGACGAGGCAGAGGATCGGCCCCTTCATGTCCTTCTTCAGCTTGCGGACCGAGAGGAACTCCAGCATGCGCTGCTTCACCTTCTCCAGGCCGTAGTGATCGTCGTCGAGGATGCGCGCCGCCTCGTTGATGTCCATGACGTCGTCGGTGGAGTGCGACCACGGGATCTCGACGAGCCAGTCGATGTAGGTGCGCGAGACGGTGTACTCGGCGGCGCCGGGACTCATCCGGCTCATCCGCTTCAGCTCCTTGAACGCGATCTTCTCGACGTCCTTGGGCATCCGCGCCTTCTTGATCGACTTCTTCAGCTCCTCGAACTCCTCCTGCCGGTCGTCGAACTCGCCCAGCTCCTTCTGGATGGCCTTGAGCTGCTCGCGGAGGAAGTACTCCCGCTGCGCCTTGTCCATCTCGCCCTTGACCTCGGTCTGGATCTTGTTGGACAATTCCAGGACCTGGATCTCTTTGTTGAGCAGGGCGATGACCTTGGTCATGCGCTCGCGGGCGTCGAGGGTCTCGAGGAGATCCTGCTTCTCCTCTACGCCGATGGAGAGGTTGGAGGCGACGATGTCGGCCAGGATGCCGGGGTTGTCGATGGAGCGGACGAGGAAGCTGGCCTCAGAGGGGATGTGGGGCGAAAGATCGATGATCTTCTGCGCCAGCTCCCGCATCGTCGCCATCATCGACTCCAATTCGGGGGTCGAGTCTGCGCTCTCCTCGTGGACGTGGACGTGCGCGCGCAGCGTGGGGCTGGTGTTCTCCCAGCGGTCGATCTTGACGCGGGCGAGGCCCTGGATGATGACGTTGAGCTTGTTGCCCGGCATCTTCACCGACTTCAGGATCTTCACCACCGTCCCGGTCGTGTACAGCTCGCTCACGTCGGGGTCTTCGTTCTTCGCGTCCTGCTGCGCCACGATGCCGAGCAGCCGGTCGCCGGCCAGCGCGCGTTCCACTGCCTCCAGCGACTTCTCGCGCCCGACATTGATCGGGAAGGCCAGCACCGGAAAAATCACGGTGTTGCGGATCGCGAGGATCGGCAGACTAAGTTCTTTGGGGAGGTTGACCGGACCGCCCTGGTCCGAGGGGGGATCAAATGCCATCGCAATACTCCTCTCTGGCCGAAGGTAAGCCCACCACCTCAGATGGCAAGCGGAAAGACGGCCCGCGCCCTCACGGCTCCGGCGGGCGCTCCACCTGCGCCGCCCAGCCCGTCTCCGCCAGCCGCGCCGCTGTCGCCTGCAGCCCCTCCGGCCACGCCGCAGCCCGGCCCCCCCGCTCCCACAGCACCAGCGCGCCCTCCGCCGCCACCGGCTCCGCGCCGACGATCCGGCTGATCTCCGCCACGACCCTCGACATCTCTTCCTCTATCTGCGCCGCCTGCGGCCCGCGCCCGCGCTGCGCCTGCTGGGAGAGCCAGAGCGCCCGATCCAGCAGCACCCGGCGGTAGCCGCGCTGCTCCCACCACGGCCAGTCCGCCGCGACCGCCGCCGCCGCCTGCGCCTCCTGCGCCTCGCGCGTCCCCGTCCCCAGCCGGATCGCCCCGGACAGCCGCCCCTGGATCAGCGCGCGCGCCACCGGCCGCTCCACCACCGCCTTCCAGCCCGGCGGCCAGAGCAGCCGCGCCGACTCGCCCATCCCGCCGAGGGTCGGGAGGCCGTGCTGCGCCTGCGCGATCAGGTGCTGCGACTGGATGCCGAAGGGAAGGGTCAGGATGGCGTCTGCGCCTGTCGCGCCCCGCGCCTGTACCTCAGCCAGCAGCGCCGGTAATTCCACGGATCGCGCCGCGAACGGCCACACTCCGCCCCGCGCCTGCCCTCCCAGCGACAGCGCGACGAGCGCCGCGAGCGTCCACGCCGCCCGCCGCCCGCCGCCAGCCGCCAGCCGCCCGCCCCACAGCGCCAGCGGCAGGAAGCAGATCGAGGCGATCCGGTAGGGGAACCAGAGCCGCCCGAAGAAGGGCGCGGCGTTGTACAGCGCCAGGTAGGGCCACGACCACACGCGCCCCGCCCCGGAGTCCCACAACACCGGCCCCATCCCCAGCAGCGCCCCGAGCGCGAACGCCCCCGCCAGCCCACGCCGCAGCCGCCGATCCCCGATCCGCGCCGCGCCGATCCCCGCCGCCCCCGCCAGCGCCATCAGCAGGATCAGCGCCCACGCCGGCTGGGTCAGCAGCGGCGCCCCGAAGCGCTCTACAAGCCCGAGCCCGTGCAGATCCGCCGAGACGTTGTTCGCCAGCTCCACCGGCAATTCCAGCAGCCCCCGCCCCGCCGTCGGCAGCCCCGGCACCCCGCCCGCCGCCACCCGCCCCGCCATCGCCGCCACCCCCGGCGCCACCGCCGCCCCGCACACCGCCACCGCCGCCGCCAGCCAGCCCCACGCCCGGAGCGGCGCCCGGTGCCCCTGGAGGCCCGCGAGCCAGATCGGCAGCAGCAGGAATGATAAGAAATAAAGCTCAAACCAGTATGTCCAGCCCGCACAGGCCACCGACAGCCCCAGCCCGAGCGCCGCCCGCCCGGCCCCGCCGCCCTCCCCTGCGTCCGTCCGCTCCAGCAGCGCCAGCGCATAGACCGCCGCCGCCGGGTAGAACCACAGCACCGCCTGGGTCGGCCGCCCCGCCGTCAGCTCGAACAGCACATAGGGGTTGCACATCCAGAGCAGCGTCGCCGGGAACACCAGCCCCGGCCGCCCGAGCCGCCGCGCCACCGCGCGCGCCAGCACCCGGAAGGTCAGCGCGTTGCCGAGCTGGATCGCCACAATGAACAGCGGCAGGTACAAGACCGGCCCGAACAGCCACTGGAACGGCACCGACAGGACCGCATCGACGAAATTGTTGCCGGTGTGGGCGAGGATGTCCTTCCCGATCGGATAGAAAAAGTCGAGTGTGTAGCCTGGGTTCCACCCGTTCTCCACGCAGCGCCGCAGCCACGCATAGAACCAGTACGTCCCGAAGGCGTCGGCCCCGTCGCCGGGCATCCCGCCCGACGACAGCGCGGGCAGCACCCCGATCAGGGCCAGGACACAGTATATTGCCGCCTCAGTCTTCCTGTCAGGTCGCACCGGCAGGATCTATCCCGCCGGAGGTAACGATGTCCCATCCCCGCCCGATCCCGCTGCTCCTGCTGTCCGGCCCGCTGCTCCTGCTGTCCGGCCTGCTGTCCGGCTGCAACGGCCCGGAGGACAGCAAGGAGCCGACCCCCGCGCCGTTCGGGATGCCGCTCGTGCAGGACGGTCAGCTCTACGCCGGGGTGGCGCGGGTGATCCTGACGCCGGAACTTACCGAGACGTTCCAGGATCTCAACGGGAACCACGTTTTTGACGGCTGCGTGAACGAGCCGGACGGGGCTGCGTCGGGCCGTCCCGGCTGCGACGAGCCGTTCAACGACGCGGACGGGGACGGCAACTTCGACGCGATCTGGATCGCGGGGTTCCAGTCGAAGCGGGCGGCGCTGGAGGTGCATGACGACATGACGCTCACCGCGCTGGTGCTGGCGCTCGACGGGGAGTATGTCGCGCTGGCCGGGATCGACGGGATCGGGGTGCTGGAGAGCCGGGTGCGCGAGGGGCGGGAATTGCTCGGGGCGGAGGGCTTCGACGCGGATCGCGTGATCCTCTCGGCCTCGCACTCGCACCAGTCGCCCGACACGGTCGGCATCTGGGGCGATCAGGACAACCTCGCCAGCGGCGTGAACCCCGACTACAACGCCACGATCGGCCCCGCGCTCTTCGACGCCGTCTCGCTCGCCGCGCAGGACATGGTCGCGGTGAGCCCCCGCTACGGCAGCGCCGCCCTCTCCGACGACCCCGATCTCACCGGGGAGCCCTTCGGTGGGATCAACCCCGATCCGCGCATGATCGGCACCATCCGCGACATCCGCGATCCGCTGATCGCCGGGGATCAGCTCTTCGCGCTCGGCCTCGATGACGCGTCCGGCGCGCGGCTCGCCACGCTCATGAACTTCTCCAGCCACCCGGAGGTCGTCGGGGACGAGAACAACGCGCTCTCCGGCGACTACGTCCACTACGCGCGGGAGTGGGTGGAGGGCCACGGCGGCGGGACGGCGATCTTCCTGTCAGGGGCGCTCGGCGGGATGCAGTCGGGCCTCGGCGGGACGATGCCGCTGCTCGATGATGCCGGGGATCGCGTCATCAACGGAGACGACGGGCAGGTCTGGATCTCGGAGAGCGGCTGGGAGCTGGCGCGCACTCAGGGATACCTCGTCGGCCAGCGCGTCGAGGGCGCGATGACCGACACCACCCCGTGGGATCACATCTCGGTGACCTCCGCCCCGCTCCCCATCCCGGTCACCAACATCTTCTATGAGCTGGCATTCCGGCTCGATCTCCTCGACACGAAGGCCGAGGATCTGGTTCAGGACGCTTCCTGCCCCGGCTACGGCACGAACCCCGACGTGTTCGGCTGCGTCCCGGCGTCGGTGTGGATGGTGCAGCTCGGCCCGATCACGCTCGGGACGGTGCCGGGGGAGCTGTTCCCCGAATTGTTCTGGGGGGTGCCGGAGGAGGCGGCGATGGCCGACGCGGCGTTGCGGGCCGGGGATCGGCGCTGGCTCCAGCAGGACCCCGACTGCGTGGGCGTGGACTTCGAGGAGTGCCGGATCAGCGAGGCGGTCGGGGACTGCGACTGCCTCTCCTACCACACCGCCCCCTACCGGCTCTCGGACGATCCGGAGATCGGATCGCTCTCCTCGATGCTGCCAGGGACGTACAAGGTGCCGGTCGGCATCGCCAACGGCTACTGCGGCTACATCGTCCCCGGCCCCGACTTCAACACCTACGTCTCAGCGCTCACCGAGCAGGGCGATCACTATGAGGAGACCAACTCCTGTACGCCGGAGTTCGCCCCGCTGATCCAGGAGGCGTACCGGGGGATGGTGGGATTATAAATCATTGATATACTGAGCGGGGAGCCACGAGTACAGATGACGCTGTCCATAAAAGAAGCCCGCGCCCTCCTCCGACAGAACCGCACCCCCGGCCAGGTCGATCTCCGCCTCCAGCAGTTCGCTGCTGAGCGGCCGGGGCTCTATCGGCAGGCCGTCCGCAGCGACGAGGGGCTCGGCCTGTCCGTCGCCCCGGAGTACCCGGAGCCGGTGCGGATCACGGGCGTCAAGGGCAAGCTCCAGCTCAGGATCCGCGATCCGCACCCGCCGTTCCACAAGGAGAGCGAGGAGGCGTCGAAGACCTGGAAGAACTACATGGAGGACTTCCAGACCCGCGTCCAGCACTGGCCCCGCCCTACGACGCTCAACAACCTGATCGCGGCGGTGGTGAAGGCCGGACAGACCTCCACCCGCATCCACGCGGTCGGCTCCGGCCACTCCTCTTCGCCGGTGGCGCGGCCGGAGCCGGGGCAGGCGCTGATCGAGATCGATCTGCTGGACCGGGTCGACGCGCACCCGGCGCTGAGAGCCGGGCTCAACGGCGATCTCTATGTCCGGGTCGAGGCGGGGATCTCCATCCGCGCGCTCAACATCGCGCTGAAAAACCGGATCTCCGCCTCGGCCCCGGACGGCCTCGGGCTGACCAACATGGGCTCCTTCGACGGACAGACCATCATCGGCGCCGCCTGCACCGGCACCCACGGGACCGGCGTCACGCTCCCCCCCATCTGCGAGAGCATCGCCGCCTTCGCCCTCGTCACGCTCGGCGCCGACGGCAGCCCCCGGCTGCTGCAGGTGGAGCGCAGCGGCGGGGGCAGCATCACCGACCCCGCGCGCTTCCACGATACCCAGAACGGACTCAGCCCCGCCGTGTTCGACAGCGCCGCCCCCTTCCCCGGCGCCCCCGCCGGGTTGAGGTGGGAGCTGATCCAGGACGACGACGACATGTTCAACGCGCTGCTGGTGTCGCTGGGGTGGCTCGGCGTCGTCTACGCGGTCACGCTGAAGGTCGAACCTG
Source organism: Alphaproteobacteria bacterium (assembly GCA_040376255.1). GTDB lineage: Bacteria > Myxococcota_A > UBA796 > UBA796 > SXON01 > JBEIQZ01. The sequence goes on from JBEIQZ010000296.1 coordinate 6,197, forward strand.
CCTACTGGCTGGAGGAGCGCCGCGTCTGCCTGCCCTGGCGGGAGGTGCAGGCCGGCCTCGCGGGTCGCCTCGCGCAGGTCCGGCACCTCGATCTGATCATCAACCCGCTGCCGACCTGGCAGCCGGACGGCACCTTCGACTACACCTGCCTCCTCACCACCCGCGCGCTGATCGATCCCCGGGCGGAGGAGCCGCAGTGGCGGAACCCTGCCTTCACCACCTTCATCGAGCGGACGATCAGCGCCCTCAACCTTCAGGACGTCGCCGCCTGCGCCACCGACAGCTTCATGCGCGACCCGCTCGACAAGACGAAGCCGAAGGCGGGCCTCCCCTACATCATCGACAGCGCCATCCGGAACCTGCAGATCGAAAAATTCCAGAGCATCGCGCCAAACATCCTGATCCTCGGCGCCGGGAACGCGATGCAGGCGTGGTCTTTTGAGGCCGCCTTCCCGGTCTCCCAGGCCGTCGCCGCCGTCGACCGCGTCCTCGGGCTGCTCCAGCAGCACCGTGACGCCGGCACCTTCCTCTCCACCGCCCCCTTCGGCGTGCGCTTCGTCGCCCCCACCTCCGCGCTGCTCGCCCCCCAGAACCGGGCGGAACCCTCCTGTATGATCGAGGTGCCGAGCCTCAGGAGCAGCCACCCGGAGCAGCGGGAGACCCTGCTCACCATCGCCGGAGCGCTGGCCGGCGACCCCGCGCTCAGCTGCCGCCTCCACTGGGGCCAGCTCAACCGGCAGACGATGGCGCAGCTCCGCCAGAGCCACGGCGCCCGCATCGACGCCTTCATCCGCGTGTTCCGCGCCCTCAACCCCCTCGGCATCTTCTCCAACACGATGAGCCGGGACTGCGGCTTCGATGATGCCGCCGGGATCGCGCCCCCGCCTGTGGTTCCTCCTGCCGCAGGCGCCAACAGCTGATCCAGGAGTGCCACGCCCGATCCCACTCCTCCCAGATGTTGTTTCTGGGTGATATCGGCGCGGATATCATGCGCTGATATCATCCATCAATCGGCCCTTATGCCTCACCAACGTGGCGCGCTCGATAAATTGCCCACAACCCATTCAAAATTACAACAAAAAAAATAATCAATATATAAATTGCTGCTGCGATCCAAAATCCATGATCCCCCCACATCGCTCCGGTGCCGAGGAACATCGCAGCCCCCCCGAACGTGACAACAATGTTGCCTCCCCCAGCGACGAGGCTCCTCGCGCCAACCTTGCCAACGGCTGCCCAATCCCTTTCGCGGCAACTGGAGCACTTGACAACAGAAGCGAGATCTTTTGCTTCGATCTCTGCCACCCTGACTGCCTCTTTTAGAGCACGATGTTTCGCTCCCTCGTTATCCAAAAAATAGGGACTATTACCTACTCCGGTGCCTTTAGCATGAACTATTGCCGTCCAGCCTCTCATGCATTTATTACACTCTCTCGGAATAAAGCGAACAATTTCAATCATATTTGTATATTTATTACCAAAGTACA
>JBEIQZ010000481.1:0-4843 GCA_040376255.1 Alphaproteobacteria bacterium
ACGGAAGGGGCGGTAAGATCTGTGATGACGGGGGCTCTGTTGGGGTTTACGCCCCTTCCGTCCACCGGGCCAGCCGGGGCGGGTCAGGGAAATCTGTCGGGCAGAGAGGTTTGGAAAAAAATCAAGTTAATAAATAACTCTCATCTGTCCCACGCCGAATCCTGCGTGCCGGTGTCGTGGGCGCTGTCCACCTCCGCGCTGTCGGGCCACGCGCCCTCGGTGTCGATGACGCGGCTCGGAAAGCAGGCGGACAGGATGGACAGCAGCATCTTCCCTCCAGGCAGGACAGCCTATCCCGTCACTTCTCCCGCTGGAACTTGACAGCTCCTTCTGCACAGGCGAAGGGCCACTCGGAGCTGTCGACCTGGAGGCGCTTTTTTGAAGTGTCGATGCGCATGACGACGGTTCCGGCGGGCTTGGGAGCGGTTCCGTCGCTGGTATCGACGTGGAGATCCCAGGTGTCGGTGCCGACGGGGTAGAGGGTGCCGGTGACCTCCAGCCAGGTCTGGTAGCCGTTGGCGCTGGCGCTGGCCTTGTCGCCGGTGATGGTCAGGGTGTGGCCGACGTAGATCGGCGTGCCTCCGGCCGTCTTGCCGCAATCTTCGCCGAACGTCCACGCGCCCTGGTACGCTGCAGGCGGGGCGGAGCCTGCGGCGGGCGGGGGCGTGGCCGCTGTGGCGACCGGCTCAAGCGCGGGCGGCTCAGGCGGCTCAGGGGGGGCCGTCCGCAGGAACAGCACAGCGCCGATCCCGCCCGCCGCGCCGAGGACGACGACGCCGCCGAGGCCGAGGGCCAGGAGGGCGAAGCAGCCGATGGCGATCCAGAGGGCGGAGGAGCTTTTTTCTTCAGGCATGGGTTCCTTTGAGAAGGGACGGGCGCGATCAGATGTGGCAGCTCTGGTTGATGGCGACGGCCACGGCCTCGTACATCGCTTCGCCGAGGGTCGGGTGGGCGTGGACGGTGTGAAGAAAATGCTCAGCGGTGACCTCGGCGCCGCGCGCCATCACAAAGTCGGGGAGCAATTCCGATGCGTCGTGGCCGATGATGTGGGCGCCGAGGATCTCGCCGTACTTCGTGCCGACCAGCACCTTCACAAAACCGCCGGTGTGGCCGGTGCCGCGCGCCTTGCCGTTGGCGGCGAAGGGGAATTTCCCGACGGTGAAGCTCAGGCCGCGCCGCTTCGCCTCCTGCTCGGTGAGGCCGACGCTGGCGATCTGGGGCTGGCAGTAGGTGGCGGCGGGCATGTTGTCATAGTCGACGTCCGCCACGTGCTTCCCGGCGATGCGGTCGACGCAGACGTGCGCCTCCGCGTAGGCGGTGTGCGCGAGGGCGGGCGGCCCGGCCACGTCGCCGATCACCCAGGTCTGCGCGCCGCAGCGGAAGTCCCGGTCGTGGTCGACAAAACCGCCCTTCCCGATCACCGCGCCGACCGTCTCCAGCCCGATGCCCGCGCTGTTGGGCTGCACGCCTAGCGACGAGAGGCAGTACGCCGCGCGCAACTCCGTACCGTCCGCCAGCGATACGATGACGCCGCGCTCCGCCCCGTCCGCCCCGTCCCGCGCCACCTGCTTCACGAACTTCCCGGTGACGATGTCGATCCCGCGCTTGCGGAAGGCCCGCGCCAATTCCTCTGAGACCTCGTGATCCTCCAGCGGCACGATCCGGTCGACGCCCTCCACGATGGTCACCTTCGCCCCGAAGGCGCTGTAGAACCACGCGAACTCGCAGCCGATGGCCCCCGACCCCAGCACGATGACGCTCTCCGGGCAGCGATCCAGCGTGATGGCCTCCCGGTAGGTCAGGACGCGCTCCCCGTCGACCGGGACGGACGGGATCTGCCGCGCGCGCGCGCCCGTCGCCACGATCACGTGCTTCGCGTTCACAGTCGTCAGCCCGCCGCTGCCCTCCACCGCCACCCGCCCCGGCCCCAGGATGCGCGCCGTCCCGGCGAGGCTGGTGACCCCGTATTTCTTGAACAGCGAGCGCACGCCGCGCTCCGACTGATCGGCGATCTTCCTGCTCCGGGCGACGACCTTCGCGAAGTCCACGCTGGCGTCCCCGACCGTGATCCCGAACTCAGCGGCCTCCTCTTTGACAAAGATCCAGTGCTCGGCGGCCTTCAGCAGCGCCTTGCTCGGGATGCAGCCCCAGTTGAGGCACACCCCGCCCAGCCGCTCCTTCTCGATGCACACCGTCTTCAGCCCGTGCTGCTGCGCGCGGATCGCCGCGACATAGCCGCCCGGCCCGGAGCCGATCACCGCCACATCGTATGTCACCTCCTGCCCCGCCTCCATCACAGCACCAGCAGGGAAGGGTTCTCGACATACACCCGGAGCGCCGCCAGGAACCGCGCCCCGAGCGCCCCGTCGATCACCCGGTGATCGCAGGTCATCGTCACCTGCATGCGCCAGCCCACCGCCAGCGCCCCGTCTACCACCACCGGCTCCTGCTGCACGCCGCCGACCGCGAGGATCGCCGCCTCAGGCGCGTTCAGGATCGCAGTGAACTTCTCTATACCGAACATCCCCAGGTTGGACACGGTGATCGTCCCGCCCGTGTACTCCTCCAGCGCGAGCTTGCCCTCCTTCGCCCGCCCCGCGAGCGCCCGCACCTCGGCGGCGATCTCCGCCACCCCCTTGCGATCCGCGTCGCGCACGACCGGCGTGATCAGCCCCTCCGGCAGCGCCACCGCCACGCCGATGTCCACCGACCCGCGCCGGACGATGGTGTCGCCCTGCCACGCGGCGTTGCACTCCGGCACCTCCCGCAGCGCCTTCGCCACCGCCTTCAAAAACAGGTCGTTGTACGAGATCTTCGACCCGTGCGCCCCGGCCTGCTCCTTCAGCGCGACGAGCCGCGCCACGTCGTAGCGCACCGTCAGGTAGAACACCGGCACCTGCTGGTGAACCTCGGTCAGCCGCCGCGCGATGGTCTTCCGCATCTGCGTGACGCGCACCGCCTCGTCCGCCCGCCGCGCCGACCCGGCAGGTGCAGCCACCGCCGGAGCCGCCGCCGCCTTCTCCACGTCCTCCGCCACGATCCGCCCGCCCGGCCCGCTCCCCTTGATCGCGGAGAGCGCCACGCCCTTCTCAGCGGCGATGGCCTTCGCGAGCGGGCTCGCCACGATCCGGGGCGCGGGGCGCGCGCTGACATACCGCCCGCGCGGCTCCATCACCGAGTCCGAAAGCAGATGCCCCATCCAGCGCATGCTCAGATCGGCCACAGGCGCGGCGGGCGCGGGCGCAGCCACAGCAGGCGCAGGCGCGACGGCGGGCGCAGGCGCAGCCACGGGGGCGGCCTCGGGGGCAGGCGCAGCCACGGGCGCGGCGGGGGCGGCCACGGGCGCAGGCGCGGCCACGGGCGCAGGCGCGGCCCCGGCGGCGGCGTCGGCCTTCATGCGTTCATACGTATGGAGTAATGAAGTAATATCTTCGCCGGGGTTCCCGATGATGGCGATGGGGAAGCCGGTCGGCACCTCGGCGCCGGGGCCGACGAGGAGCTTGAGAAAAGTCGTCTTCTCGAAGATCTCGATGTCGGCGGCGGCCTTGTCGGTCTCGACGGAGGCGACGATGGTCTGGGGGGTGACGCTGGCCCCCTCCTTGATGGCCCACTTCGCCAGCACGCCGACGGTCATGGTGGGCGTGGCGGCGGGCATCTCATAGAACGTTGCCATTACTTCTTCTCCTTTCCAGTCATCCCCTGGAGCGCCGCCTCGACGACGCGCTCGGCGGTGATGATGACGAGCTTTTCGAGGTTGGTGGCGTAGGGCTGGGGGATGTCCCGGTTGGTGACGCGCACGATGGGGCCGTCGAGCAGGTCGAAGCAGGACTCCTGGATGCGGGCGATGATCTCGGCGGCCATCCCGGCGAACGGGTAGCCCTCCTGCACCACGACGACCCGGTGCGTCTTCGCCACCGCCGCGAACAGCGCCTCGTGGTCGAGCGGGCGCAGCGAGCGCAGATCCAGCACCATCGCCGAGACATTCTGCGCGGCCAGCAGCTCTGCCGCCTTCAGGCAGGTGTGGACCTGCTTGCCCCAGGTCACGATCACCAGATCGGTGCCGTCCCGCTTGATGTCGGCCTTGCCGATGGGGACGAGGTGCTCGCCGTCGGGGACCTCGCCCTTGAAGCCGTACATCATCTCGGATTCGAGGAAGATGACCGGGTTGTCGTCGCGGATCGCGGACTTCAGCAGCCCCTTGGCGTCGGCGGGCGTGGAGGGCGCCACGACCTTCAGCCCGGGGAAGTGGGCGTAGATGCTCTCGACAGAGGTGGAGTGCTGGGCGGCGAGGTTCTCGGCGTAGCCGTTGGGCCCCCGGAAGACGATGGGCATGCGGTACTGGCCCGCGCTCATCTGGTAGATCTTCGCGGCGGAGTTGATCACCTGATCGTAGGCGACGAGGCTGAAGTTGAAGGTCATGAACTCGATGATCGGGCGCATCCCCGCCATCGCCGCCCCGACCCCCAGCCCGGCGAACCCGTTCTCCGAGATCGGGGTGTCGACCACGCGCTCCGGCCCGAACTCGTTGAGCATCCCCTGAGACACCTTGTAGGCGCCGTCGTAGTAGGCGACCTCTTCGCCCATCAGGAAGACCCGCTCGTCGCGGCGCATCTCCTCCTGCATGGCCTGACGGATGGCCTCGCGCATCTGCAGAATCGGCATGATCACTCCTGTATCCAGTTCAAGCACTCAAAAATTCAAACCCACCCCGACCCCTCACCCCACCCCGACCCCTCACACCCCCCTCATCACCTCACCCCCCTGCCCAGCGCCCCCCGGGATCTCCGCAATCCCTCCAATCCATCCAAAACCCGGAGCCCCGGGCCGGGGGGGGGGGGGGGGG
>JBEIQZ010000681.1:0-2732 GCA_040376255.1 Alphaproteobacteria bacterium
CGTGGGCCATCCCGACGTCCTGGCGGCGCGAGGAGGCGAGGATGCAGGCGTTGATGGAGGCGTTGATGATCGAGCCGCCCGCGATGGTGAACTGATCGGCGAGGTACTTCAGGTTGAGGTTGGGGTCGCGCGGGGCGCCGGGGGGGAAGGCGCGCTCCCAGAGCCGGAGCCGCTGATCGGGGGAGGGCATCGGGAACTCAACGACCGCGCCGAACCGGCGGAGGAACGCCTCGTCGATGTTCTCCTGGAGGTTGGTGGTCAGGATGGCGCAGCCCTCAAAGACCTCCAGCCGCTGGAGCAGGAAGCTGACCTCCTGGTTGGCGAACCGATCCTGCGCCTGCTTCACCTCGCCGCGCGAGCCGAACAGCGCGTCGGCCTCGTCGAACAGGATGACGGCGGTGCCGCCCTCGGCGGCGTCGAAGATCTCGCGGAGGTTCTTCTCGGTCTCACCGACCCAGCGCGAGATGACCGACGACAGATCGACGCGGAACAGATCCAGCCCGAGCGTCCCGGCGATGACCTCGGCGGCCATCGTCTTCCCGGTGCCGGGGCCGCCGGAGAACAGCGCCTTGATCCCGTAGCCGCGCGGACGGATCTTGTTGGCGCCCCAGCGATGATAAACGTTCTCCTGCTCTGACAGGTAGTGGACGAGGTGGTAGAGCTGCTTCTCGATCTTCTCCGAGATGATCAGATCCTTCCAGGTGTACTGCGGGATGATGTGCAGGGCCAGCCCCCGGAACTCCGGGCGCGACCCCTCCCGCGCCGCCGACCACAGCGCCTCGATGCTGGGCTGGCGGTTGCCGCACTCGGCGGTGGCCCGATCCAGCACGCGGGCGATAGTGGTGCCGCCGACCGAGTAGAACCGCTCCGCCACGTCCGCCGCGAGCGCCGGATCCCAGCCCCGCGCCGAGAGGCCGCCCTCCCAGGCCGCCTGCCGCTCGTCGAGCGTGGAGCGCGTCACATGGATCGTGACGCTGGGCCGATCCTGCCCGAGCAGCGAGCTGATCGCGCGCCGATCCGATCCGCCGATCAGCACCGGGTAGGGCAGCGAGGAGAGCGCCGACCCGAGCGCCAGCATCTGCATCTTCAGCGCCGGATCCTCCTGCGCTGAGGTCACATTGATAAGGTAGGGGAGCGCCCCGGCCATGCGCAATTCGCGCACCAATTCGTAGGGCTCTTCCAGGTAGGGGCGGCACCGCTCCAGATCGACCCGCACCAGCCGCCGCCCGACGCGCCGCGCGAGGCTCTGCGCCACGCCCTCGCGCATCCCGAAGGTGCTGCCGACGATGGCCACCGTCACCGGCTGCTCCAGCGTCTCGCCGAGATCCTCGATGCGCTTGCGGGTGGGGGCGGGGATGAACACGTCCTGGGAGACGTCCAGCGGGTTGAAGCCCGCCGAATTCGGCAGCTCCTCCTCCTCCAGCAGCCAGCGCAGCAGCCGGGGCGCAGGCATCACCCGCCGCGCCGTGTGCGTCTCCGTCCCCTCCGCCGGGTGCAGCAGCAGCAGCCGGTAGCGCACCAGCGGCGAACCCGGCATCAGCCGCGCCTGGAGCGCCAGCCGCTCCCGCCGCTCCGCGCGCAGCACGCGGGTCGCCATATCGACGGTGAGGTAGGCCTGGTTCAGGTTGTCGTTGAGGTAGGCGAAGATCTTGCCGTAGCCCGCGCTCAATTCCGGCGCGATGGCCAACATCAGCAGATCGGCGTCCTCCCCGTCGAGCGCGAACGCCCGCCGGAGCCGGGGGAACCGCCCCTCCGGCGCGTCCCGCAGCGCCACCGAGGCCGACACCGCGTCGTCCAGCCCGTCCGGCCCGGTCGGCCAGTCGATCTCGCCGTGCTGGCGCAGCAGGGCGTCCACCTCGTCGTCCGTGATCACCGAGCCCCAGAACTGCCCCTTCGCCCGCATCGCCGGGCGGGCGCGCTGGCGGCGGACCGCGCGCAGCAGCAGGAGATCCGTGCGGCGCCGGCGCCGCGACAACTCGTCAAAGATGCCAGCCATCGGTCTCCGGCCCCGCTATAAAAAGCCCTTTTTGTCGCCCCACCGATCCCCGTCGCTCTGGCGGGCGCGCTCCATCGTCGCCAGGACCTCCTCCGCCAGCTTCGCCACGATCTGGTGGTGCGCCATCCCCTTCGCCTTCAGCGCGTCATAGCCCCGCTGGGCCGCCGCGCGGGTGTCGGTGTTGTTGGAGACCTGCACCTTGGAGTGCGCCCCCCCGCCGCCGAAGCCGCCTGCCTGCGTCTGGGTCGCCTCGTGCGACTCGGTGCCGCCGACCGCGCGGTGCAGCACCATGCGCTCCACCTGCCGCGCCGCGATCTCCTCGGTGTCGCGCCCGTGGTTCTCGCCGACGCCGCCGGAGTGCTGGAGGTGGTACTGCTCGTGGGCGTAGAGCGCCTGATCCTCAGCGTTTGACGGATCGAAGTTGTCCGAGACGATGATGCTGTTGTCGACCGTCATCGCGCGCGCGCCGAGCGTCTTCAGGGCACGCGAGGCGAGGCCGCCGCTGAACACCTCGCCGCCGCCCGGCATGCTCTTGCGCTGGAGGTGATCCTTCGCGGCGCGTGAGGCGAGACGGGCGATGGTGGGGGAGTCGGTCCGGGGGCTTCGGGCAGACATGCGACCTCCTTGGATGCAGCAGGATAACCGTTTCTGAGGACGGTATGATGCAGATCCTTATCCCCGACAGCATCCTGTGGGAGAATTCCCTCCTCCATGATCATGCCATCGCCTTCGATGA
>JBEIQZ010000561.1:0-3994 GCA_040376255.1 Alphaproteobacteria bacterium
CGGCGAGATGACGCCGCTGCTCGCGAACCGCGTCGACCGCAACGTCTTCAAGAACTTCCTCACCGTCAAGGTGGACAGCTACCAGCGGCTGCACGCGAAGCGGAGCGCGGAGCATCCCCGCCGGTGCGTCTTCGTCGGGACGTGCAACGACAAGGAGCTGCTCAACGACCCGACCGGGGCCAGGCGCTTCTGGCCGGTCATCTCCACCAGCGTCGATCTCGCCTGGATCCGCGCCAACCGGGATCAGCTCTGGGCAGAGGCCCGTGTACGCCTCGAAAGCGGCGAGCAGTGGCACCTCACGGGCGCTGAAGAGGAGGCGCTGGTGAAGAGCCAGCGACCCTTTCGTCAGGTGGATCCGTGGGAGGAGAGGATCGACGCGTGGCTCTGCGAGCCTGAGCGCCGACAGGAGCCCGCATGGACGCTGACAGGGGGGCGGCTGCTCTCCGATGTCGTCGGAAAGCCCGTGGCGCAGCAGACGCACCACGACCGCTGCCGCGTGGCTGCTGTCATGCGCTCGCTCGGCTGGGAGTCGTATCCGGCCTGGGACAGCACCATCCCCCGCACCGTCAACGCCTTCCGCCGGATGCCGAACCAGCAGAAAGAGGAGGATGAATCGTGACTCTTATAGTCTCTTATAGTCTCTTATACCCTCCTTATAGCCTGCCACCTTCTGAAGAATCGGCTTCAAAGGGTTACTCTTATAGTCCTTATAGTCTCTGCGCATCTCTGGTGTCCCGCTGCTTCTCTGCCCTGCTCCCTCTCTCTCTCTTAGTCTATAAGGACTATAAGGACTATAAGAGTAACGTATCAAGCTGTGTTTTTCCCTTATGGTCTCCGGCTGTCCTTATACCCCAGACCATGAGGCGGGCTGCAAGGATGGAACCCGGGTGCCGAGTGGTAATTCTTTCCACCAGGAGTCTTCGATGAGCGAGATCGCCGAACAGATCGTCGCCCTCCCCGGCTGGCAATGGCTGCCCGGCATGTGCGCCGTCAGCCCCAGCGGGCGCACCGTCTACCTCCAGCCCGTCGGCGGTGCCTCCGGCGTCTGCGGCGCGCCTGCCGATGGCTGGCTGCCCGAGCTGGCCGATCCTGCGACGGGCGGGGCGATGCTCGATCTGCTGGAACGGTCGCTGACCATCAGCCTCCAGAGCGTGCGGGGGCGGGGCTGGCTCGTCGCCGCCTGGGGAGAGGCGGGCAGGCCGTGCTGTGTCGGTGCGGCGTCGTCGATAGGCGAGGCGGCGGCGCGTGTGGCGATGAGCCTGGGGAGGTGGGCATGAGCGCCCTGCTGCTCCTGCTGGTGGCCTGCGCCGACACCCCGGACTGCCTCCCCATCACCGGCTCCTGCCTGCCCGGGCAGAGCGGCTACAGCGAGATCGAGGCGGGCTGCATCGTCGTCGAGGCGGAGATCTGCACGGAGGCGGGGTGCCTGCCGATGCCGGTGACGGAGACCGAGGGGACGGTGGGGTGGGAGTGTGAGGGGAGGATCGGGGAGGTGACGGTGATGCTGGAGGTAGCCGATGGCGCGGCTCGCTGAGAACCTGAAGCGGCACCGGGAGCAGCGCGGCTGGAGCCAGCGGGCCCTCGCGCGGAAGGCCGGTGTCGCCCTCGCCACGGTGCAGGGGGCGGAGGGCGCTACCTGTACGACGGTCACCACCGTCGAGCTGATCGCGCGTGCGCTGGGCGTGAAGCCGGGGTTTCTCGCGTGGGGGGAGGAGTAGCCGTGGAACCGAAGGGAGGCAGAGGGCGCGGATCTGGTAAATCGCCCGGCGCACCCTGGACGCCGCAGATCGAGCGCGGGCTACGGCTCTACCTCATGGAGCACTCGATGAAGGACATCGCCGCCAAGATCGGCGTGAACGAGAAGACCGTCTCCGGCTGGACACGTCGCGCAGACTGGAAGGAGCGGGTCGCTGCCGCCCTGCGCGTCGATGACGAGTGGTATGCGGAGCAGCGCCGGATGGCAGCCCGCCGCGCCTCTGCGGAGGCATACGAGCTGCTCGACAAGGGCGGCCTGGAGGCGCGCGAGCTGATCGACCTGCTGAAGACGCTGGGCAAGTGGGGCGGGCTGGAGATCAAGCGCGTCGAGCAGAAGACGGCGGTCAGCGTCGAGGGGATGACCGACGCTGAGCTTCAGGAGATCGTCCGGGCTGCGGCCGATGGCAAGGGCTGATCGGCCCCGGCTCGAAGCGGCGGCGCTCGCGGCGATGGAGCTGCGACGCCGCCGGGAGGCATGGCCGCTGGCGTATGCCCGGCTGTGGTCACCGCGCTGTCACGGCTGCGATGCGGCCCTCGCGCCCGTGGGGGCGGGCTGGGCGTGCGAGCGGTGCGGCGGCGCGCCCCGCCTGGTGGAAGGGCAGCAGAGCGCGCTACGGGCCTGTATGGCGCCGGCTGTCCGGCTGGGCTTCGTGCGAGGCGGCAACCGCTCCGGGAAGTCAGAGGCGGGCGGACAGTGGGCCGTCGCGCAGGCGCTGGGCGGCGACCACCCCCCACACCCGCGCATGGCTCGCGGCCGGCGGGCTCCCGGCAGACGGCATCCCGCCGGGACCGGGGGTGGTCTGGTCAGTCGCGCTCACCTTTCCCGACAGCCGCCGCTACGTCCGGGCGAAGCTGAAGCGGTACGCGCCGGAGGGCTCGACGCTCTGGCGGTGGGACGCAGAGAACGAGGCGGAGCTGCGGCTGCCGAACGGCGGCACCATCATTTGTAAGAGCTGGTCTCAGGGGCGGGCCGGGATGCAGGGCGACAGCATCCGGGCTGCCTGGTGCGACGAGGAGCCGCCCGACGAGGCTGCGTTCGACGAGGTGGCGATGCGCCTGGTCGACCAGAGCGGGCGCATGCTGATCACGATGACCCCGCTCAACGGCCTCACCTGGGTCTACCACAAGCACACCGCCCGGGCGGGCCTCGCGCCGGATGTGTGCGACCGGATGATCGACGGCCTCGACAACCCCCATGTGCCGCGCGCCGAGCTGGAGCTGCTGCTGTCGCGGCTCTCGCCGACCGCCCGGAAGGCCCGCCAGCGCGGTGAGTACGTCCCCCTGGAGGGGCGCGTCTTCGAGGTGTACGGGCGCGCGTCGCATGTCATCCCGGCCCGCCCCCTGCCTGCTTCGTGGGCGCGCTACCGGGGGATCGACTTCGGCACCCGCAACCCCTTCGCCTGCGTGTGGGCGGCCATCGACCCCGCCGACGACGTGATGCACATCTACCGGGAGCACTACGCGGCGGGACTACAGACCCAGCGGCACGGGGAGATCCTCAACGGGCTCAGCGACGGGGAGGTCTTCGAGTGGAATGTCGCCGACCCGGAGGATCGGCAGGGCCGGATCACCCTCGCCAACGACTGCGACATCGTCACGCTCGCGGCCTACAAGAGCGTGCGCGAGGGCATCGACGCGGTGAACGAGCGGCTCGCGCTCGATGTCGAGGGGCGCCCGCACCTGGTCATCCACGATTGCTGCCGGAACCTGATCCGCGAGATGGATCAGTACCGGTGGGGAGCGACGGAGGGAAAGGAGAGCGTCGTGAAGCAGGACGATCATGCCGTCGATGCCCTGCGCTACCTGTGCCTGATGCTGAAGCGTCTGGGCTGACGGGCTGCCCTGACCGGTCAAGCGGTCAGATCGTGGCGGCGCACCCGTTGACCGCTACGCTGCTCTGATGCTGCCTGCCCTGCCCTGGTACCGCTCTTTCTGGAACACGCTGCTCCAGGCGTTCGGGGTCACGGACAAGCCGGAGATGCAGGACTACAGCGCCGGGACGGACTTCGCCGGGCATCCGACCCAGGGCTTCCCGCCCGCACCGGCGAAAGAGACGATGGCGGAGTTCGGCTGGGTCTACGCAGCCGAGACCGCCATCAGCTCCGACCTCGCGAGCCTCCCCTGGCGCATGTACCGCAAGCGGCCTGGAGAGAAGGCGGAGCCGATCCCCGATCACCCGTTCCTCGCGCTGCTCTCGAACCCCAGCCCGCGCACCCCGGCGGTGCTGCTCGAACAGCAG
>JBEIQZ010000976.1:0-1026 GCA_040376255.1 Alphaproteobacteria bacterium
ACCGCGCCAGAGGGCAGCCGCACCGGGAGATCGCGTCCGGCCTCCCCGAGTGCAGCCGGACGGGGCGTCGGCAGCATCAGGATCGGGCGATCTCCGCTGTGGATCACCTTGCAGGTGAACGCGCCCTCCCCGTTCTGCGCCCGCCGCCGGTACTGGTAGCGCCGCGCGTCGAGCAATTCAGCGGTCATCAACCGGAACGCCGCCCAGTGTGTCGGCTGTACGGCGAAGGGTCGGAGGATCCTTCCACCCATCTGGAAGTATGAGCCGTTGCACCAGTCGTTGACCGGGTTCTGCCGCCAATATTCTGTCCAGCGCTCCCGATCTTCAGGGGAGTGCATCCGAAGATTGCGCAGATCTTCACGGACATCCTGAAGCAGATCGGGGCGATCCCGCAGCAATTCATGGCTCCGCACCGCGAGCGCCCCGAGATCCGCCCCCGCCGCCCACGCCTCCGCCGTTGCGCACAGCCCCAGCATCGCCTCCACGAGGATCAGCTTGAAGCACTTTGTCAGCGGCGTCCGCTCCAGCTCCTCCAACCATCCCCGGTGCGCCGACCACACCGCCTGCTCCTCCGCCGACAGATCCCCCTGCGCCTCCACGAACCCGAACCACCCGCCCCACCGCGCACGCGCCGTCGACAGTGGAAGCCCCATCGCCACGATCTCCGCCGCGAACGGACGCTCCCCGTCCCGGTCCCGCAGCCCGCCGTAGAGCTGCTCCAGCAGCGACGCCGCCGGAACCGCCGCCAGCGCTTCGATCGCCTCCTTCGCCTCCAGCGTCAGATCCACCCGGCAGCCCGACGGCAATTCTGCGGGGACCCCCTTCAGCAGCGCACCCAGCATCGCCCCGCTGCTCCCGCCCGCAGCCTCCGCCAGCGTCCGCAACCGCCCCAGGAACACCCGGTGGTTCCCCACGAAGTCCAACACCTGCAGCCGCTCCTTCCCCGCCGCTGCCCGCAACCCGCGCCCGAGCTGCTGCAGGAACACCACCGGCGATCCCGTCGGCCGCAGCAGGATCACCCGATCC
>JBEIQZ010000347.1:0-6745 GCA_040376255.1 Alphaproteobacteria bacterium
CCCCCCGCCGCAGCGTGACGCTCAGCGGAGCGCTCACCACCGCTCACGCTACAGCGCGACGCTCAGCGGAGCGCTCACCACCGCTCACGCTACAGCGCGACGCTCAGCGGAGCGGCACCTGCAGCGACCTGCTCAACAAAAACCCCCCAGCGTGAGCAGCGGCCTGCAGCCGAGCGCGTGGATCGTCCCGTCCCGGTAATACAGGGCGACTGCCGGGTAGAGCGGCAGATGAGAGAACCACTCCAGCAGCGCGAGGCCCGCCGCCCCGGCGCGCAATTCCGCCGCCACCAGCGCGTCCGCCCGACCGGCAGCGCCGCCGGACAGAAAGAGCTGCGCCGCCGCTGCGGAGGGCGCGCGGCCCTCCGGCTGCCAGCGCTCGGGGGCGATCCGGCCCGCGATCCAGGCCGCCGCGCGGAGATCCAGCGACCGATCGGGCGGGCCGCTGAGCGTCCGGCAGAGGTCGCCCCAGGCGCCTGCCGCCTCCATCGCCCCATATGCGCGCGCCGCCGCGAAGCTGTCCCGCCCGTCCTGCAGCGCCGCCCCGAGCAGCAATTCGATCCGGTGCGCGCGATCCAGCCCCGGCGCCGCCGCAGCCGCCTCCTCCCAGCGGCCCGCCAGCAGCGCCTCCCGCAGCCGGATGCCCGCCTGCCCTGTCCCCGCCTGCCCCGCCTGCCCCATGCGCCCTCCCGCGCGCCAGGATAACCGCCTGCATGAACGACGCTGACGATCCGGGCGATCCGGATCTTGAAGACCTCGCCACAAGCCTGCTCACCGGGCTGACCGCCCAGATCCCGGCGCAGAATTTCCGCCTGCTCGGGATCGAGGTCGAGATCGGGGCGATGCTGGAGCTCGACGACGCCCCCCTGCTCGCGGCGCTCCAGCGGCGGCTGCCGGGGGTGGAGATCCGCATGCGGCGCGTGGAGGCGCTGATGCGCTGCATCGACTGCGGCGCGCACTACCCGCCCGACGAGCACCCCTGCCCGGTCTGCGGCTCCCCGGCGGCGGAGCTTGTCCACGGGCAGGAGCTGCAGATCAGCCGGGCCTGGGGCGAGTCGGCCTGAGCCACGTTATAGGCGCCGCCCTGTGGAGCCGGAATGAGCCTCAAGACGGATGCGCTGGAGTACCACTCAGAGGGTCGCCCCGGCAAGATCGAGATCGTCCCTACCAAGCCGCTTATCACCCAGCGCGACCTGTCGCTCGCCTACACGCCCGGCGTCGCTGAGCCCTGCCTCGCCATCTTCCGGAACCCCGATGACGCCTACCGGTACACCGCCAAGGGCAACACCGTCGCGGTGGTCACCAACGGCACCGCTGTCCTCGGCCTCGGCAACATCGGCCCGCTGGCCGGGAAGCCGGTCATGGAGGGCAAGGCGAACCTCTTCAAGAAGTTCGCCGACATCGACGCCGTCGACATCTGCCTCGACGCCAAGACCCCGGAGGAGGTGATCGCGGCGGTCAAGGCCATCGCCCCCTCCTTCGGCGGCATCAACCTCGAAGACATCAAGTCGCCCGACTGTTTTTTGATCGAGCAGAAGCTCCAGGAACTCCTCGACATCCCGGTGTTCCACGACGATCAGCACGGCACCGCCATCATCGCCGCCGCCGGGCTGATCAACGCCCTGGAGATCACCGGGCGCCAGATCGACAGCGTCAAGGTCGTGTTCTCCGGCGCGGGCGCGGCGGCCATCGCGGTCGCCAACCTGCTCTGCTCGCTCGGAATGCGGCGCGACGGCATCTGGATGTGCGACTCGGAGGGGCTGGTCTACCGGGGGCGCAAGGAGCACAACTTCCCTGAAAAAGCCATCTACGCCCAGGGCGACGCGCCGGGCAAGCTGATCGATGTATTGAAGGGCGCGGACGTGTTCATCGGCCTCTCGGTCGGCGGGATCGTGAGCGGGGAGATGCTGAAGGGGATGAACCCGCGCCCGATCATCTTCGCGATGGCCAACCCCGACCCGGAGATCACCTACGACGACGCCCGCGCCGCCGTGCCGGAGGCGATCATCGCCACCGGCCGCTCGGACTACCCGAACCAGGTGAACAACGTCCTCGGCTTCCCCTTCCTGTTCCGGGGGGCGCTCGACTGCCGGGCGCGGGCGATCAACGAGGCGATGAAGGTGGCGGCGGTGCGGGCGCTCGCGCACCTCGCGAAGCAGGACGTCCCCGACACCGTGCTGACCGCCTACAACCTCGACGCGCTGAACTTCGGGCCGGACTACATCATCCCCAAGCCCTTCGACCCCCGCGTGCTGCTCTGGGTCGCCCCCGCCGTCGCGCAGGCCGCCGCCGACTCCGGCGCCGCCCGCATCCCCATCGCCGACATCCCCGCCTACCGCGATCGGCTGGAGCGCAGCCTCGAACGCTCCAAGGAGATCCTCCGCCCGATCATGAACCGCGCGCGCCTGCGCCCCCGCCGCATCGTCTTCCCCGACGGCACCAACCCCCGCATCCTCCGCGCCGCCCAGATCCTCGTCGATGAGGGCGTCTGCCAGCCGATCCTGCTCGGCGAGGAGTGGAAGGTGCTGAAGCGGGCCGAGGCGGCGAAGGTAGAATTAAAAGGCGTGGAGATCGTCGAGATCCAGGACGACGCCCGCTTCGAGCGCTACGCCCAGACCCTCTGGGAGCAGCGCCAGCGCAAGGGCTCCACCACCACCGCCGTCCGCGCCATGCTCCACAAGCCCACCTGCTACGCCGCGATGATGGTGCGCGAAGGCGACGCTGACGGGCTGCTCGGCGGCCTCCAGACCGCCTACGCCGAGACCGTCCGCCCCGCCCTCCAGATCATCGGCGCCGACCCGGCGGTGAAGGTCGTCAGCGGCGTCTACATGATGCTGTTCAAGAACCGCCGCCTGTTCTTCGGCGACTGCACGGTCAACGTCAACCCCACCGCCGCCGAGCTGGCCCAGATCGCCATCAACACCGCCACGCTCGCCCAGTCCTTCAACTACACCCCGCGCGTCGCCATGCTCTCCTACTCGGACTTCGGCGAGGCCCGCAGCAACCCCGCCGTCTCCCGCATCTCCGAGGCCATCCAGGAGGTCCGCCGCCGCATGCCGGGGCTGATCATCGACGGCGAGATGCAGGCCGACACCGCCGTCAACCCCGAGCTGGCCGCCAACGACTTCCCCTTCTCCGCCATCAAGGGCGACGCCAACGTCCTCATCTTCCCCGACATCACCAGCGGCAACATCGCCTACAAGCTCCTCCGCGAGCTGGGCGGCGCCACCGCTGTCGGCCCGATCCTCGTCGGCGCCCGCAAGCCGATCAACGTCCTGGCGCTCGGCGCCACGGTCTCGGACATCGTCCACATGGCCGCCATCACCGCCAACCAGGCGCTCACCCTCAAGCAGGAGTCTTAAGAAAAATGTCCGACTGGTCCCGCATCCCCCACGCCTCCATCCAGGCCATCATCGAGCGCCAGGGCGACCCCGCGACCGCCGCCTGGGCCCATGAGGGCGCCGGTCGCCTCTCCGACCTCGCTGACCCGATGCTCGGGATCGCCGCCGCCGTCGCCCTCGGCAACGTCGCCGCGCTCCAGTCGGTCACCGCGCCCAAGGATCTGAAGAAGGCCGCCGCCGCCGCCCTCCACCGCCTCCGCTCCAGCGGCGTCAAGGTGCAGACCCCGGCCCCCCGCGCCAGCTTCCAGCTCGGCCAGGAGACCAACCTCCCCGCCCCCCGCGCCTTCGTCGCCGCCCCCGACGGCTCCGGCGAGGTCGAGTTCGTGCTGACCGTCTCCGACGCCGACGAGTCCTGCGCCATCGGCCTCCGCGCCGTCAGCGCCTCCCTCATCAGCGACAGCGGCCACTCCCACCTGAGCCGCACCGAATTGCGGAGCACCTGGGCCGAGGTTCAGAAGAACGGCCTCATCGAGATCCCGTTCACCACCGGCCTCCACTGGGCCGACCGCCTGATCGGCGCCACCCACGCCTTCCAGCACTTCCTCGAACACGTCCCCGCCGCCGCCCTCACCGCCGCCCGCGCCGCGACCCCGCGCCCGCTGGCCCCGGTCAGCGAGCCGGAGGCGCGGATCGGCAAGGACTGGGCGCTCTCCACGAAGCTGTGGGATCTCACCGCCATCGGCCCCGCCGTCGAGGAGATCTTCACCAGCACCCCCGCCGACAAGGAGGACAGCAACGCCCGCTACGAGGCCACCGTCAACAGCGTCACCGCCGGGATGATCACCGACAAGAACCGCGCCGCTGTCGCCGACTCCCTCGCCTTCTTCGCTGAGATCTTCGCCCTCACCGGGCGCACCGCCTCCGCCGAGTACACCGCCGGGCTCCGCGCCGCGCTCGACAGCGGCGACACCCTCCCCGCCGCCTCCCCCCTCCGCCAGAGCGCCGCGCTCGCCATCGCCAACGAGGCCCAGGCCCGCATGGAGTCGTTCATGCAGAGCCGCATGGGCCCCGGCGGCGAAGATGAGCTGAACTTCGACGAGGAAGAAGGCGCCTAAGAAGAGGCCTGATCAGCCTCCTTCTCATCGCTGCGGCGGAGCAATTCTTCCACCGTCCGCAGCGCCCCCGCCCGGAGGAACACCCACCCCGGCGTCCCCCGCTCAAAATACAGGTGCACGTCCGGGCGGATCGTCACCACCGCCCGCCCCGACGCCTCCAGCACCCGCACCTCCGGCGCCGTGAGCGGCTCGGCCTCCGGCTCCCGGCTCTCCTCCTGCGTCCGCCGGATCACCAGCCGCAATTGCACCTGATCCTGCGGTAATTCCGACGACACCACCGCGTCCGGGTCGATCTCCTCCGCGCACAGCCCCGCCACCAGCCCCGCCAGCCCCTCATCCCCGGGCAGCCCCGCCCACGAGAACAGCGCCGGGATGCGCCCCGCCACGAACAGCTCCGCCTGCGCCAGACTGTGGCACAGCCCCTCGATCCGCCACACCTCCTCCAGCAGCAGCAGCAGGTACAGCTCCTGCTTCCCCCCCTCGCGGATCAGCACCATCGGCACCGCCGCCTGCCGCCCGCTCACCATCGCCTCCCCCGCCACCTCCAGCAGCAGCCGCTTCTTCACCGCCTGCCGGTACAGCTTCAGCGGGCCGTCCCCCGGCGTCATCCACCCGGCCAGGGTGCAGAGGGACTCAGCGGCAGCCTCGTCGACATTGTTGATGGCGTGGGCGAAGGCGGAGACAGAGACAGTCGGATCTTTCATGATCCCCCTTATCACCCCAGGATCGCCCTCGCCCGATCATCCTGCTCCCCATCCAGCGCCCACAGGATGTCATCCTTCGACGCCCCCGACGCCAGCACCCGCGCCAGATCGCCCTTCTGCTTCGAGAACTGCAGGATACGCACCACTGCGTCCTCGTCGTCGTCCCCGCAGTAGCCCCCGACGAGCGTCTGGATCATCTTCCCGCGCTCCTCAGGCGGGGCGACCTCATGGTAGCGGTTGGCGACCATCTCGCGGATCTTGTCGTCCGCCCCGAACCAGTCGGAGATCGCCTGGAAGGCGCCGCCGACGCCGTCCACGACCTTCTTCGCGTTCTCCTTGAACCAGGCGGTGACGAGCTGCTGGAGGTCGGTGTTGGTGGCCATGGCGAGGGCGAACTTGACGCCCTCCTTCGCGTCGACGGCGACATTGAGCGAGGTGCCGAGGCCCAGGCCCCAGGTGAGGCCCATCGACCACTGGAACCGGAACTTGCCGCCCTTGAAGCCGACCGAGGCGTCGAGGTGCGCGCCGACGCCGAGCGAGCCGGAGGCGCCGACCTCGATCCCCAGCAGGCTGACGATGCCCTCCTTCCAGCCGAGCAGCCCGTTGAGCTTGCCGACGACCGCGTCCCCGCCGAGCTTCTTGAACAGCCAGGCGAGGCCCGGGTGGATCAGCCCGACCATCCCGTTGACGGCGTTGGCCACGCGCTGCTTGTAGACCTCGGCCTGCTTCTGATGCCAGTCGACGGAGAAGCCCGCCGCGATCTGGAGCTTCGCCCCGGCGAAGGCTTCGGCATGCGCCCCGGCGGACGCCTCGACGCGGTCGGAGGCGGCGTTCTTGACGCGCTGCCCCATGCTGACATCGCCGCCCGGCTTGACCTGCATGTCGGTCCCGGCGGTGAGCTGCTTCAGATCGGGCTGCTTCTTGCCCTTCATCAGCTTCGCGTTGGCTTCAATCTTGGCTTTGGCCTCGATGCCGACCATGCCGCGCAGCACCAGGTAGATCCGCCCGGAGACCTGCTCCCCGGACAGATCCATCACCCCGGACTCCCAGGACTGGGTGAAGTTGAAGTCCACCAGCTTCGCCGAGGCGGAGGCCTCGACCTCCAGGCTCTTGCCGTCGGGGCCGCTCTTGTACTTGCCGGTCACGCCCGCCTTGACCTCGCCGACCGCGACGGTGTGGTCGAGGGTGCCGCCGGCGTTCTGGGTGGTGCCTTCGCTCTTGTAGGCAGAGGCGTCGGCCTCCTTCTTGAACAGCTCCTTGTCGGCGGTGGTGACGGTGGTCTGGTGACCCTGCCATGCGGAGGGTTTTTTGACCTCGCCGCCGCCCTTCTTCTTCTGCTCCTCGGTGAAGCGGCGGAGCAGATCGTCGCGGCTCTCGTCCTTCTTGCCGATCTTCTCCTTGATCGAGCCGTCCGGGGCCTGGTAGATGACAACCTGCTTCCCCTTCTCGGTGGTGCGGTAGCCCTGCACCGTCATCGTCTTGTCGCCCTGATCCTTCTGCCAGCCGGTGCCGGTCTGGATCTTGCCCTCGCCGACGTCCCGGCTGAACTGCTTCTTCGGATCTGAGCCGCTGTAGCCCCTGCTCTCAG
>JBEIQZ010000615.1:0-3376 GCA_040376255.1 Alphaproteobacteria bacterium
CCCCCCCGCCGCGCGCATCGCCCCCGCCTGCCGGAGCTGCACGACCTCTGATCCCGCCCGCGCCTCAGCCGGGCAGAGCGTCGCCAGCGCCAGATAAAACGCCAGCGCCAGCGCCAGCCGCCCGCCGATCCCGCCCCGGCTGCACCGCATCACAGCACCGCGTAGATGAAGGGCGCGACATAGTGGACCGCTGAGAGCCCCGCCAGCACCACCCCGAGCGCCAGCAGCAGCGTCACCATCGGCAGCATCCACCAGCGACCGGATCGCCCGAACGCCCCCAGGAGCTGCCTGATCACCCTCAGCCTCGACAGGATCGCCTGCATCTCACCCTCTCCCTGCGCTGCCGATCACGCTATCCCGCAAGCTATCCCGCCGCTCCTCTACGCGGCGCCCTGCGTCACCCGGAACGGCCCCAGGTAGAGCGCCTCCAGCCCGCAGCGGCGGAACGTGGCGATGGCGTCCATCGCGCTGTTCACCATCGGCTCGCCCTTCAGGTTGAACGAGGTGTTCAGCGCCACCGGATGTCCGGTGTGCCGCTCCACCTCTCCGAGGAGCTGATGGTACAGCGGGTTGGTCTGCTCCTCCACAACGTGGAGCCGCGCGCTCCCGTCGACGTGGGTCGTCGCCCAGCGCGCCGGATCGCCGGGAGAATCCCTGTCAGAACCGGATTTTACAGGTGCCACCAGCAGCATCCAGCGCACCGGCTGATCCGCGCCCGGCGGGACGTCGAAGTAGCGCGCCTCGGCCCCGGCCCGCACCGACGGCGCGAAGGGCCGGAACGGCTCGCGGTACTTGATCTGGCGGTTCACCCGATCCAGCATCTCCTGGCGCACCGGATCGGCGAGGATGCTCCGGTGGCCGAGCGCGCGCGGCCCCCACTCGGCGCGGCCCTGCACCCAGCCGATCACCCGCCCCGCCCCGATGTCCTCCCCGGCCCGCGCCGCGACGTCACTGACCTCGGTGAAGGGCAGCCCCAGATCCTGCAGCAGGCGCTGGGTCGCCCCCGGCTCCAGCTCGTCGCCCAGATCGGGCCGATCCACCGGCGCCCGCGCCGCGCCGCCCACCACCTCGTGCGCCGCCCACAGCGCCGCGCCTGCCGCACCGCCCGCGTCCCCCGCCGCCGGATGGACCCACAGGTTCCGGTACGGCCCGCGCAACAGGATCTGGCGGTTCGCCACGCTGTTGAGCGCGACCCCCCCGGCAAAACAGAGGTTCTCCGACGGACAGAGGCTGTACAGGTGCCTCGTCAGATCGACCAGCGTGTCCTCGCACACCTTCTGGATCGACGCCGCCACGTCCGCCGCCTTCCGCCCCTCAGGGGTCGCCGGGTCGAAGGGCGCCCCCGGCGCGCAGGGCGGGCCGAACAGCGCGTGGAACCGCTCCGTCGTCGAATCAGTGGCGCTCCAGTGCCAGGAGACGTAGTCCAGGTCGACCTCGAAGCCGCCATCCGGCGTCTTCTTCAGGATCTTTCTGACCTCCTCCTCGTAGCGGGGCTGGCCGAACGCCGCCATCCCCATCACCTTGTACTCGCCATCGTTCACCGAGAACCCCAGCCACGCCGTGAACGCCGAGTACAGCAGCCCGAGCGAGTGCGGGAACCGGATCTCCGCCAGCTTCCGGATGCCCGCGCTGTCGCCCCGGTAGAGCGTCGTGCTGGCCCACTCCCCCACCCCGTCCACCACCAGGATCGCCGCCTCGCTGTGGGGCGATCCGTAGAACGCCGAGGCTGCGTGGGAGAGGTGATGATCCGACCAGATCAGCCGCTCGGGCGCGCAGCCGAGCGCCTTCGGGATGGAGGAGGACAGCCACAGCCGCTCTGTCAGCCAGTTCCGCATCCCGCGCACGAACGACGCGCGGCTCTTCGGGAACGTGGCGAGCTGCGTGACGAGGATGCGCTCAAACTTCCGGAGCGGCTTCTCGTAGTAGACCACCCGCTCCACGTCGCCCATCGAGAGGCCCGCCCGGCGGAGGCAGAACTGCACCGCCCGCACCGGCAGCGCCGCGTCGTGCTTGATCCGGGAGAAGCGCTCCTCCGAGGAAGCCGCCACCACCCGCCCGTCGATGACCAGCGCCGCCGCTGCGTCATGGTAGTGCGCCGAGATCCCCAGGATGGCCTTACCCATTCTAATCCTCCCGAACCTGTTTCCGCCTCCCTGAGAAGAACCTCACCCCCAGCGACCCCGCCGCGCGGAACCACACCCACGGCGGCAGGAGCAGCGAGCGGCCCGGCGGCAGCGGCTCCACTACATCCGAGCAGCGCGTCGGCAGCTTCGCGTGGACCTCAGCCACCCAGCGGCGGCCCGCCTCGTCCAGCACGAGCTGAGAGTGCGGGTCGCACATCTCCGGCAGGAACCGCGCGATCCAGGTGACCGCCTCGGGCGTCACCGGGTCCTGGGTGATCACCGGGCTGGCGAGGCGGAGCGACTGCTTCCCCTCCGGCGTGTCCACCTCCATCGCCAGGATGCGGAAGCCCAGCCCGGCCGGGCCGGGGACGAGCTGCTGCTCGACGCGGGCATGCACCTTCGCGCGGGGGTGGCAGAACGTCCCGGGCGCCTGCCGGCGGGAGATCTCCGCCCGGTGGATCGACAGCTCCTCGATGCAGCCCGGGTGCCAGCTCATCCACCGCGCGTCTGCGGCCAGCGCGTCCTCCAGGTAGGCCAGCTCTGCCAGGGAGCACTCTTCGAACGTCCCGCCCGCCTCTTGGCGCAGCTTCCCCGACAATTCTGCCTTCTGCCGATCCGTCATCGGCCGCCCGATCGCCGCCAATTCCTCCGCCAGCAGGATCCACCGCTCCGGCTCGTGGATGTGGGCGCTCTGGCGCAGGCGCGACGCGACGACGTCCTCGGCCAGATCCTCGTCGTGGATGATCGGCGCGAAGGCCACCACCGCGATGCGTTCCACGATCTCCTGATCCGCCGCGACGAGATCGGGGATCTCCAGCCCGTCCTCCGCGAGGTGCCGCGACTCCATCAACACGCCCGACGCCTGCCAGCGGTGATCGTGATCGGTGAGGATCGCCGAGATCCGGCGCGGCTCCGCGTCGGCATGCGCGCCGCGCGCCAGCGCCCAGATGCGCTCAGAGGCGACGATCCCGCCCTCCTCCATCGCCTGCTTCAGCACCTTGAAGTCGTGGATCTCAGCACGGAGTCCGCCGAACAGCCGCCGGAACCAGCCAGCGTCCTGGATCAGCTCCCCGGCCCACTCCTCCGCCTCCTTCTGCCACCCGCCCTCCTCAGAGGGCCACACCTCCGAGAGGAACGCCAGCAGGTGCGCGACCTGGAACCGGAAGTAGGGGCCGGGCGGGTGCTGGAGGCGCTCCTCCATCCACATCCGCAGCCCCTCAGGCAGCCCCGCCGCCCGCTCAGTCAACGCCTCC
>JBEIQZ010000054.1:0-17337 GCA_040376255.1 Alphaproteobacteria bacterium
GGCGCGGGGAGGCGGCGCGCGTCCTGACGCTGGAGGCGCTGATGCGCGGGCAGGACACCTCAGGCAGCGCGCTGGTGCGCACCTTCCTGCGGGAATCGGGCGTGCCGGACGCAGCCATCCACGCCGAGGAGCGCACCTGCAGCACGCGGGAGGAGGTGGTGCGCGGCCTGGAATTGCTGCGGGCGCTCAACCCCGATCCCGGCGCGGAGATGACCATCCTCACCGCCCGCTACCACCTCGCGCGGGCGCGGCGGCTGTTCGCTGAGCACGGGGCGCCCGACGGCGGGCCGATCCGCGTGATCGCCCCGGAGGCGCTGTGGCGCATGGCGACGGCGCAGGAGCGCGCGTGGATGGCGGCAGGCGTGCCGGACGCCGCCGCGACGCAGGTGGAGGCTCGGCAGGAGCGCATCTTGTCGTTGGCGGAGGCGCTGATCCGGCCCATGCCGAAGGGGTGGCGGGCGCGGGCGGAGATCGCGGCGGGGCGCTGGTGGCGCGTGGCTTGACACGGGCAGCCCCTACGGCTGTACGCCGATGCTGCCCGCGATCCCCGCGATCCCCCCCGTGGCGACCACCCCCCGATCCGTGACCCCGCCGAGGATGTCGACCTGCCGGACGCCCTCTGTCTCGGAGACGAGCAGGTGGCCGCGCAGGCTGCCGCGCCGGATCTGGACGGCGGCGCCGGGGAGCTGCGGGGCGGTGCCGAGCCAGTCGGGCTCTGCGGCGAGGCGGAAGGGGCTGCCGGGATCATCGGTGCGGTCGAGGGAGAACAGGGCGTTGGCGTAGCCGCTGACGACGACGACGCGATCATCGTCGGGGGCGACCTCCAGATCGACGGGGTCTTCGACGTCGATGATCTGCACCGGGGTGAGGGTGTCGCCGGCGAGGGCGACGACGGCGACGCGGGTGGGGACGCCGGAGAACTCGGAGATGTCGGCGATGAGGATGTACTGCCCGTCGAGGGTGAGGGCGGCGTCTGAGACGATGGCGTCGTCGTCCCCGAAGGCGTCGGCCCCGGCGATCCAGGTGCCGTCTGCGTCGACGAGGGCGAGATCGTCGCCGCGCGACGCCCCCGGCACCTCGCGCCCGATCACCACGCGCCGCCCTGTCCCCGAAGATCCGTCCAGCAGCAGCAGATCGGCGGGCAGCTTCGCCGGGAGCCAGCGATCCCCGACGGTGACGGTCGGCGCGTCGCAATTGATGTCGACCGGGTAGACGCCGCCGCCGTTCTCGGCCCAGTTGCCGTCGATGATCCAGGCCCGCTCGCCGGAGGGCTCCATGACGACGCGCTCGGCGTAGAGGTCGGCGCCGCTGCCCTCTGCGAGGACGCTGCCGGTCCCGGCCGCCGCGTCGTAGACCAGCAGGCTGCCGTCCTCCAGCGGGGCGAGCGCGATCTGCCCGTCGGGGGTGAACACCATCTCGCCCATCGTGGCGCGCCCGAGATCGAGGCGGCGGCTGTCCTGCATGAGCAGGCCGTCGGCGTTGAGCGACCACGCGCCCCAGGTGTCGGCCTGCCCGCCGCCTGCGGTGTAGGGGAAGGCCACCAGCACGGCGCGATCCTTGTCCGGGTCGCCCCCGTCGGCGCGGCAGCCGTCGGGGATGGTTCCGGTGTCGCTGGTGTCCCCGCTGTCGGCGCCTCCGGCCCCGCCCTGCTTGATGTCGGTGGAGGCGCCGGTGCAGCCGGTCAGCGCCCGTGCGGAGAGCAGGGCGACAAGGGCGGCAGAAGAGAGGGATCTCCGTGAGGAGCGGGGCAGGGGCATCGGGGGATGGTATCCTGTGGCCGGCCGGATCGCAGGTCGGGCCGTAAACCGGCAGGCGGCAGTGGTGTCCGGCGTCAGAGCGCGTATACTGCTGCGATGCGAACCCCTCTGCTCCCGTTGACCCCTGCGATCCTCCCGCCCGCGCTCCCGCACGCGCTCGCGCTCGCGCTGCTGGCGGCCTGCACTCCCGACTACAACCTGAACGGCGAGAAGGACCCGGACGGCGCCGACGACACCGCCCCGGACTCTGAGGCGCCCGACAGCGGCACGACGGTCGTCGACGCCTGCGAGCAGTCCAGCGCGGAGGTGATCTCCGTGGCGCTCAACGACGCCTGCCAGGTGCCGCCCGCGCAGGGCGGGTTCACGCCGGAGGTCGAGTGGAACCTCAGCGGCTACCAGGGTTACGGGCCGCCTGCGGTGGCGCAGCTCGACGACGACAACGGCGACGGGGTGGTGGACGCGGGCGACATCCCGGACATCGTCTACGTCGCCAACACCGGGCAGGGGATCATCTGCGTCGACGGGCGCAGCGGGCGCATCAAGTGGACGAGCACCGCCGCCACCGACATCACCTCGGCGGTGGCCATCGGGGACGTGGACGCGGACGGGGACATGGAGATCGTCGCCAGCAACGGCCCCTCCCAGATCGTGCTGCTGGATCACCTCGGCAACGCGCTGTGGACAACCTACGTCGATAACGGCCCGCTCAACACTTTTCTTTATCCCTCCATCGCCGACCTCGACGCCGACGGCCAGCCGGAGATCATCGCCGGGCGCAACATCCTCAACGCCGGCGGGCGCGTCCTCGGCACCGGGGCGCTCGGCGTGGGGTGCGTGGAGAACGAGAACTACGGCTACTACGAGGGCAGCGTGGCGGTCGCCGCCGACATGAACGGCGACGGGCAATTGGAGGTCGTCGTCGGCAACGCGGCCTACCGCAAGGACGGCAGCCTGCTGATGCAGAGCAACTACCTCGACGGCCTGCCCGCCATCGCCGACATGGATCTCGACGGCGAGCCCGAGATCGTCGCGGTCAAGGGGAACCGCGTGTTCACGCTGGAGAGCGACATGAGCTGGACCGGCTGGGAGGACACCTTCCCGAACACCAACTACATCGGCCCCCCCGCCATCGACGATCTCGACGGCGACGGGCGCCCGGACTTTGTCGTGGTCGGCTCCAGCCAGATGCGCGCCTATCGGTGGAACGGGACGCGGCTCTGGACGCAGCAGGTGCAGGATCAGAGCGGCGCCGCCGGGCCGATCCTGTTCGACTTCGAGCAGGACGGCTACCCGGAGGTGGTCTACGCCGACGAGGAGTGGGTGCGGGTCTTCGACGGGCGCGACGGCCACATCAAGCTGGAGTCCGGCGATCACGAGTCCTACACCGGTTTTGAGACGCCCATCGTGGCCGATGTCGACGCTGACGGCCACGTCGAGATCATCATGCTCCACGGCCAGTCCGCCGCCGGGCTCACCGTCTACGGCGACGCGAACAACACCTGGCCCCCCGGACGCCAGATCTGGAACCAGCACGGCTACAGCATCACCAACGTCAACCCCGACGGCACCATCCCCGCCGTCCGCGACGAGAACTGGACGCTCTACAACAACTTCCGCTCCGCCGACGCCGGCGCGCCGCCCGCCTCCTGGAAGGACGTCACCGTCGAGGTCGTCGATGTCTGCACCGACGAGTGCCCCGATCACCTCTACATGGTCGTGCGCGTCTGGAACCAGGGCACCGAGGAGGTCCCCGCCGGGCTGCCGATCAGCGTCCGCGCCGGACCGAACGGCGCCATCGTCGCCACCGTCACCCTGCCTGACGCCATCCCCAGCGGCTACTCCAGCCCCGGCATCCAATTGGATGTCAACGGCGCTGACCTCGCCGGGGAGCGGCCCTGGATCGAGGCGGATCGCGACGCCGGGGGCTTCGACGCGCTGATGGAGTGCGACGAGGAGAACAACGGGGTGACGGCAGAGGCGCAATGCCGGTAGCCCAGGCTGGGCGCAGCTATACCGGGATCGGTTGACGCGATAAAAGCGGGGCATTACGGTGCAAGCTCCCTGGAAGATCGACGATGCTCCTGTTCCTCCTTGCCTGTTCCTCTGCTCCGGCCCCCGCCCCCGCCCCCGTCGCAGCTCCAGCCCGCGAAGCGGCGACCGCCCCGTCCCGCGCGGCAACTCTGCTGCGCATCGTCCAGACCGCCGCTGAGCAGGGGCCGAACGGCGAGCCTCCGACCCTCACGATCCGCATTGAGGCAGGCGCAGGCAATCGTTTTGAGCGGACTATGCAGTCCACTGGAGAGGGGCAGGCCGGGATAGACGGCGCGCTCTGGGGCGTCAACACCTGGTGGGCGGGCGGCGGGACGAACCTCCGGGTGGTACGCGACGGGGACTCCGTGGCGATCCGGACTCAGGAGGTCGATGAGGGGCAGACCAGCGAGGCGCCCTGGAAGGAGGAGGCGCGCTTCAATGTAGGGCCGGGCGCCATCACCCTGGACGTGAAGTAGCGGGCGAAATGAGCCGCTGGATGTGGATCGCGCAGGCGCTCGCGCTTGGGCTGTCGCTGCTGCAGGTCGCGGTGATGCTTGTGCCGCCGCTCAACTGGACGCACTGGATGATCCGGTTCGGCGCGCTGGAGGGCTCCCTGCTCGCGGTGGTGACCGGCGGGATCGCGCTCGCGCTCGCGCTGGCGCTGGCACTCGCGTCCCGATCCGGCGCTGAGCCGTGGGTCGCGGGGCCGTGGGTCGCGGGGGCGGCGCTGCTCTGTGTCCTCGGCGGGCTGCTGCCGGGGCTGCTGGCGGCGCCGGTCTATCTGCGGGAGGGGCAGCGGTTCTCGCTGGCAGAGTGGCTCGGCGCGGGATCTGGCGCTGCGGCGCCGGTCGTCGAGCGGGATCTGGCGCTGCTGCCGGGGCTCTCCGCCGATCTGTGGCGGGCGCCGGGGCCGGGGCCGCACCCGTTTGTTGTGGTCGTCCACGGCGGGAGCTGGAGATCGGGCGACAAGGGCGATGTGGCGGACGTGTCGGCGCGGCTGGCGGCGGCGGGGATCTCGGTGGTGGACGTCCAGTACCGGCTGGCGGGCGGCGCGACCCCGGCGGGCGGCAGGCCGATCCGGTTCCCCGCCGCGATCCAGGACGTCCAGTGCTGGCTCGTCGCCCTGCGGACACACGCCGCCGCCCTCGGCCTCGATCCGGAGCGCGGGGCGCTGCTGGGGCGGTCGGCGGGCGGTCAGATCGCGCTGCTCGCGGCGTACGCTGATCCTGCTGCGCTGGCCGCGCTGTCGCCGCCGGACGGGCCTGCCGCCTGCGGTGTATCGGGCGCGCCCGTCCGCCTCCGCGCCGTCGTCTCCATCTACGGCCCGACCGACCTGGCGTGGGCGCATGCCAACCCCTACGTCCCCGACGTCGTGGACGGCACCGACGCCCTGGAGGTCTACCTCGGCGGCACCCCGGCGCAGGCGCCGGAGGCGTACCGGCTCGCCACCCCGATGCAGCACCTCGGTCACCCCGTCCCGCCCACCCTGCTCGTCCACGGCACCGGCGAGCGCTGCGTCCGCCCTGAGAACGCGCGGCGGCTCGCGGAGGCGCTCCGGGCCGCCGGTCAGCAGGTGCGGCTGCTGGAGATCCCGATGGCCGATCACGGCTTCGATGTGCGGCCGGGCGGCATCGGGGAGCAGTTGGCGCGGGGGGTGATCCTCGATTTTCTGCGGGAGCGGCTGGGCGTCGGCTGAGCGTCAGCAGCCGACGATCTCCTCCCACCCCACCCGCAGATGCGCCAGCACATGCGCCGCGAGCCGGTCGAACGCCGCCTCCCGCGCCGCGCCCGCCCCCGGCGCGCTGAGGATCGCCTCGCGGTGCGCGCCGGTCGCCCCGATGAGCGCCGCCATCGCCGCCGCCTCGTCGAAGAGGCCGTGGAGGTAGCACCCGGCGACCTGCCCGGCCTGCGCGCCGTCCGGGGCGCCGCCCTCCGGCCACCAGAGCGGCGGTGTCCCCTCGTCCACGGTCGTCCGGCCCATGTGGATCTCGTAGCCGCTGACCGGCTCGCCGGCGCGGAGCCTGCCGCGCGCCTGCGTCACGCGTTTTGTGGCGGCCATGACGGTGTCGACCGGGAGCAGGCCGAGGCCGGGGTCGGCGCCGGGGGGGCCCTCGACGCCGGACGGGTCGGCCACGGTGCGCCCGAGCATCTGGTAGCCGCCGCAGACGCCGAGGACGCGCCCGCCTGCGGCGTGGAAGCGGCGGATCTCCGGCTCCCACCCGGCGGCGCGGAGCCATGCGAGGTCGCCGCGCGTGTTCTTTGTGCCGGGGAGGATCAGCAGGTCGTAGCCGGCGAGCGGGCGCAGGCGGGCGAGCCAGTGGGCGTCGATGCTGGCGGGGTGGCGGGCGAAGGGCAGGAAGTCGGTGAAGTTGGCGACGTGCGGCAGCCGGATCATGCCGATCCGGATGCGCCCGTCCGGGGCGCGGGGGGGCGGGTCGAGCGGGACTTCGAGCGGCAGCGCGTCCTCCTCCTCGATGTGGAGCTGCGGCAGGTGCGGGATCACGCCCAGCACCGGCAGCCCGGTCGCCTGCTCCAGCCAGCGCACCCCGTCCTCAAACAGCCGCAGGTCGCCCCGGAAGCGGTTGATCAGCACGCCCGCCACCCGCGCCCGATCTGCGGGGCGCGCGCACTGCATCGTCCCGACGACCTGCGCGAACACCCCGCCCCGGTGGATGTCCGCGACGAGCAGCACCGGCGCCTCAGCGGCATGCGCCATGTCGAAGTTCACATAGTCCCGGTCGCGCAGGTTGACCTCGGCGCAGGAGCCCGCCCCCTCGATCACCACGCCGTCGTGGGCGGCGAGCAGCCGGTGGAGCGCGGCGGCGGCCTCGGTGCGGGCGCGGGAGGTGTCGGAGAACCACGCCTTCGCGGTGGTGTCGCCGAGGACGCGCCCGTGGAGGATCACCTGCGCCCCGGTGTCGGTGGTCGGCTTGATCAGCACCGGGTTCATGTCGGTGGTCGGCAGCAGCCGCGCCGCCTGCGCCTGGACGTACTGGGCGCGCCCGATCTCGCCGCCGTCCCAGGTGACCGCCGCGTTGTTTGACATGTTCTGGGCCTTGAACGGCGCGACGCGGACGCCCCGATCCGAAAAAATACGGCAGAAGGCGGAGGTGAGGACGCTTTTCCCGACGTCAGAGCCGGTGCCGAGGACGGCGAGGCGGTGTCTCCCGGTGGTCATGGCACCTCTTATACCGGATCGGGGAAGGCTCCGACGCGCTTAACAGACCGCCTCACGTCGTGAGAGAAGGCTTCGACGCCGTCGGAACACCGCCTCACGTCGCGAGAGAAGGCTTCGACGCCGTCGGAACACCGCCTCACGTCGCGAGAGAAGCCTTCGACGCCGTCGGAACACCGCCTCACGTCGTGAGAGAAGGCTTCGACGCCGTCGGAGCACCGCCTCACGTCGCGAGAGAAGGCTTCGACGCCGTCGGAGCACCGCCTCACGTCGCGGAGCGCGACACGCCGATCCGGGTCGGGCGCCGGAGGCGCATCTGGATCAGGCCGGTGTACCCGGGACGATCAAAAGATGCAGCAAGGAGGCCGGGTGTGGGCGGAGCGCAGGCGCAGGGCGCGGGTGGCACCGGGATTGCTTATAGGGTGGCACGGAGGTTCCATGCGAAACGGTCTGTCCACGGTGTCCCGCGCGCGCTCCCTGATCTCTGCGGCGCTCCCTGCCGCGCTCCCTGCGGCGCTGCCGGCATTCCTCGTCGCGCTCCTGTCAGGCTGTGACGCCGGAGAGCCCATCGCCTGCGACACCATGCTCGTGTTCTCGTTCAACCTGACGCTGGTTGACGACGCAGGGGCGCCGGTCGAGGGGGCGGACGTCACCTACAGCTTCGACGGGGCTGAGTTCAACCCCTGCGAGGACATGGGCGGGGTCTGGGCCTGCGGGGCGGACGAGGCCGGATCGCTCACCGTCCGGGTCAGCGCCGAGGGCAAGCAGAGCTACGACCTCGCGCGCACCATCGAGGCCGGGGAGTGCCACGTGGAGCCGCAGTCTGAGACGCTGGTGATGGAGGATCAGATCTGCGGCGACGCGGTGATCCCGTCGGCGCGGGTGACGCTGGCCGGGTCGGGCGGGGAGGCGCTGGAGGAGCAGGTCGTCGACTGGCGCCACGCGGATCAGGGCGAGGACGCCTGGGCGCCCTGCGCGCCGGACGGGACGGGCCTGTTCCTGTGCGGGGAGAACGACGCCGGGGATCTGGAGGTGCGGGGCGCTGCAGCGGGCCACCCGGCGGTCAGCGTGCCGGTCGCGGTCGCGCGGGACATGCAGGGCTGCTTCCCGGTGACTGAGGACGTGACGATCACCCTGGAGTGGGGCGCGGACTGATCCCGGCGGGCTGATCGGGGCGGGCTAATCCCGGCAGAGGGCGCCTTCTTCCCAGTACTCATTGTCGTTCTCGACGCACTCGGTGATGAGGCCGGTGCCGGTGCCGTCGTCGTCGGCGCGCACCAGCATCCCCTCCATGTCCCGCGCCACCTCAGCGGGGACGGAGAACACGATCCCGAGCGAGGTCTTGCCGGAGCGCATGGGCTCTTCGGTCTGCACGGAGGAGACCAGCTCATAGCCGTCGTCCGTCCGCGCGTAGAGCGAGAGCCACACCCCCGCGTCGAGGTCGCGCGTGGAGAGGTTCCGCACCCGCGCCACCACCCGGAGCCAGCCCGCCGCGCAGTCGGCCTCGCAGATCGAGACGATCTCGGACTGGAGGTCGTCGCCGAGGGTCTCGCCGGGGGCGAGGGTCATGGCGGAGTGGTAGTTGTTGTAGCCGGTGAAGTTGGGGGTGACGTTGGCCGGGACGGAGAGATCGTCGTTGATGTTGGTGATGCTGTAGGGGTGCTGGTTCCAGACGGTGCGGGCGGGCGCCCAGGAGTTCGTGGCGTCCTCGTAGACGACGATCCCGCCCTCGCTGCTCTGGTTGGCGACGAGGATGTTGGCGTGGCCGTCGTTGTCGACGTCGGCGATCACCGGGTAGTCGTACATCGTGACTGAGGCGTGGGTGGTGGAGCGGAACTTCACGGTGCCGTCTGAGCCGTTGTAGGCGATCATCTCCACCTCGTCGATGTAGACGACCTCGGGCGTGCCGTCGGCGTCGAAGTCGAAGATGGAGGCGCCGGTCGCGCCGGACTCGTCGGTGACCCGCGCGTCCCACAGGATGCTGCCGTCCGCGCGCACCACCCGCAGCGCGTTCCCGCCCGCCACCACGATCTCGGGCGATCCGTCGCCGTCGAGGTCGCCGATGGCGGGGCTGGACAGGATGTTGCCGCTCTGGATGGTGTCCGGCCCCCACATCAGGCTGCCGTCGGTGTCGTGGGCGCGGTAGGTGTTGCCGTAGGAGACGACGAACTCGCCCTCCGGGTCGCTGTCGAGATTGGCGACTGAGGGCGATCCGTCGTCGCCCATCGCGTCGGCCCAGATCGTGTTCCCGTCTGCGTCATAGATCGCGTTCCCGACGATGATCTCCTCGTCGCCGTCCAGATCCAGGTCGGCGATGGCCGGGTGCGAACCCTCCGCGATCACCCCGACCCGCCCCATCCCCACCCCGCGCCCGACCCGCCCGATGCCGCGCGTGCTGAGATCGAAGTTGAGGATCGCGCGCCCGGCGACGATCTCGGCGGCGCCGTCGTGGTCGAGGTCGGCGATGGCGAGGCCGGTGGCGTGGTCGAGGGAGCCGTCGGTGAAGTGGTCGGACTCGCCGACAAAATCCCCGTCCCACGACCACATCCCCACCGTGAAGTCCCCGGCCCCGAACAGGTTGTCCTGGTACTGGATCGTCTCCAGCACCTCCGGGCGCCCGTCCCCGTCGACGTCCCCGACCGCCGGGTGGCCGCCGTAGGCGATGGGGCGGGTGGTGTCCTCCCAGACCATCCCCGATCCGTCGCCCGACCACACCTGGAGCCGCCCCGGCACCGGCAGGAAGCTGTCGATGATGTTGGCGATCACCTCGGGCGTGCCGTCGCCGTCCAGATCCGCGACCGCCGGCATCGCCAGCGATGTCCCCGGGATCGACCAGGAGATGACCGGCTCGAAGCCGCCGATCTCGTAGTCGCAGGAGTCTGAGTTTCCGCAGTCCACGCGCGGCGCGCTTAACTCCTCACAGGCCGAATTCTCGATGTCCGTCCCGTACCCGTCCGTCCCGTTGCCGCTGTCGAGCGTCCCCGGCTGGTTGTTCGGGTTCTTCAGGTTGTAGTCGACACACCCGACCGACACGCTCAGGGCGCCCAGGGGGAGCAGAGAGAGCAGGGACAGAAAAGACAGCCGGGAGGGAGGATGGACGGACATGATCAGACCTGCAGATTGCGGCATCCTATATCAGAATCAACCGGTGCGCGACACCGGGGGTTTCCCTTCCCGCACCAGCCGGATCGCGTTCAGCACCGCCCGCTCCACCTGCCGCTCCCGCGTCGGCGCGGCGAGGTAGCGGATCGCTGCGAGCAGCGGTCGGGGGTCGCCGGTGGCGGCGCTCTCCCGGTGACCGGCGCGGAGGGTCTTCAGGTGGTGGACGAGGAAGATGGCGCGGGTGGCGTGATCGCGGAGGGCGATCGCCTCCAGGGCGGCCGTGAGCGGCTCCGCCTGCGCTGCCACCCAGCCGGTTCCGCCCGACGCGCCCATGCCGGACAGCCAGCCCGCCGCGCGGTTCAGCGCCTCCTCCGGCTGGCGCGCCCGCACCGCCGCTGTGACCTGCTCCAGGGTCGCGGGCTCAGGCCGGATCTCCGGCGGCGGCCCGTCTGCAGGCCGCGCCGCCGCGACGAATTGCGCCGCCTGCAGGCAGAGCCGCAGCAGGATCGCGGGATCGGCCCATGGCGCGACTGTCCGGATCGCGTGGACAAAGGTGAGCCGGTGCGTCAGATCGAGCCAGCCCTCCTCGACGTCGGGGGAGGCGTCGAGCGCCAGATCGAACCGCAAAAGGCGCTCCGCCGCCGTGATGCTGAGCGCCGCGAGCGCCGGGTTCAGCGCGCCCGCCGCCAGCGCGCCCGTCGCCAGCGCGCCCGCCACCAGCGCGAACGCGCGGGGGGGATCGGCCTCCAGCAGCGCCTCAGCCAGCCCCGCCTCGGTCAGCTGCGCCTCCGGACTGCTCTCCTGCGGAGCTCCGCCCGCTGACGCGCTGCTCTCCATCGCCGCGATCCGGCTCCGCCAGCCGCTCCACAGCGGGAGCAGATCCTCGCGCGTCCCGCAGACGATCCCGTAGACCAGCCCGCCGAGGACGCTGTCCCACACCTCCGGGGTGGCCTCCGGCGCCCCCTGATCCGGCGCATGATCCGGCGCCTCCAGCAGCGCGAAGATCCGGCTGGTGTAGATGAGCATGTGGCCGAAGTCGAGGAAGTGATCGGCGCAGAGCCGGAGCAGCCACGGGCGGATCTCCGCCGCGCGCCAGCCCCGCGCAACCGCCCCCCGCAGCAGCGCCTCGGCCTCCGCCGCCCGCTCGGCCTCCACGAGCGCCTGCAGCCGTGCCCCGGCGGCGACCGGATCAGCGCCCGGATCGGCGGGATCAGGCCGGACGCGCGCCGGGTTGCCGAGGGTGGATCGCGCGGTGAGGTCGAGCAATTGGGTGAGCTGCAGCTCCACCGGCGCCCCCGGCGCGAGGGCGGTCGCCAGCTCCGAGGCCATCGCCGGGGCGTGGGAGATCCCCCAGTCGCCGTGATCGCAGGCGTAGACCGCCGCCGCCCGGATGATCTCCACCGGCGCGACCCCCAGATCCAGCAGCCGCACCGCCGTCCGCGCCATCCGGCCCGTCTCCTGCTTCTGCAGCCCGGCCTGCAGATCCGCCCACAGCCCGGCGAGCAGCGCGGGGGGCGCGCTGAGGTCGATCTCGACATGCCCGCCCTCCTCCGCGACGCGCACCGGGTAGCTCCGGACGCCCTCCTCGCCCATCACGCAGGCGCCGTCTTCGAGGCGGAACTTGAAGTTGTGCCACTTGCAGGTAAGGATACAGCCCCGGCTCTCCTGCTGTACGCTCCCCTGGAGCAGCGGGTAGCCCTCGTGGGGGCAGCGGTTGTCGATGGCGTACAGGCCGCCGGTCTCGCCGGTGGCGGGGTCGGCGGCGCGATGAAATACGGCGATCTGAGATGATCCGTGGCGGAACAGTCTGGCGCTGTTGGCAGGCAGCGCGGAGAGAGGAAATGCGCGGGTCCACGATGGTTCTGTACGGGTCATCATCGCTCCAGGCTGAAGAGATAGCCTGATCCGGGGCGGGTCGGTGGCGTGTCGTTGTAGCCTGCGATCCGTTAGACTCCAGTCCGGAGAGGAAGATGGGCGTTCTCATCGGGTTGATGGCGCTGGCCGCGCTGGGGTGTTGGTTGCTGGCGGCGGGGAGCGCGCTGGAATTGATGGTCTACCACCGGCGGCGGGATCGCGGGGTGCTGTGGTACGCAGTGCGCGGGTTCGCGTTCTGGTCGCGGGGGAACTTCGGCCCCTCGGCGGGCGGGGCGCACGGGCGCTTCCGCATCGGGTTCATCGGGTTCTTCTGCACGGTGATCGCGATGGCGCTGCTGCTGTTGCTGCTGGACGAGGCAGGCTGAAGCGGGAGGGGGAATGCGGAGGTGGATCGGCTGGGTGTGCGCGGCGGCGCTGTTGGCGGGCGGGTGCCGGGCGCCGGACAAGGGGGCGCCGGGGCAGGCAGTGGGCGATCCGGACAGCCGGGTGCTGGTGGTCGGCGCGGGGATCGCGGGCCTGACGGCGGCGCGGCTGCTGCAGGAGGCGGGGGTGGAGGTGGTGGTGCTGGAGGCGCAGGATCGGATCGGCGGGCGCATCCGGACGGATCGGGTCGGGGGGGCGACGGTGGATCTGGGGGCCGCCTGGCTGCACGGGACGCGGCGCAACCCGGTGGCGGACTTCGCGGACGGGCAGGGGCTCGGCTATGTGCCGGATGAGATGCCGTGGTCGCACGTCTACGACGCGGCGAGCGGGGAGTCCTCCCCGCGCCCGTGGGCGCAGATGGAGTCCACGATGGACGATTTTGCCCGGAGCCTGCCCGCGCTCCAGCGGCGGCTCGGCGGCGGGGCGAGCGTTGCCGACGGGCGGGACGTCTACCTGGATGATCTTGGCCAGGGCGCGCAGGAGCGGCGGTTCTCGGCCTTCGCCATCGATCAGTGGATGGTGGAATTGGAGTACGCCAGCCCCGTCGATCAGCACGGGCTGGCGGCGTTCTGGGAGGAGGAGGAGCTGGGCGGGGGCGATCACCTGCCGGTGGGGGGCTACGGCGGCTACGTCGCGGCGATGGCGGCGGGGCTGGACATCCGGCTGTCCCATCCCGTCAGCAGCGTCCGGCAGGACGGCGCGGGCGTCACCCTGGAGGCGGGCGGGGAGGTGTTCACCGGGACGCAGGCGGTGATAACGGCGCCGCTCTCCGTGCTGCAGCGGGGCTACATCGCCTTCGATCCGCCGCTGCCGGAGGAGAAGCAGGCGGCGCTGGCGCGGATGGACACCGGCAACCTCGAAAAAGTCGTGCTGGTGTGGGCGGAGCGGTGGTGGGAGGGCGGGGTGACGGTGGTGGACGCGGACGGCTCCGGCAGCTTCCCCGAGTTCTACGACATCAGCCCCTACACCGGCGCCGACGGCGGGGCCGGTGCTCCCGCGCTGGTCTGCCTCTACGGGGGCCGCTTCGCGCGCGAGGTGCAGGGCGCGTCCGGCGGGGAGCCGTGGACGGAGCAGCAGATCATCGACGGCGCGCTGGCGTCGCTCGCGGCGGCGCACGGGGGCGGGATCCCCGCGCCGGTCGCGGCGGCGGTCACCGGCTGGACGCAGGATCCGTGGGCGGGCGGCTCCTACAGCTACCTGCCGGTCGGGGCCAGCCGCGCCGACTATGAGGCGATGGCGGAGCCCGCCGATCTTCCCGGAGATCCCGGGAGCGCCCGCGTGTTCTTCGCCGGGGAGGCCACCGAACCGGACGCGCCCTCCACTGTCCACGGCGCGGTGATCTCCGCGATCCGCGAGGCGCACCGGCTGGGGGTGGGGCGGCCGGGGGTGGCGGGGTTGGAGGGCTGGTGAACAGAGGCGGTGGAGCGCCGTCGAGAGCGTACAACGTGAACACATTGCACTGTAGCGTCCGCGTCGACGCGCTCAGCTACCCAGGCGACAATCTGGGTGATCTGCTCTCCGTACTCGCTGATCAGATGATCATCCGTTAAACTCATCAGAGGAGGTGTCCGATGGTTGCAATTCCGGGTCTGTTGGAGCAGGGAGATTCCACCCACCCGAAGAAACTGAACGAGATGACGGTGGAAGAGCGCAAGGCATGGTTCAAGGAGTGGATGAAGCTCGCAGAGAAGAATCGTGCATCCAGCCCTGTCCTCTCTGAAGAAGAGATGGAGGCAGAGATCCGCTATTACCGTTTTGGTATCAGGGATTAACTGTTGAAGCTTGTCCTCGACGCGAATGTCCTGATCCGCCTTGGCCGCAGAGATCGGGACACAGAAGAGGTCGTGTCCGCCCTCTACGACCTGGAAGGTGTTGAGTTTTATACCTCGGCGCTGATCCGCCTTGAAGTCATCCCGAAGGCGACGTTTCACCGCAAGGTGGACGAACTCGCATTCTACGAGTCGTGGTTTCAACGCGCTGAACACATCCCCGTCACCCCCGCCCTCCTCGCCCGCGCCGAGCAGCTCGCCATCCAATACGGCCTCTCTGCCCTGGACGCCGCCCACAGCGCCGCCGCAGAGTCCATCGGCGGCATCCTCGTCACTCAGGAGAAGCGGGATCGCCCCCTCCATCGGGTACCGGCAGTGAAGCACCTGGAGGATGTTGATCCGCGTTGATGCCATGCGGCGATGTTGATGCCATGCGGCGATTTTCTATTTTTTTACAGAGAGTCCGCGAGGCGCACCGGCTGGGCGTGGGGCGGCCGGGGGTGGCGGGGCTGGAGCGCTGGTGATTCCACTCCCTCCGTTATGATATAACGGCGCCTTGTGGAGGAGGCGCGATGGGCGGATCGAGGTGGAGCGGATCGGGGCGCGGCGGGTCGGCGCTGTTCGTGCTGGCGCTGCTGGCGGGGTGTACCGGCGAGAAGGCGGGCGGGCCGACGCTGACCGGGGTGATCAGCTCCAATGGCAGCAGCGGCGAGATGCGCCCGGGCGCGGCCTACGCGGCTGAGCTTAGCGGCGAGATCTTCCTCGTCGTCTACCCGGTGGCGGACGCCTCCTGCGAGGACGCGGGCGAGGCGCTCGGCACCGATCCCGACTGGCTGCCCACCGCCGTCTATGAGGCCGGGGGCTGCTCGCTCAGCGTGCGCGCGCCCTTCGACGGATCGCTGACGCTGACCGACGCCACAATCCTCGACGCCACCGTGTCGGTGTCCTGCGCGATGGACGACGGCGAGTGGGTCGATCTGGGCGGGGACGACGGCTGGCAGTACGACGGGCCGTGGTGGCAGGGATCGCCCGAGACCTTCGCGCTCGACCTCCAGCGCAGCGAAGACGGCGAGTCCTACCAGCTCACCGTGGCGATGGACACCTACAGCGGCCAGTTCATCTACGATCTCCAGAACTCAGAGCCCGATCCCGGCACCGGCTCAGTCAGCGGCGATGTCACCGCCGCCGCCTGCGACGCGCTGGTGTCGGCGTTCTGAGGATCAGCCGGACAGCTCAGCCGGACTCGATGGTGATGCACACCCCGTCGCCGATGGCCCAGTCCAGATCGGCGGCGCCCATGCTGTCGGAGCCGGTCGGGGCGTAGGTGCCGATGGAGATGGCGCGGTCGTTGTAGGAGCCCCGGCTCTGATCGTCCTGCACGTAGGACCAGACGTTCATCTGCGGGAGCAGCTCGTCGCCGTTGTGGGAGTCGAGCAGGAAGATGAACTCGTACTCCTCCTCGTCGATGCGGTCGGTGTCGTCGTTGTCGAGCAGGTTCTCGTAGCCGTCCCAGCTGCAGCCGGTCTCGCCCAGCGTCCAGGTGGCGGTGAACTCGCGGTCGCAGCTGAAGCAGGGGGTCTCTAAAAAGGTGTCCTCCTCCTGGCCGCTGACGTCGAACACGTCCACGCAGTCGGTGCCGGAGCCCTCGTCGGCGAAGAACCAGTACCAGGACTCCTTGCCGGAGAGGTTGCCGCCCTCGTCGACGCCCCCCTCGAAGGCCCAGTAGAAGATCGCGTCTTCGCAGTTGGCGGACTCCACGTCCCAGCTCCCCCGGTACTGCTCGGGGACGAGGGCGTGTTCGTAGTCGGTGGCGCTTGTCGCGCTGTCGTCAGCGGCGGGCTTGCCGCCCGAGCAGGCGGCGAAAAGGAGGAGCATCAGCATCGGGCGAGTATATCACAGAGAGGGCGGGGGCCGGTGGGCGGGAGCGCGGTCAGCCGGGGCAGGAGGGCATGGGCCGGTAGGTGATGGTGATGACGGCGCCCGGCTCCGGGGTCTCATCGAAGGTCACGTTGTTGTCGGTGTTGTTATAGGCCCAGCGCTCCGTGAGCGGGACACCGTCCACGCTGACCTCGACGCTGTCCGGGTCGGGGAACTGGCTGAGCTCGCAGCCGCGAAAGTCGCGCTGGACGCGCTCAGCGATGGCCTCCATGTGCGGGTTCCAATTGATGGCGCAGGCGGAGAGGTAGAGGCCGTCTGTGGCGACCGACATCTCATAGGCGTTGTCAGCGGCGGAGGCGCCGTCGCAGCCGTCCGGGTAGTCGCCGGAGATGGCGTGGATCTGGAGATCGTCTGAGTCGGTCTTCAGCGCCTGAAAATCGGAGAGGTAGATCGACCAGTCGGTCGGGCTGGTGTCCGGCCCGTCGGAGATGAAGATCATGGCAAGCAGCGCGTCGTCGCGGAGGAAGGCGCCGCCCGGCCCGGCGTCGGCGCCGCTCCGGGTGGCCTGCCACGCCATCTCTGCGGGCTGTCCGTCGCCGGTTCCCCCGACGCCGGGGAGCTGGCTGATGAAGGCATCTTCCATGTCGGGCGTGGCTTCGGTCAGGATCGCGCCCTGGAAGATCGGGGAGCGGGCGGTGATGACGCCGATGTGGAAGCGCATACCGGCGTCGACCATGCTGTCGAGCAGCGTCTCAGCGCTGGCGGCGATGCGCGCCTGCGCCTGCTCCATCGCAGCGGCGTCGTCGATGATGAACAGGAGATCGGCCAGGCCGCTGTCCTGAACGAAGGTCTCAGTCACAAGCGGGGGCAGCTGGCCCTGGCCGATCTGGGTGGCCTCCGCAGCGCCCTGGTACGGGTCGTTGGAGCTGACCTGGAGGTAGCCCTCGTCTCTGAGGTCGTCGGTCGGGAGGTAGATCGCGCTGATCTCGACCTCGCCGCCGGGGGCGACGGTCCAGGGGAGGGGGCCGTTGACGGCTTCGAGGGCGTCGAAGCTAAGCTCGCTGGAGGCGGTGAGGTAGGTGAGGTCGGTGACGATCAGGTCGGTGTTGCCGACGTTCCTGATCGCTACCGGGAGCGCGACCGCGCAGCCGATGTCGGCGGCGCCGTAGTCGTAGCTCCAGGGGTCGAGCTGGATGACGGGGGCGAGCCCGGTGCCCTGGAGGTGGACGATGGTGAACTCCTCGTCCGGGTCGTTGCTGTGGATGAGGACGTCGACCTCGGAGGCCTCGGCGGTGCGGGGCTCGTATGTGGCGGCGAAGGTGGCGGA